>JARCRU010000024.1 GCA_029850535.1 Actinomycetota bacterium | reverse complement strand
AGCAGACATTCTTCTATCGGGCGAGACGTCGGCCCTTGTTGAAGATGCAGCACGAGCAATAGAGCAGCTCAACGCGTCCGTCGACGCTAGTCACTATGAGATGGTGGCCTCGCCACTCTTGCGCGCGGAAGCCATCAGTTCGAGTCGTATCGAAGGCCTGAGGGCCAGTCATCGCTCGATCGCCCAAGCCAGAGAGAACCCGGTCGCCGCAAAGACCGTGGCACGAGAGATTTCTAACAGCGTCAGTGCCATGGAAGATGCGATTCAGTTCGCGATCGACGGACCATTGACAACCGAAGTCATCAAGAAGATTCACGTGACGCTTGCGCGGGGCACCGGTCTCGAATCCTTTGGGGGAGAATTTAGAACGAGGCAAAACTGGATAGGACCATCGAACCATGGCCCGTTCAATGCCGTGTACGTCCCACCGAAGCCAGACGACGTCGCCGATCTCATGAACGACCTCGTCGAATTCGCCTCTCGAACGAATATTCCGGCGGTTGCTCAAGCAGCGATCGTTCATTCCCAGTTTGAGGCGGTCCATCCATTTGCCGACGGCAATGGTCGAGTGGGCCGCACACTCATTCATGTCGTTCTTCGTCGGCGCGGACTTTCGATGAAGGTGGTCCCTCCTATCAGCACCGTTCTCGCCACTAGAAGGGATTCATACGTCGAATCTCTGGCGGCGTATCAACAACGCGGGGACGTCAATCAGTGGATCTCGCACTTTGCGCGCGCAACCTTTGAATCAGCCATTCGCGCCGAGGGTCTGAGCTCAGAAATCGCGGGGATGGCGAGCGAATGGGGTACTCGCATCGGCCGTCGACAAACCGGATCGGCGGTCGACAGAATGATTGAAGTATTAGTGCAACACCCGATCATCAGTGCCGAGTCCGCGGCGAGCAATCTAGGTATTACGGAAATCGCGGCCCGCAGAATTCTAGGTCGGTTCACGGAATCGAAAGTCATACGCGAGATAACGGACGGACGAAGAAATCGAGTCTGGGCCGCCGATGAGGTCTTCGACCTTCTCGATGCGTTTGAACATGGTATTGCGGCCGATGGAGATGGAAGCGCAAAAGCACCATCTCGTCATCTCAGATCGAAGTAGTGCGTACGACTAATTTGGCACGTCGATTCGAAGGGCTCGAATACGACGAAGGCTGGCACCATAACTTCCGGACTTTACGGCCTTAACCGTGTACGAGCTGTGATTATTTTTCTCCACAAATCGCGTCGTGCGTAGTTGTCCCACGTCGTCTCGTGTCGTCATTTTTCCTGGTCAAAGGGGTCTGTCGTTGTGTCGCGTCGTCTGGTGAAAAGGGCATGAACACTTTCACACGGCTGAGGTCGAGGGTTCGAGTCCCCCAGCGCCCACGGAAATCCTGAACGTTCACGCTCGTGGCTCCCAACGGTCGCAATAATGTGGGTCTTGACAGAGTTGAACTAGACGGAAGAATCTTGACGACATCCGGGGTTCACTTCATCAGCCGCTTACTCACGGTAGTGGTCCGGACTACGCACCCGGCGTCTCGACGCAAACGCCGATCCGAAGACTCGCCTCGCGAAGGCGCGCGTCGTACGTGAGCATCACCAAAGAACCGTCGTTGATCGACAGCGCGCTCGCCAGATGAATCGCATCGAGGCTCCGGACGTGATCGAGTTCGCTCGCGACGTCGATCTCGACGGCGCTGATCGGAATCACATCAATACCCCCAAGCAGGGCGGTGGCAATACCGACCGACGACGAATCGAGTCGCCGTGTTGCCTGAAGTAGTTCAATTCGTGTCAGCGCGCTAGTAATTTTTGGCACGTCAACTCGTTCGAGGAGCCAAGTCGACAGTGCATCGGTCTCGGCCTCCCTGCGAACCAGTTTGAATAGCGCGGACGTGTCGAGATAAATCAAAACCGCTCGGTGCGTACCTCATCGAGGATCTGGGCGTTACTCGGCGCCCCCACCTTCGCAGGAAGGGGAGTTGGTATCTGAAACGGGCGCTGCGCGGCGATCAGTTGCCCGTCGCGGAGCAGTCGTTCGCGCACGGTACGCGCTTCGCCGACCGGGATGAGTTCAGCCACTAACGTCCCGTTGTCAGTGACCTGGATCGTCTCACCCTGGCGCACCCGCTCAATGTAACGGCTGGCGTGTTGGCGCAGTTCACGGATTCCAATGCGTGGCACGTGAAGTAGTGTAGCACGCTGCGTGCTACACAGAATCGGCGGTCCGCGGGTCCAAAGTGACCGCGAACAAGTCAATGAAAACCAGAAATTTTAGCGCTTCATCGGGAGAAGTGCGACAGATCGAACGTGCATTTGACGAAGTAAGGACTCGACAAAACTCAGCCTGCAGATATCTCCGTGCGACTTGGTCTACTCAGAAGTGTCGATAACTGCCACCGAGCAGTTGACGCTGTGCACGACGGAGTTGGGCACGCTGCCGAGCACCCGGCGGACACCCCTCATGCCCTTATTGCCCACGACTACGAGATCGGCGTTGAGTTCGTCAGCCATCTTGACGATCACCTCGGACGGCGCACCCTTGGCGGCGTGAGTCCTGACCTCGACACCGCGGTTCTTGGCGATAAAGGAGAGTGATTGCAGCAATGATTCAACCTCGCCTTCGTTGCTCAGGCTCACGAACTCCTTGGACCCTGAACTGTCGGCGTAGGACTTGGGACTAAAGGCTGACACGATGTGCAAAACGCCTCGCGACATCAGCGCCATCTCGGTGGCCGCCTCGACAGCCCGGCGAGCGGTGGGCGATCCATCGGCCCCCACGACAACGACATTAAACATGGGCGCTCCTTGCACTCTGGGGTGATGCTCGAATGAACGTATTTCTGCGGACGGTGCTACCAGACATTATGTCGAACTCAACACAAGTGCGCGAAGAAATTTCCAGTTGCGCTGCTCGACTCACGGGCCAACCCGTTCGAGAACCGAGTTGATAGGACCCACGGTTACGTCGCACACTTCGTCGCGGCGCAACGCCTCACTGATGCCACCGGCTGAGCGCACCTTTCGGGCCTTGGGAGTGCCAACGCCAACCTCGCTCGCGGGGCAAACGAAGGGCGCATTTCAACGTAGTGAGTTCCGAGAGTCTGTCACTCGCTACGATCACCTCACAATCTTGCTCGACCGCTTGAGAATCTCCAATGAGAAGTACGATTGAAGTGACGACAAGCCCAGACTTTGCTACTGCCGCACCGGACCGTCGGTCCGGACTGAGCAAGGAGAGTTCTGATGGGTCTACCTGGAATGGTGATGAGCGGTCTGGCCGCAGTGGCTGGCGCGATTATGTATTGGGCGATAACTGCCCAGAACGCAGCACAAAATAGCGGATTCCGACTTTCGACAGTGGGCGTGATCTTGATGATTGCCGGAGCGGTCGGATTCGTGGTGTCTGCGATCGTCTTCGCCACGTCGCGACGTTCACCCACTACGCCAGCGAGCGCAGTAGACCGCACCACGAAGAACGAGTCGGGCGACACCACCGAGCTACACGAACAGAGGAGTTAGGTAATGATCATTTTTGGAGCAGTTCTTATGTTGATTGGATTTCTGCTGGGCGTGCCAATCCTGTGGTCAATCGGCGTGATCGTGTTGATTGTGGGCATTGTGTTGTGGCTGCTGGGTTCAATGGGCCACATGGTGGGTGGTCGACGTCACTATTTTTAGCGGAGTGAATAATATTGACACTCCGTTCGGCGAACTCGATTGAACCAACCTCCACATAGGGTCCACAGCAGGCCGTGTGAGAAGGATGGTGAAGGGGACTGTCTCCCATCAATTGCGACCGTGACTCCTGATCCGTTGCCTCGTGCCCACTCCGGGGAGTCCCGAAGTGTTGAGATAGCGGATCGGTCCGAGGAAGTCACGTTGGTCCTCATCGTGTGACGGTGTGACGGTGTGGCTGGGTGTCGCGATGTCGACGGAGTGAGATTGCCTGCCCTCGTCCACGGCTCATTCGACTAATAGTCTGTCAACATGTTGAATTCATCTCGCCTCTTCGAACTCCGTACCTATCACGCGACTCCCGGCAAGTTTGACGACTTGCAAGCTCGCTTCCGTGACCACACCGTGGGCCTGTTCGCCAAACACGGGATGGATCTGGTGGGATTCTGGTCGCTGGTTGACTCCGAGGGACGAGGGACCGATACCATCGTCTATTTGCTGGCTTTCGCTCATCGCGCCGCGGCGGACCTGGCATGGGCGGCGTTTCGCTCCGATCCGGAGTGGATCACCACGAAGGCGGAAAGTGAGGTGGACGGTTCACTGACGGTGGCCATCGAGTCGGTGTTCCTCGCGGCGACCGATTTCTCGCCCATGACTTGACGTTCTGACGTGGGCGCAAGAACATCGAGTCGTGGACCCGACGACTGAGGTCTGAGGACCCTGGTCGCACCCGTGTTCAATTTCTATGCTCGTCACTATGGAGTTGCACCAAGAAGGTCATCGGACGGGTCGATCGGGCTGGTTGCGAGCGGCCGTTCTAGGGGCTGATGACGGACTGGTATCAACCGCCGCACTGGTGGTCGGTCTCGTGGCCTCGGGCGCGGCGCGTATCGCCATCGTCACCGCCGCGGTAGCCGCGCTGGTGGCCGGGTCACTGGCGATGTCCATCGGGGAGTACGTTTCAGTCAGCACCCAGGCGGACACCGAGAAGGCCGATCGCCTGAGGGAAGCGGCCGAGTTGGAGGGCGACCCAGATCAAGAACTCCTGGAGCTCCAGCACATCTACGAGAGTCGCGGCCTGTCGTCGGAGTTGGCCGCGACGGTGGCGGAGGTGCTGCACCGCAATGGAGCACTGGAGGCGCACCTTCGAGACGAGCTTGGTCACGCCGAGGAGACCAGGGCTCGTCCGTTACAGGCGGCCCTCGTGTCGGCAATGAGCTTCGCGGTTGGTGCGACGCTTCCGTTGATCGTTGTCGTCGTGGCACCCACGTCAGTTCGAATCCCATTCGTAGCGATCTCGACGGTGCTGGCGATGTGTCTGCTCGGGGCCGTCGGAGCGCAACTCGGCGGTGCGCCACCCCTGCGAGGAGCTCTGCGCGTGGGAATCGGCGGAACCCTCGCGCTGCTGGTCACCTACGGAGTGGGGCTCGTTCTCGGCGCGAGTGTGTAGCGGTGGCGCAGTTGTCCGTCGTCGCGCTGACGTGCGCCGCGATATCCCGTCGCTGCGGAGCGAAGAGTGGTGGAGGCAATTCAGCGCTTAGTTGCCACGCAAGCGCGAGCTCAACACCCCTCGCACCTCGCTGGCGAGCGCGTGCGCTGTCTCATAGACACCGAGTCGTCGACCCGCCATCCCGTGCAGGTGAGCGGACCACGCTGCCGCTTCCAGGGGTGAGTGACCTCGCGCGATTGCTGCTCCGATCATTCCCGAGAGGACGTCGCCCGTGCCGGCGGTGGCAAGGGCGGAGGAGCCCGAGTTGACCACGCGAATCCTCCCATCGGGACTGGCGATAATTGTGCGCGGACCCTTGAGCAGGACGAAACTGTCGGTGCCGTGAGCGAGTTCGCGAACCGCATCGATCCGTCGCGACGGCACTGGGGCACCGCTCAGGCGCTCGAATTCTCCTGCGTGAGGGGTCACTATGCGCGGCGCGTGACGAACCATCGTGAGCGTCTCGACCTGGAGGGCGTCGGCATCGAGAACCGTTGCCAACTCAGTGTCGTTCAGTCGTTCACGGAGCCAGGCAAGTGAATTATTCCCGAGGCCGGGGCCCGCCACGACGCACCGACTTCGCGGGTCCACCTCGGTTCCGCGGGCGCGAACGACCTCGACCGGGAGGGCGACGAGCGAAGCGATCTTGCCCCGACTCTGTAGGCGCACCATTGAAGCCCCCGCGCTCAGGGCCCCCGCGCACACCAACACGGCCGCACCGGGCATCCGTGGACTTCCCGCCAACACGCTCAGGGCGTGAGTCCACTTGTGATCGTCGCGATGTCCCTTGACGAAGGCGTCGATGTCGTCATCGACGATCAGACCATCATCCATGGGTGTGGCGATGCCGAGTCCGGCGAAACGCAACTCGCCAACGTACGAGGCAGCGTCGCCGTCCACGTGGGCGAACTTGAGGGCGCCCAGGGCCAGCGTGACGTCGGCGCGAAGGGGGCGACCGAGGACGTCGCCGGAGTCGGCGTCGACTCCTGAGGGAAGATCCACCGCCAACACTCGCACACCCGCGCCCAGCAGTGGCGCGACGTAGGGGCGAGTGCACCCGAGTCCGAAAGCCGCGTCGATGACCACGTCATAGCCGCGAAGTTCGCGCGGCTGTCGAGCCACGCTCACCACGTCGACGCGACTGCCCCGGGCGCGGAGCACCCGAGCCGCGACGAGACCGTCGGCGCCGTTGAGACCCGGACCCACCAGCACGCAGATCCGACGCGCGTAGAGCGTGCCCAGCATTCGATGCACCTCGTGGGCCACTCGAACACCGGCGGCTTCGACCAGTGTCTGCTGCCCTCGTCGCGCCGCCTCGCGGGCGTCGCACTCTCTCATCACGGCCGAACTCACGAGCGGAATCACGTCATTCCTTACCTTGGGGCAGTGCTAACCGCACATCGATGAGCACACACTCCCGGGCCATTGTGACACGTGTCGGAACGATGCCCCAGCGCCACCGCGTCGTGTCATGGCGAGACGTCCGCGCGGCGTTTGCGAATCGCCGAGGGCTCCGATTGAGCCCGAACTCGGAGGCAAGGTCGCGTCGTGTCGATCACCGTGAGGTTTCTCAGGCGATTCACAGCAATCCGCCAACCAAATTTCAGAGTGTGACGACGGTTGTCATCAATTTGACAGACGGTTCGAAATTTGGATTCGTAGCCTTGGAGTGTCCGCGAAAATGAGACGAATTGAGGAGCTATGAAGACACGAAACCCTAGGGTGGCGAAATTCGGCGCTGTCCTGGCATTGAGCCTGGCGAGCGCCTTCGCCACTTCAGCAGTAGCAATGGCGAGTCCGGTGTCACACGACCGTGTTCAGTCGAACTTGGTAGTGCGGGGCACGGTAACGGCGTTGACGCCCTCGAGCGGAACGCCCACGTCACTCACCGTGCAACCCGAGAATCTCGCTCGACCTTCGGAGAACATCCTGCTGAGTTCGAGCACGGTGTATATGAAGGGCGGCGTCGCCGTGACCATCGCGGCGCTGGCGCTCGGGGAGCCTGTTCGCATCGCCCTCACCGGTAGCCCCGCGACCGCGGCGACGGTGCAGATCCAAGCTCCCCGACCCGTCAATGTGAGCGGGACGGTCACGATGTTGACGCCTTCGAGTGGCACGCCCACGTCGGTCACCGTACAGCCGCGTGACTCCTCAACGCCGGCGGTCGTGGTCGCTCTGGCTGCCAACACCATGTACTACTCGGGTGGCAGCGTGACGACGGTGGCCTCGTTGGTCGTGGGTTCCTCGGTGCAGATCAAAGCCAGCGGAACACCATTGACGGCCGCGGCCGTCTACGTGGCGGCGCCTCGGCCCGTCTTCGTGAACGGGACGGTCACGATGTTGACACCCTCGAGCGGCACGCCCACGTCACTCACCGTGCAACCGCGCGACCGTAACAAGGCCCCACTCGTGATCACGCTCGGTGCGGGCACGCTGTACTACGTGAGTGGTGTCACCACCACGGTCACCTCGTTGGTCCTTGGTTCCTCGGTGCAGGTCATGGCGACGGGAACGCCTCCGACGGCCATCGTGGTCAACATCGCGGCTCCGCGTAAGTTCTTCATCAATGGCATCGTCACGGCACTGACGCCCACTAGTGGCGTACCCACGTCGATCACCGTTGTCCCCCACGAAGATCGCGGAGTGGCGCAGAACATCCTGCTCGGGGCGAACACTGTGTATCAGCAAGGTGGTGCCGCAGTCAGTGCCACCGCCTTGATGTTGGGTTCACGGGTGCGCATTGAGGCCTCGGGGAGTCCGGCGACAGCCGCCACGATCTACATTGCGGCACCCCGTGCGACCAGCCTGAGTGGCGTCGTCACCGCATTGGCCCCCGCAGCCGGCACTCCGACCTCGGTGACCGTCCAGCCGACCGGATTCTTCAAGGCGCCGGTGACGGTGGCCCTAGGTGTCGGCACCACGTACATGCAGCTCAAGGCAACGGTCACGGTGGCGGCGTTGCTGGTGGGTTCTCACGTCGAACTCTCGGCGAGCGGCAATCCCCTCACCGCGACAGTCGTGCACATTTCAGCGCCCGCGAGCGACATCACCGTCGGTAGTGTCACTAGTGTCACGGACACGTCATTGACGGTGCAGCCTTCGACGACTGGTGCCGCGCCGATCATCTTCACGTTGAGTAGTTCGACCATGTACTTTTCGGGCCGTCGGGTGGCGACAATCGCGGCAGTTAACAACGGGGACATTGTGCGAGTGGCCGCAGCGAGCACCGCTCCCACGAGCGCCGTGTACGTCGCGGTTGAGAACATGGCCATCGTGGGCCGCGTCACGGGTGTCGTGGGCAACGTGATCTCGGTCAGAGGCTTCTATGGAGCGACGCTCACCGTCAACGTCACGACGGCCACTGTGTACCACCTCGGTGACCGGTCGTCCAGCCTGAGCGCCGTGGTGCCCGGCCAGTTGATCAGCGCGATTGGACCGGCCCTATCGGGAGTCACTCGTTCAATCACCGCGACCAAGGTGTGGATCGGTGCGCGTCACAACGACATCTTGCACGACGCCCTGATGCAACACCGTGACGCCGAACGCCGTCACCACCGCTAGGACTCAAACTCGCGGGTGTAAGGCTACCGGGCAACCTCAGGGTTGCCCGGTAGCCTTGTTTGGTGCCAGCACTCAGTCACCGGATTCCTGAAACGCCGTGGCGTGCCACGAGCACGTGGGCGTTACGTCCTCGTATGATCGCCCCACTGGTGGGCGGCCTGACACTGTTCGGGATCGGGGAGGGGCTCCTCGTCGCTTCGCACTGGGGGGCTACCCCGTGGACGGTTTTCGCGCAAGGTCTGGCTCGGCGACTGGGGGTTTCACTGGGCTGGTCCACCTTGCTCGTTTCGGCGGTGGTCCTGCTGGCCTGGTGGCCACTTCGTGAGAGACCCGGCTTTGGGACGGTGGCCAACGTAGTAGTTATCGCCTACTCACTCGACCTCACGGCTTCGAACGTGGCGACTCCATCGAGCGCTGTGTTGCGCGCAGTGCTGATGCTGTCGGGGGTGCTGGCAATCGGGATAGGAAGTGCCTTCTATCTCACCACGGGTCTGGGCCCGGGACCGCGTGACGGCGTGATGACGAGCTTGCATCGTCACTTGAGAGTCAGCGTCGTCTACGTCCGCCTCAGCATCGAAGTCGTGGTGCTCACTCTGGGTTGGCTACTCGGGGGCGTGGTGGGAGTCGGCACAGCGTTCTTCGCGGGCACCATTGGTTTCAGCATCGGTCTGAGTCTGCAGGCGCTCGAGCGCTTCACCTCGCGCAGTCGACCATGATCGGCGCCGCGCACCTCACGCAGTTCTTCATCGCGTCGATACTCATCATCATGGTGCCAGGTCCCAGCGTGTTGTTCACGTTGGCCCGCGGTGTCGCGTGGGGCCGAACCGTGGCCGTGTTGACGGTGCTCGGCAACAGCCTGGGCACTTTGTTGTTGTCGCTGATTGTGGCCCTGGGACTAGGACCGTTGCTGTCGCACTCGCGCGCGTTCTCGGTGATCTTGCAACTCTGCGGAGGGTGCTACCTGCTCTTTCTCGGTTTTGACGCCTTGCGCCACCGTCGTGAGCACGCTCACGCCATGGCCCAGCGCGAGGCGTCACGACCTTCGCCCCGGCGGATTGTCCAACAGGGTTTTATGGTGGGGGTCTTGAATCCCAAGTCCCTCGTGTTCTTCGCGGCGGTCTTCCCACACTTCGTCGATCGAGCGAGCGGCCGCATCACCGAGCAACTCATCGTTTTCGGCGTGATTTTCAGCGTGATGGCGTTCTGCAGCGACGGAACGTGGGGGATTATCGCGGGGACGGCCCGTGAGTGGCTGTCCGGCTCACCCACCCGACTCGTGGTACTGCGCTCCGTGGGGGGTTGCGTGATGTGCACTCTGGGAGTCTTGATTGTGGTGACGGCCCTGACGTCGTAGAAGGAGATTGGTGCGCGGCGCGCGCTTCCTACACTGCTGGGAGTGAAGGAGTCGCTATGAGCATGCACGGGGGCGCCATGGGGCGCAGCGGCCGAGCGGGAATGAATTCGATGCGCCGCAACCGCGACATACTCGAACATCGCGTTAAGAAGGGCACCCTGCCGCGGATGCTCGTCTTCGCCAAGGTGTACCGCCCGATGATCATGATCTTCTTGACGGCGGTAGTGCTGGACTCGATAGTGACCTCGGTGTCACCCCTGGTGCTGCGCGCCATCATCGACACGATCACCAACGTCCACGTGGCTCACCGCAGTCAGAGTCTCGTCATCGAACTCGCCCTGGTGACCGCGGTGCTGGCGCTGGTCGACGCCGCGCTGTCCTTGTTCGAACGTCGCGCGTCGGCGGTGATTGGTGAGAGTTTGATCTTCGATCTGCGCGCTCGGGTCTACGCCCACATCCAAGAGATGCCCATTGCCTTCTTCTCGCGAACCCAGACGGGTGCGCTGATCAGCCGATTGAACAATGACGTGATTGGTGCGCAGCAGGCCTTCACCGACTTGTTCTCCAACGTGGTGGGTAATGCCCTTTTGCTCACCATCACCCTGGGAGTGATGTTCTATCTGAGCTGGCAGATCACCCTGGTCGCTCTGATCTTGCTGCCGATGTTCCTGTTGCCCGCTCGACGGGTCGGGCGTCGACTCGGAACACTCTTTCAACGTGGCATGGAATTGAACGCCGAAATGAACATGGTGATGAGTGAGCGCTTCAACGTGGCCGGCGCCATGGTGGTCAAACTCTTCGGTCGCCCCCGCGATGAACTCGATTATTTCGAGTCGCGAGCCGGTCAGGTGCGCGATATCGGAATACGGCAAGCCACCTATCAGCGATTCTTCTTCGTGGCACTGTCGTTGACGGCGTCGCTGGCCACCGCGTTCGCCTACGGCTTTGGCGGCGTGGCCGTGGTGCACGGCACGCTCGCCGTGGGGACCGTCGTGGCGCTGACGGCCTATTTGACCAGGCTCTACGGCCCCCTCACCCAATTGTCGAACCTCAACGTGGACTATATGTCGGCGATGGTCAGTTTCGAGAGACTCTTTGAAATATTGGATCTCGAACCGATGATCAAGGATTCTCCCGACTCGCGGGTCATTCCCGAGGGACCCGTGACGTTGTCGTTCGAGCACGTATCCTTCGAGTACCCGGGAGCGGAGGAGGTCTCCCTCGCCTCGCTCGAAGCGGTGGCGGTGCTCGAGCGAGTGCAACGTACTTCAGTGCTCCACGACGTCTCCTTCGTGGTCGAACCAGGAACGATGACGGCCCTAGTGGGACCCTCGGGTGCGGGCAAAACTACGATGTCCCTGTTGGTGTCTCGTCTCTACGACGTGACGTCGGGATCAGTGAGTATCAACGGCGTCGATCTTCGCGCGACCACTTCGGACTCGCTGAAGGAGACCGTCGGTGTCGTCACCCAGGACCCGCACCTCTTTCACGACAGCCTGCGCGCCAATCTGCTCTTCGCGCGTCCGGACGCCACGCCGGAACAAATGCAACAAGCCCTGGTGTCCGCACAGATCGCCCCCCTGGTGGCGAGTCTGCCCCAAGGACTGGACACGGTGGTGGGGGAGCGGGGCTACCGCCTCAGTGGGGGGGAGAAGCAGCGCGTGGCGTTAGCGCGACTCCTACTCAAGGCACCTCGCCTCGTCGTACTCGACGAGGCGACGGCTCACCTTGACAACGAGAGCGAGGCCGCCGTGCAGCGAGCGCTCGATCGGACCATGGCTGATCGCACCTCCCTCGTGATCGCGCACCGCCTCTCGACGATTCGCAACGCGGACCAGATCTTGGTGATCGATGACGGGCGCATCGTCCAGCGAGGCTCTCACGAGGAACTGCTCGAGGCCGGTGGTCTCTACCGTGATCTCTACGAGACCCAGTTCGCGCCGCAGGCGTCAACCCATGGAGTGGGCGCCACCGTCGACGTGAATGATCGACGCAGTCGTAGCGCGCAGTAGGGGCGAGAGGAGGGCCACGGCGGCGTCGGCGACGGCGGAGGAGTCGTTGACGTCCCAGCCCAGGGGCGCGCGATCCGCCCAGGTGTCTTCGAAGATCTCGAATCCCGGGATGGATTTAGCGGCCATGGTACGAATGGGACCCGCGGCCAACATGTTGACCCGGATATGGTCGGGACCCACTTCTCGGGCGAGGTAGCGACCCAGCGACTCGAGCCCCGCCTTCATCACGCCCATCCAGTCGTACATGGGATAGGCCCGGGTACCGTCGAAATCGAGCGCGATGACCGAGGCGCCCCCCAGGGCTTCGCTCTTTTGCAACAGTGGTCGAAAGGCGCCCACCAGGGCGCCCAGGGAGTACGTAGATATCTGCAGTGCGGTCGACACGTCTTCGAACGGTGCGGCGAACATACCGGCGCCGAGGCAACTCTGGGGGGCGTAGCCAATGGCGTGGACGAGGCCGTCGAGACGACCAAAGCGGTCCTGCACCGAGTGCACCGCCGACACGAACTGAGCGGGCTCGGTGACGTCAAGTTCGATGACTTCTCCCACGTCGCCCCACTCATCCAACTTACGGGCAGTACGCTTGGTGAGGGAAAGTCCGCGACCAGCTCCCGTCAGGGCGATGCTCGCACCTTCCTCGAGCGCACGGCGAGCGATGCCAAAGGCGAGTGATTCGTCAGTGAGCACGCCGGTGATGAGGATACGGTGATTGGTCAGAATTGCCATCTTGTTAGCGTACTGAAGTTAAACAATCGAAAGGGTACCCATGAGCAGCGTCGGTATTTTGGGCGGAACCGGACCCGCCGGACAGGGTGTGGCCCTGCGCATGGCGAGCGCGGGCTACGACGTGGTCCTCGGATCACGTGACGCCGAGCGCGCGGGGCGAGTTGCCGCGGAATTGGCACCACGCGGCCCGGGGAGCGTCACGGGTGCCGATAACGACGCCGCCGCGCACTGCGACATCGTGGTGGTCGCCACGCCGTGGGACTCGGCGGTCGCCACGGTGAGCGCCCTCAAGGACGTCCTAGGGGAGAAAGTCGTCATTTCCATGGTCAACGCGCTGGCTCGTGAGGGGCGTGAATTGGTGCCGATTTACCCACCACGCGGCTCCATGGCGGCCCAGATTGCTCACGCGTTGCCGCGCGCGCGGGTGGTGGGGGCCTTCCACCACCTTCCCGCTTCGGAGATGGTTCAACTCGACAGTGGGCTCGACGCCGACGTCGTGATCTTCGGCGATGACGCTGGTGCTCGTGAGAGCGTCGCCCAGGTGGTCGAGGCGATGCCGGGTCTTCACGCCGTGGTGGCGGGAAGCATGTCGCTGGCCAGTGCGGTCGAGGCATTCACCGCCGTGTGCATCTCGATCAATATTCGCCACAAGGCCCACAGTTACGTCAAGTTGGCGGGGCTCGCGCACTGATGTTGCTCTACGACACTGCCCGACGTGGCGTTTTTGCGATGGAGCCGGGGCCGGTGGTCTCGCTCTATAGCTGCGGCATCACGCCCTACGACGCGGCGCACCTGGGACACGCTTTCGTGTACTTGACTTTTGACGTGCTGCAACGACGCCTTCGTGACGCGGGTCTCGAAACGCGCTGCGTGCGCAACGTGACCGACGTGGACGACGACATCTTGAACAAGGCCCGCCACCTCGGGGTGAATTATCTTGATCTGGCGGCGCGCGAGATGGCCAAGTTCGAACACGACATGCAACTCATCAACCTGTTACCGGTCTACTCCGAGCCACGAGCAACGGGGGCCATTCCCGAGATATTGACGATGATCGGTGATCTCTTCACCACGGGACACGCCTATCAGGTGGAGGGCTGGGTGTACTTCGAGGCGTCCACCTTCGAACGTTTCGGACAAGTGAGCCACGAGAATCGACTCGCTATGATGGAACTCGCCGCTATTCACGGAGGGAACCCGGATGACGCGAGAAAACGCGACCCCTTAGATTTCGTGTTGTGGCAGCCCTCGCTCGAGGATGAGCCCTCGTGGGAGTCACGGTGGGGTGCGGGTCGTCCAGGGTGGCACATTGAGTGTTCGGCGCTCGCGCGCCGCGAATTGGGCGACACCATCGACGTCCACGGGGGAGGTCGCGACCTGGCCTTCCCGCACCACGAGTGCGAAGCCGCCCAGAGTGAATCGGTCAGTGGTCAGCTCTTCGTGCGCCACTGGGTCCACGTCGGCCTCGTCGGCCTCGACGGCATCAAGATGTCGAAGTCCCTGGGCAACCTCGTGTTCGTCTCTGACTTGGTGCAGCGCACCGAATCAGCGGCGGTGCGACTGGCCATGTTGGACCAGCATTATCGCCACGACTGGGAGTGGCGCGAGGAACTCCTGTTCCAGGCCCAGTCACGACTGGCGACGTGGCGCTCGACACTCAATGGGCGCGACAGCGCGGTGTTGCAGGATGTTCGCGACGCGCTCGACGACGATCTCAACTGTCCGGCGGCCCTCGCGGCGGTGGACGCCGCGGCGCACGCGGGCGCGAACGTGGCTCCGGCCGCTGCACTGCTCGGCATTACGCTGTAGTGGAGGAAAGGCAATATGTCGCTTATCGAGGTTCAACTCCCGGACGGTAGTACCCGCACTCTCGAGGAAGGGTCCAACGCGTTCGATTTGGCGGCGAACATTGGTTCTCGCTTAGCCAAGGACGCCCTGGCGGCGCGGGTGAATGGTGAATTGACCGATCTCACTCGGCCTCTACACAGTGGCGACGTGGTCGCGATCGTGACCCCCGGTAGTGATCTCGGTCGCGAGGTCCTGCGTCACTCGACTGCGCACGTGCTCGCCCAAGCGGTGCTACGACTCTGGCCCGGGGCGCACTACGCCATCGGCCCCGCCATTCGCGACGGCTTCTACTACGACTTCGAGTTGCCCCACGGCGCCCACTTCAGTGACGATGACCTCAGTCGGATCGAGGACGCGATGCGCAGCATCGTCGCCGAGGACCAGCCCTTCTTACGCGCGGAGTACTCGATCGAGGAGGGACTCGAACTCTTCAAGGACCAGCCCTTCAAGGTTGAGATCATCGCCGGCGTGCGCTCGGGAGCCAACCCCGAAGATCACAATGAGGTGGGCGGCTCCGTGGTGTCGACCTACTCCAACACCCCAGAGTTCCAGGACCTCTGCCGTGGTCCGCACGTTCCTTCGACCAAGCGTCTCGGACACTTCAAGTTGATGCGAGTGGCGGGCGCCTACTGGCGCGGCGACGAGAAGCGTCCGCAGTTGCAGCGCATCTACGGAACCGCGTGGGAGTCCAAGGATGCCCTCACGGCTCACCTGGTGCAACTCGAGGAGGCCGAGAAGCGCGATCATCGTCGTCTCGGGATGGAGATGGACCTCTTCTCCTTCCCCTCCGAACTAGGCCCGGGTCTGGCTGTCTTTCATCCCAAGGGTGGCACGATGCGTCGGGTGATGGAGGAGTACTCGCGCTCACGGCACGTGGCGGGGGGCTACGAATTCGTTAACTCTCCCCACATCACCAAGGCCGAGTTGTTCGAGACGTCGGGGCACCTGGAGTGGTTCGCTGACGGAATGTACCCACCCATGGACCTCGACGATGGTCAAAAGTACTACCTCAAACCGATGAATTGCCCGTTCCACATCTTGATCTTCAAGGCCCGTCAGCGCTCGTATCGCGAATTGCCGTTGCGCATGTTCGAGTTCGGCACGGTGTACCGCTACGAGAAGTCCGGCGCGGTGCACGGGCTCACGCGGGTGCGCGGCATGACCCAAGACGACGCGCACATCTTCTGCACTCGCGACCAGATGGCTCAAGAGCTCAGCGATCTCTTGACGTTCGTTCTGGCGCTGCTACGCGACTTTGGACTCAACGATTTCTACTTGGAACTCTCGACGCGGCCCGCGGGCAAGGCGGTGGGATCAGACGAGGAGTGGCGCGAGGCCGAGGCGACGTTGGCGGACGTGGCGCGTGGCGCGGGGCTGGAGTTGGTGCTCGACGAAGGTGGCGGTGCCTTTTACGGTCCAAAGATTTCGGTGCAGGCGCGTGACGCCATTGGTCGTACGCACCAGCTCTCAACTATCCAGCTGGACTTCCAACTACCCCAACGTTTCGACGCGAGTTACATCGCGGCGGACAACGCACGCCATCGCCCCATCATGATTCACCGGGCCCTCTTTGGAAGCGTCGAACGCTTCATGGCGATCTTGATCGAACACTACGCGGGCAATATGCCGACGTGGATGTCGCCAGAACAAGTCGTGGTGCTGGGCGTACGTGACGATCACGACGACTACGCCCACGAGGTCGCCGCCGCTCTGCGCCTCGACGGCGTTCGCGTCAGCGTGGAAGTGGCGAACGAGCCACTGGGGGCACGCATACGACGCGCGAAGATGGGCAAAGTCCCCTATATCTTGGTGGTGGGCGACGATGACGTGGCCGCTCGCACGGTGGGCATCAACGCACGAGGCGCGAACGACCCCGAGCGTGGCGTGAGCGTCGACGAGTTCCGAGAACGACTGCGCAATGAGGTGGCCTCTCACGGCTCACCGGAGCTCGCACGTGCCACTTGAGCGTTTCGCCGCCTCGTGGAGAGAGGCCTACGTCTCGAGTCCGGAGGCGGCGTCGCACTCTCGCGACGAGGGGGAGTGCGTGTTCTGCGCCTTGGCGCCACTCGACCCGTCGGAGGAGTCCGGAGTGCTCTGGCACGACCAGTCGAGCTTCGTGGTGCTCAATGCCTTCCCCTACGGTTCGGGACACTTGCTCGTGCTACCGCGGCGCCACGTCAGTAACCCCGACGAGTTGAGCGACGCGGAGTACGAGAGTTTCTTCTGGGCGATTCGCCGAACGATCCGCGCCCTGGACGCGGCGTACGCGAGCGACGGAATGAACGTGGGCATGAACTTGGGTCAAGCCGCGGGCGCGGGTATTCCCAAGCATCTGCACGCGCACGCCCTGCCGCGGTGGAATGGCGACACGAACTTTATGAGCACCATCGCCGAAACTCGTGTTCTACCCGAATCGCTGGCGTCCACGTGGCGAAAAGTGGTCGTACACTTGGCTCCCTAGGTGAAGCGAGGACCCTCGGTAGACTGCTGTTCGGACGTGGGAGAACGATGTTCGACGGAAAATTCCGCCAATCAGTAGACGCCGTCACCGCACCCGTGGGTCGTGTGCTCGTGCGGGCGGGGTTTTCGGCTGACGTCCTCACCGCTTCGGGCCTCGTTTTCGCGGTGGCGACCGCCTGGTGCATCGCCGAGGGTTTTTTCGTGGTGGCGATCCTTCTGCTGATTCTCACCGGCGCCCACGACCTACTCGATGGGGCGGTGGCCAAGGCCAGCCAGCGCGCGAGCCAGCGGGGCAGTTTCTTCGACTCGGTGGTGGACCGAGTCGCCGACGCCGCACTGTTGGGTGGGGTGGCCTTCTATCTGGAACGCCGACACCCCGGGGAGCTAGTGCTTCTGCCATTCGCGCTCCTCACGACCTTCTTCTTAATCTCCTACCAGCGGTCGAAGGCCGAGAGTCTCGGACTGGCCGCCAAGGGAGGCTTGATGGAGCGGGCCGAACGTCTGGTGCTCCTGGGCGTCGCCCTGTTGTCGCCGGTGATCTTCGTGCCAGTGCTCTGGATCATGTTGGTACTGACCACCGCCACGTCGTTCGGTCGTTTCTGGCGAGTGTGGAAGATTGCCGCGCGACCTGCGCCGCGCACGGTGATTGAACGCGCACCGCGTGCGCACGCGCGGCGTCCGCGGCGCCTGAGCCGTTCCACGCGCCACTAAGTCGTGAAGCCGCGCACCACCGCCGCGATGTACATGTTCGCGGGAAGAATTCTTGAACGGCTCCCCGAAAGAGCCGATGTCGCTCTCGCGCGCCACCTCGGCGTCGCGCTCGGGATGCGTAGCCGCGCACGAGCGTCGCTGGAGCGCAATCTGAGTCGAGTGCTCGGCGCACCCGATCGGGCACCCGACGCGGCGCTGCTGGAACGATTCGTACGTCGTGGTTTCTCGAACTACGCGCAGTACTGGGCGGAAGGGGCGAAATTACCCGCGCTGACGCCCCGCACCATCACCTCGCGCTTTCGCATCGCCGAAGGACTCGAACATCTCGAGGACGCCTTCGCCCTCGGCAATGGAGTAGTGGTCGCCTTACCCCACGTGGGGTCGTGGGAGTGGGGCGGGTCCTACATCTCCTCGCTGGGCATGCCCATGACGGCGGTTGCGGAGGAGCTCGAACCGCCCGCGCTCTTCGAATGGTTCAAGGCCAAGCGCGAGTCGATTGGCATCCACATCGAGGGGCTGAATAGGGAAGCCAGCACCAAGTTGCTCAACGTGTTACGAAGCGGGGGAGTGGTGGGCCTGCTCTGCGACCGCGACATCCAAGGGGGCGGGGTCAACGTGGAGTTCTTCGGATCCTCGGTCACGTTGCCAGGTGGTCCAGCGACACTCGCGTTGCGTACGGGGGCGGCGCTGGTCTGCGCTGCGTGCTACACCGGTCCGGGTCGAGACCACTTCGCCGTCATCACCCCTCCCATCGTCGCTGAACGTGAGGGACGGCTGCGCGACGACGTGACGCGGGTCACCCAGGCTATCGCCACCGAGTTGGAAGGTTTGATTCGTCGTGCGCCCGAGCAATGGCACGTACTCGAAGATCGTTTCGAGTCTGCGTGAGTGTGAGTGGAAGCGTCGTGCGCGTGAGCCTCGTGTCGCCCTACGCGCTGAGCGTCTTCGGCGGAGTACAGGAGCAAGTGCTCGCGATGAGCCGAGAGCTGTCGCGTCGGGGCATCCACGTGCAGGTGATCGCGCCCGACGTGGACGATCACGCCGTCTACGACACCCCCGCGAGAGTCGAAAGATTTGGTCGGATAGTGAGTGTCCCGGCGAATGGTTCACGCGCACCGCTCACGCTGTCGGCCACGGCGTCGCGCGAGGCCGCGCACCAAGTCCGTGACTTCAACCCACAGGTCGTGCATTTTCACGAACCCTTCGCGCCACGCGTGGGTTGGGCCACGCTACGGGCCCACCGGTTCGCCGCGGTGGGAACCTTTCATCGCAGCGGTGCCGGTCCCGCGCTATCGCTGACGGCTCCACTCCTGCGACGCTGGGCCCGTCACCTTGACGTGAGCGTCGCGGTGTCCGAACAGGCCGCCGTGACCGCGACCGCGTCGTGCGCGCTGAGCCCCAGCGTGCTATTCAACGGATTCGAGACGCAACGCTTCGTTGAATTCGCCCGTGAACCTCAGCCCACCACGACCGTCGTCGTCGTGGGACGACTCGAGGAGCGCAAGGGCGTGGCGGTGGCCGTGGCCGCCGTGCGTGGTCACAATGCTCGCGGCGAGGAGCCGTGGCACCTCGTGGTGATTGGCGACGGACCCGAACGGGCTTCGCTGGAGGCCTCGGTCGGGGCGGATGAGCACGTGACGTTTCTAGGTGCCGTGGACGACGTTGAGAAGAGGCGTTGGTATCGGCGCGCCGACGTGGTGGTCGCCCCGGCCACGCACGGCGAGTCGTTCGGATTAATCCTGCTCGAGGCGATGGCGAGCGAGACGTCCGTCGTGGCGAGTGACATTCCGGGGTACCGCGACGCCGCGGGCACCCACGCCGTCCTCTTCGACGCCGGCCAGAGCGTTTCGCTGGAACGCGCCATCGCCTCGGCGCTGTCCCGCGACGACCAGAGTCTGGTGCGGGCGCGCGAATATGCGCAGCATTGGTCGATGAGTCGTTTGGTCGATGACTATTTGACCCAGTACCAACGGGCCCGCGAACATTTCACGGCCCTGGGGTAGCCTTTCTTCATGGCCACTCAGCAAAGATCACGTTCGCGACGACCCTCGTCCTCGCGACAGCGCGGGCCCCGTCACGTGGAGGCGGTACTGGATCCCACCTGGCAGAGCCCCTACGCTCCCTCGACGAGCGAACGCGAGTCGCACCAGCAGGCGCTTCGTCACTACGGTCTCCAGCGCAAGCGCGCAGAGATGATCATTGGTGCCGTCCTCGCCGTCGCATTGCTGATCGGCACCGTCGTGTCGCCCTGGCTTGCGCTCGCCGGGCTCGCGATCGCGCTCGCCGTTGTGTTCGACGTGCGGCGCTACTTCACCTCCATCGAACGCCGTGGCGCATCCCTGGGTTCCTTGGTGGAATCAACGTTCCAGCCCGCGGGAACGACCAAGGACCGCCAGCGACTACTCACCGTGCTCGACCGGCTCACCGCGACGTTTGGTGTGGATACGGTGAGCACCTTCATCATCGACGAGGCGGGATACAACGCGGCCCTGGTGCCCAGCGGTGCGAGTTACGCCTTCTTCGTCACGAATGCGATGATGCGCGATTTTGAATTGATTGAGATCGAGGGTGTCGTCGCTCACTGCTTGGCCCGACAGCGGCTCGGAGTCCTGGCGCGAGAGAGTTATTCCGCGGTGGTGAAAGGTTCTCTGGCGCAACGTCGTGAACTCGCCGGGCCGGGCCTGACCTACCGCGCCGACGAAGTCGCGGCCGCGGCCATTCGCTACCCCTTGGGCCTGGCGGGGGCTCTGCGTCGCTGCGAACGCCAAGTGGTGCCCGCCAACTCCTTCTTCTCCTCGGACAAGTACGACCAGTGGCGCTTCATCTGGTTCAACGTGTGGAGCGACCGGGTTACTCGCGACCTGAGCGACCTCGACGACGTCGAATTGCGCGCGCTCGCCCTCGAGGAATGGTAGCCAAGGCTCTCTATTAGGCTGGGACCTATGAATTCTGCACTCACAACCTCCATCGTCGGTTCGGCTCTCGTGAAGCGAGGGCTCGCGGACATGTTGCGCGGTGGCGTCATCATGGACGTCGTCAATCCCGAACAGGCGAAAATTGCCGAGGACGCGGGCGCCGTCGCGGTGATGGCGCTCGAGCGGGTGCCCTCCGACATTCGTCGTGACGGTGGTGTCGCTCGAATGAGTGACCCCCAGATGATTCAAGAGATCCAGGCCAGCGTGACGATCCCGGTGATGGCCAAGGCGCGTATCGGTCACTTCGCCGAGGCCCAGATTCTCCAGGCGCTCGACGTCGACTACATCGATGAGTCCGAGGTGTTGACCCCCGCCGACGAAGAGAATCACATTGACAAATGGGACTTCACGGTGCCCTTCGTGTGCGGCGCCACCAACTTGGGAGAGGCTCTGCGTCGCATCGCCGAGGGGGCGTGCCTGATCCGCTCCAAGGGCGAGGCGGGCACCGGCAACGTCGTCGAGGCCGTTCGTCACCTTCGCACCATCAACGCTCAGATGCGGCGATTGGCGAGCGCTGATTCTTCAGAACTCTACGCTCTGGCTAAGGATCTCCAAGCGCCAATCGCCCTGGTCCAAGAAGTTGCCGCCACCGGCAAGTTGCCGGTTCCCCTCTTCTGCGCGGGTGGTATCTCGACCCCCGCTGACGCGGCCCTGGTTCTGCAATTGGGCGCTGAGGCCGTCTTCGTCGGTTCGGGCATCTTCAAGAGCGAGGATCCCGTCCGCATGGCCAAGGCCATCGTGGAGGCGACCACGCACTTCGAGGACGCCAGCATCGTGGCGAAGGTGTCGACCGGACTGGGCGCCGCCATGGTGGGCGCCGAGACCGCAACGTTAGAGCAGCGTCTCGCCGAGCGCGGTTGGTAATGCGAACTGTTGGTGTTCTCGCCCTGCAGGGCGACGTACGCGAGCACGTGGCGACACTCGAGAACCTGGGCGCCGCGTGGCGCACGGTTCGCCGACCCGAGGAGCTCGAGGGGCTCGACGGGCTGATCATTCCGGGTGGTGAGTCCACGACGATCAGCCACCTTCTGGTCACCTCGGGTCTTCGAGAGCCGCTCGAGAAATTGATCGTGGAGGGATTGCCGGTCTTTGGCACGTGCGCCGGCTTGATCATGCTCGCCAGTGAGGTGATCGACGGGCGGAGCGATCAGTGGGGTTTCGCCGCCTTGGACGTAGCCGTTCGCCGCAATGGCTACGGTCGCCAAATCGCGAGTTTCGAGACGCCGATCGTGGTGGAGGGCCGCGGCACCGTGCCGGGGGTCTTCATTCGCGCACCGCGAATCGTGCACTGGGGCGACGGCGTCTCAGTGATCGCGACGCACGACCATGGTGACGGCGAGCATCCCGTATTGGTGCGTCAGGGCTCGGCGTGGGGCTGCTCCTTTCATCCCGAGTTGACCAGCGACGTACTGGTGCACAGCCTGTTCCTTGACGCCTTGCAGGAAGCGTTACGATAACTACGCCCTACAGCGGGCAGGAGGAACGATGTCCGGCCATTCGAAGTGGGCAACCACGAAGCACCGCAAGGGTGCCAAAGACAGCGCGCGCGCCAAGGTGTTCGCAAAATTGATTCGTCAGGTGGAAGTCGCAGCTCGAGAGGGCGGCGGCGACGTGAACACGAATGCGAGTTTGCGCACCATGTTTCAGAAGGCCCGAGAGGCGTCGGTGCCCATTGACACGATCGAACGAGCCATCAAGCGAGGCACCGGTGAACTCGACGGCGTGCGCTACGAGGCGATCTCCTACGAAGGTTACGCGCCCGGTGGTGTCGCCATCATCATCGAGACGTTGACCGACAATCGCAATCGCACGAGTGCCGAGATCAAACACCTCCTCTCCAAGAACGGCGGCAACATCGCCGAGCCGGGGGCGGTCTCGTGGCAGTTTGATCGTAAGGGGCTGGTCGAGGTGAAGGGTCCCCTGGACGAGGATCAACTCCTGGAGTGGGTGCTCGAGGCCGGTGGCGAAAACTTCAGCGCGCAGGGTGAGAATTTCGTGATCACCACTGAACCCCACGAAGTGGGCATGGTGCGCGACGCCCTCGAGGGATTTGGCCTCACCGTAGTGAGCGCCGACCTCACACTCGTGCCGCAGAATCTCATTCCCGTTGACGAAGAGAACGAAGCCAAGAAGGTGTTGCGTTTGATGGACGCCATCGACGACCATGACGACGTGCAAAACGTCTACGCGAACTTCGACATCTCCGATGAGATTCTCGCCAACTTCGACGAGTAATGCCGCGTCGCCAGACAGCGACGCATTACAATCGAACACATGTTCGTACTCGGAATCGACCCCGGCTTGACGAGGTGCGGTTTTGGTCTCATCGAAGGCTCCTTCGACGGGATCGAGTCGTTTCGTGCGGTGCACGCTGGCGTACTAGAGACTGACGTGGCACTCGCCGTGGAGGTTCGTCTGGCACAGATTCACAGCGACCTCGAGGCTCTGTTGTTCGATCTACGACCCGAAGCGGTGGTGGTGGAGCGCGTGTTCTTCCAACGAAATGCGCGTACCGCCATTCCTGTGGCACAGGCCAGCGGCATCGCGGTGGGCCTCGCGGGTGCTCAGGGTCTGGTCGTGCGCCAATTCACCGCTCAGCAGGTCAAGCTGGCCGTCACTGGCTACGGAGCGGCCTCGAAGACGCAGGTCCAGTCAATGGTCGCCAAACTCTGCGGGCTCCAGGACGTGCCCCAACCAGCCGACGCCGCCGACGCCCTGGGCCTGGCGATCACGTATTTCATGACCGAGCGCGTCGAACGTCGCTTCGTCGGAGCGACGTCATGATCGGCTGGCTGCAGGGGCGGGTGCTACGTACGCACGCAACGGGATCGACCCTGATCGACGTCAATGGCGTGGGGTACGAGGTGAATCTGGCGACGGCTGATGAAGTGAGGCGTGGCGACGTCGTGGAGCTCTATATCCATACTCAAGTGCGAGCCGACGCCATCGTGCTCTACGGCTTTGTGTCGGCCCAGGACAAGGAGTTCTTCACTACATTGCTCGTGACGCCGGGAGTGGGGCCCTCGACCGCTCTGGCGGCACTGCGCACCATGGCGACCGACGATCTGCGTTCGGCCATTGAGAATGGCGACGTGAAGCGGGTCGCGCAGATCCCTGGGGTGGGAACCAAGACCGCTAGTCGAATTGTGCTGGAACTGAAGGGAAAATTAGTCGATGTACCTGTCGCGAGCAGTTCCTCGCCGTCGCCGCGACCGAGCGACATCGAAGAGGCGTTGCGTTCCCTGGGCTATACACCCAGTGAGATTCGCGACACGCTCGAGGGAGTGGTTTTGCCCGTAGATGAGTCCAGTGCCCTGCGTACGGCGCTACAACTTCTCGGCAGACGATGACGCGGCGCGACGCGGAGGTGACTTCCCTGGTGGCGAGGGATCAACACGTCGTGACCCCCGTGGCGTCGGAAGGTGACCGTACCGCGGACGTGACACTGCGCCCCACGTCGCTGCAGGACTTCGTCGGCCAACGTGAGTTGGTCGGGCATCTCGAGATCGTGCTCGGTTCCGCGCGGGCTCGCGGCCAGAGTTCGGACCATCTTCTCTTCGCTGGACCACCAGGGTTGGGCAAGACCTCACTCGCGAGTATCGTGGCGCACGAAATGTCCTCGGGTCTGCGTGTCACGTCGGGACCAGTACTCGCGCGTCCGGGGGACCTGGTCGCGCTCCTCACTGATCTGCACGATGGCGAGGTGTTGTTCATCGACGAGATTCACCGGTTGCCGCGGGCCGTCGAGGAGGTCCTGTATCCCGCGATGGAGGACCGCCGGCTCGACGTGATGATCGGACGCGGACCCTCGGCCCGATCGATTCGTCTGGATCTTCCCGCCTTCACCCTGGTCGGAGCCACCACCCGCACGGGATTGGTGGCTGCGCCCCTTCGGGACCGTTTTGGCTTCGTGGGACAACTCGATCTCTACCAGAGTGACGAATTGCGCCAGATCGTGACGCGCTCGGCGCGTCTCCTCGAGGTCCCCCTCCAGGGTGACGCGGCGCACGTCATCGCGCTTCGTTCGCGCGGCACGCCGCGCATCGCCAATCGACTCCTTCGCCGCGTGCGCGACGTCGCCTCCGTAAGGGGGTATCACGGGGTCGACGAGCGTGTGGCCGCTGAATCACTGGAATTGTTCGGGGTGGACGACTACGGACTGGACAAGATTGACCGTCGGATTCTGGGCCTATTGTGCGGGCAATTCGCACAACTGCCCGTTGGTTTGACCACACTGGCGCACGCCTGTGGCGAAGAACCCGCGACCATCGAGGAAGCCTACGAGCCATACCTGCTGCGCGAAGGTTTCTTGATCAGGACCCCTCGCGGGAGAATCGCCACTGAAAAGGCCTATCAGCATCTGCGCGTGGCGCGCTCGGGTGGGGGATTGGTCTAAAGCCCGCCCGGCGAGCGACTAGGGTTTCTTTGTCTATTGACGGAGGATATTTCAATGTTGTTCGCTGCAACCAAAAGTTCTGGTAGTCCGCTCATCATCATTATTTACGTGATTGTCTTCGGTGGGCTCTACTTCTTTTACCTTCGTCCGCGCAGCCGCAAGCAGAAGGCGGCACGCCAGCAGACTCGCCAAGTGGAGATCGGTGACAAGGCGCGAACGATTGGCGGCATGATCGGCACGGTCGTCAGGCGCACCGAGGAAGCAGTCACTCTACGGACCGAAAGTGGTCACGAGATTGAGTTCATCCCATCGGCCATCGCCGGCAAGCACGTTCCTCCCTCGAGCGACGACGACGCGGAATCGGACCATGAGGAAAACTCGACCGAGGGTGATGAGAAGTAATGGCGGCTCCGGCAGTATCACGCAAGTCGCTCATCGTCAGCCTCATTTTGACGTTGGTCGTGGGATTCGGATCGTTGGCGACGACGTTGTCGCTCGGGTGGGGACCGAAATTAGGTCTTGACCTCGCTGGTGGCCTCTCGGTGGTGTACAAGCCCACCACCCCGGCCACACAGTCGCAGTTGAACGAAGTGGTGACGATCCTCAGCAGTCGCATCAACGGTCTCGGTGTCTCTGGCGCGCAAGTCAACGTGCAGGGTAAGAACGTGGTCGTGAGCGCTCCCGGTGTCAAGGACGCCCAGAAGATCTTGAAGGAGATCGGACAGACCGCGCAGCTGTTCTTTCGCACGGTACTGTGCCAAGTGGCGCCGGCGGCCAAGACGGCTAAGCCCATTGGTTCGCACACGATGCCCTCGTGCGGTGCGGCCTACGCCATGACGGCGGCCAACCTGGCGGTGACGCCCAATAATTCGGTGAATGGCTACTCCTACAACTCCACCATTGGCATCGATCCGAGTTTTTCCAACATCGCCACGACCAGTCCCGCGAACGACGTCGCCACACAGCCGGTGATTCTTCCCCAGTTGGGCGCGCCCGCCGCCGACCGTTGGCTGCTGAGTCCCGCCGAGCTCACCGGTCAAGCCATCGGCAAAGCGTACGCCACCCAGGACGCTATTGGTCAATGGGTCGTGAGTTACACCCTGACCGGTTCGGGTAGTCCCGCCTGGGACGCAGTGGCTAAGGCGAACTTCCACCAGGAAGTCGCTATCGAACTCGATGGCGTGATCCAGTCCGCACCCTTGATTCTCCCCGCGTCGTCGACCTTCACCAGTTTCGGCGGCCAGGGGCAGATCTCGGGCAACTTCACGCAAGCGTCGGCGCAGAATCTCGCCATCGCCATGGAGTTTGGTGCCCTGCCAGTGCGCTTGCAGCCCCTGACGACCCAAACGGTGTCACCGACCCTAGGTCACAGCGCCCTCGTCGCCGGTCTCGGTGCCGGTCTCGCGGGTCTCGCGCTCGTGTTGATCTACGTCATCTTGTACTACCGAGCGTTGGGTCTGGTGATTCTGCTCGGATTGGGCGTGACGGCGGCACTGCTGTGGGCCATTATCTCCGCGCTCGGTCATACGGCCTTCGCCCCCACGTTCTCCCTAGCTGGAGTGACCGGATTGATCGTGTCCATCGGTATCACCGTCGACAGCTACATCGTGTACTTTGAACGATTAAAGGATGAGGCGCGAGCGGGTCGCACGGTGCGCTCCTCGGTGGACCGTGGCTTCAAGTCGGCCTGGCGCACGGTACTGGCCGCCGACACGGTCAGTCTTCTGGCCGCCGTTCTGCTCTACTTGATCGCAGTGGGTGACGTTCGCGGTTTCGCGTTCTTCCTCGGGCTCTCGACGCTGATGGACGTCTTCATCACGTGGTACTTCACTCGACCCTTGGTGATCCTGCTCGGACGACGTAACGGTCAAGGCAACTCGGCGCTGTCAATTGCCGCGGGAATGAACGCGGGAGGAAGCCATGAGTGATCTGCACACCAGCGAAACCTCGGGTGGCGCTAAGACCCCCGGGCGCTTCGGACGGCTCTATCAGGGCCTGACCACGATTGACTTCGTGGGAAGAAAGAAGATCTGGTTCACCGCGTCACTGGTCGTCATCTTGATTGGACTGGGCTCATTGGGCGTGCGTGGTTTCAACTTGGGCATCGACTTCAAGGGGGGCAGCTCCTGGGAGGTCCTCGCGCCGCACTCGTCGATTTCGTCGATGACCAGCGCGGTGACCAAGGCGGGGCTCTCGAGCCCGACCGTGGAGAAGTTGGGGTCGCAGACCTACCAGGTCACCGCCGACCTGAACAACGATTCGACTGCTCAGCAGACGCAGATCACCAACGCCGTGATCGCCGCGATGGCCAAGGAGGCCGGATCCAGCACCAGCCAGGTCTCGACCTCGAGCGTGGGACCGACCTGGGGTGGTCAGATCACCAACCGTGCCCTCGAAGCCCTCATCATCTTCTTCCTGGCGGTGGTGGCGTACATCTCGATACGCTTCGAACCCAAGATGGCCCTCGCGGCTTTCATCGCCATGGTGCACGACCTCTTGGTCACGGTAGGGGTGTATTCGCTCTTCGGTTTCCAGATCACACCCGACACGGTGATCGCGCTGCTGACGATTCTGGGGTATTCGCTCTACGACACGGTGGTGGTGTTCGACCGGGTACGTGACAACGCCAACAGTGCCAACGCGATCTTGAAGAGCGGCACCATGACCTACGGCGACATGGTGAATCTCTCGATGAACCAGACCCTGGCTCGCTCGATCAACACCTCGCTGGTGGCGATCTTGCCGGTGCTCGCGGTGTTGGTGGTGGGCGCCTACATTCTGGGAGCGACCACTCTGCAGAACTATGGCCTCGCGCTCTTCGTAGGTCTCATGAGCGGTGCGTACTCGTCAATCTTCATCGCCAGTCCCCTGCTCGCGTGGATGAAGGAACGCGAGCCACGCTACCGTGAGCTGGCGGCGCGAGTGAGCCGCAGCGAGCACGTGACCTTGTCGCCGCGGGCGGCCGCGATGTTGGGCTCCGATGCCCCGCGAGTGGGGAGCTCGACGCGCCGGACGATTCCGACGGTGACGCCTAGGGCTCGCAAACAAAAGCGCCGTTGACACCTAGGCTGAAGTGATGGTCAGCCTGACGTCACGATCGACGGTGGATCCGGCTCTCGAGGGCTCGGTGGAGCGTCTGGTGGCGCGTTTTCTCGAGCACCACGAAGCGGGCGACGTCGCCCTGATTCGTCGCGCGGGTATCGTCGCCATCAATGCGCACGAGGGCCAGTTGCGTCGTACGGGCGAGCCCTACGTGACCCATCCGATCGCCGTGGCCGATATCATCGCCGACTTGGGTCTCGATGAGATGACCATCGCGGCCGCGCTCTTGCACGACGCGGTCGAGGACACCGGTGTCACTAACGAGTGGCTCATCGGCGAATTCGGCGAGAAAGTGGCCGCGGTCGTCGATGGCGTTACCAAACTCGACCGTCTGGAGTTTGACTCGAAGGAGGCCCAGCAGGCGGCCACGATCCGCAAGATGTTCATTGCGATGGCTCAAGACTGGCGCGTCTTGATGATCAAATTGGCCGATCGACTCCACAACATGCGCACCATCTCGGTGATGCCCATGCATCGCCAGCGCGCCATTGCTCAAGAGACCCTCGACGTGTACGCGCCCCTCGCGCACCGCCTGGGGGCCCAGCAGGTCAAGTGGCAGCTCGAGGACCTGAGTTTTGCGACCCTGCATCCGAAGCGCTACGCCGAGATCGAACAGATGGTCGCCGCTCGCCAACCCGAGCGCGAGGACTACCTGGTGGACGTCATGGGGGTGCTCAGCGAGAAGTTGCGTGGGTTTGGCATCACCGCCGAGGTCACCGGGCGACCGAAACACCTGTGGAGCATCTACGAGAAGATGGTGGTTGGCGGCAAGGAGTTCGACGAGATCTACGACTTGGTGGGGTTGCGCGTCATCGTCGAGGACGACCGCGACTGTTGGGCGGTGCTCGGCGCGATCCACGCGCTGTGGTCGCCGGTGCCCGGACGATTCAAGGACTACATCAACTCCCCCAAGTTTAATCTGTATCAGTCGCTGCACACGACGGTTATTGGTCCACGGGGCAAGTCGGTCGAAGTACAGGTTCGCACCAATGAGATGCACCGGCGCGCGGAGTTCGGAGTGGCGGCGCACTGGAGCTACAAAGAGGGTTCTTCCAATCAAGAGATCCAGTGGATGCAACGCCTCGCCGACGTCCACGAGGAGGAGACCGATCCGATCGCCTTCCTCGAGGCGCTCAAGCTCGACCTCGGCCAAGACGAGGTCTACGTCTTCACGCCCAAAGGTCGCGTCGTGGCGTTGGTCGACGGCGCCACGACTATCGACTTCGCGTACGCGGTGCACACCGAGGTGGGTCACCACTGCGTGGGGGCCAAGGTGAACGGCCGACTCGTCCCCCTGGAGACCCCCCTGCACTC
The DNA here is from genome assembly GCA_029850535.1 of Actinomycetota bacterium. Classification (GTDB taxonomy): domain Bacteria; phylum Actinomycetota; class Acidimicrobiia; order Acidimicrobiales; family RAAP-2; genus RAAP-2. The sequence continues at coordinate 75,585 of JARCRU010000024.1, read as the reverse complement.
GGCGGACGTCGTCGAGATCGTGACCAGCAAGAATGAGTCCGCCGGCCCCTCGCGCGACTGGCTCAACTTCGCCCAGTCCTCTCGAGCCAAGTCCAAGATCCGTCAATGGTTTCAGCGGGAGCGACGCGAGGACGCGATCGAGGGCGGACGCGAGGAACTCACCAAGGCGTTGCGGCGCGAGGGGCTGCCTATCGCCACCTCCATGACCTCGAGCGCCCTCGAGGCAGTGATCGGGTCGCTGAATTTGGAGAACCTCGACGCACTCTTCATGGCGATTGATTCACACCAGATCTCCGCCCTCGCGGTGGTGCAGCGACTGGACCGCGAACTGCACGGGGGCGACGCGGAACAATTGCCGACCACGGTGACGCGGGTGCCACGCAACAATCGAACGACGCGCCGCAGCGCGGGGGTGTACGTCGAGGGACTGGACGACGTCATGATCCACCTGGCGCGTTGTTGCTCGCCGGTTCCGGGCGACTCCATCATGGGCTTCATCACCCAGGGCCGGGGAGTTTCAGTGCACCGCGACGACTGCTCGAACGCCGTCGCGCTCGCACATCGCCTCGGTGAGCGAATCATTGATGTCGAGTGGGACGGCGCCACGCACGGTCAATATCGCGTCGCCCTCGAGGTCATGGCCTTCGACCGCGCTCGACTACTCCTGGACGTGTCCAAGGTGGTCGCCGAGTACCACCTGAACATCATTTCGAGCTCCACGGCGACCTCGGGCTCTCGCATCGTGCGCATGCTCTTCGACGTGGAACTCGCCGACCCCAGTCACCTGTCGAGCTTGTTGGCGTCCCTCAAGGGCGTCGACGGCGTGTTCGACGCCTTCCGCCAGATCCCGGGACACCACAAGAACTCATGACTTCCTCCTTTCAAGCCCCTATCGGCACCCACGACGTCCTCGCCCCCCAGTCCGCCCTCTGGGAGGGGCTGGTCGCAACGTTCGCTGAATTCGCCTTTCGTTTCGGATTCACTCTGATCCTGACGCCGATGTTCGAGGAGATCGGCGTGTTCAATCGCGGGATCGGTGAGGACAGCGAGGTCGCCACCAAGGAGATGTACGTCTTTCAAGACCGCGGCGAGCGCACCTACGCGCTGCGACCCGAAGGAACCGCCTCGGTGGTGCGCGCCTTCGTCCAGCATCAACCCACCGTTCCCTACAAGGCCTGGTACGTGACGCCCGCGTTTCGATACGAACGGCCCCAGGCGGGTCGATACCGTCAGCACCACCAACTCGGCGTCGAAGCGATTGGAACTGACGACCCGGCGATGGACGTGGAAGTCATCGCGCTGGCGTGGCGCTTCTACCAGGCCCTGGGTCTGCGACGCGTACGCCTGCTCGTTAACTCGATGGGGCACTCCGAGTGTCGAGGACGCTACGTCGACGTCTTGCGCGGTCACCTCGACGAGCACCGCGATCAGCTCTGCGAGGAGCACCAGGCGACGTGGTCGCACAATCCGCTTCGCGTGCTTGACTGCAAACGGGCCCCCTGCGTTGCCGTGATCGCCGACGGACCCCTGCTGCCCGATTTCCTCTGTGCCGAGTGCTCAACCCATTTCTCGGCGGTGCGCAAGGGCCTCAGCGATCTGGGGATTGACGCCGATGTCGAGCCGCGCCTGGTGCGGGGTTTTGACTACTACACGCGAACAACGTTCGAGTTCGTGGCTGACGCCCTGGGTAACGCGCAAAACGCCATCGGCGGGGGAGGGCGCTACGACTCGCTCACCGAGCAACTTGGCGGCAAGCGCGCCGGCGGCATCGGCTTCGGCTCGGGTATCGAGCGTCTCCTGCTCGCTCGAGAGGCCGAGGGCCTCACGACGAACTTGATCAATCGCACGAGTGATCTCTTCGTCGTCGACACGACGGGCCAGGACGTCGCGACGGTCATCGTCGATGACTTGCGCCGCAGCGGCTACGCCGTCGAGCGAAGTTTCGACGCGCGTTCGATGAAGTCACAGATGAAGTTGGCGGACCGCTCGGGTGCGACGCTGGCGCTCCTGATTGGCCCCCAGGAACTCGAAGCGGGCCAGGTTACGATTAGAGACCTGAGAAGCGACGACTTCGCGGCCGCTCAACAAAGCGTCGCGCGCGAGGATCTGTTGCCTGCCCTGCGAGAACGCCTGAACAAGTGAAGAGATGATGACCGAAAACTTTGAAGCAACCAGTATGCGTGACCTCCTGTGCGGATCCGTCGACCTGACGGTCACCGGAGAGAGGGTGAGCGTGTGCGGTTGGGTCGCCAAGCGTCGTGAACACGGCGAGCATCTCGCGTTCTTGGACCTGCGCGACCACTCCGGTGTCGTGCAGGCCGTGGTCGATGGCTCCGTCGACGTACGCAGCGAGTACGTGCTTCGCATCACCGGCACCGTGTCACTGCGACCCGAAGGAACAGTCAACGAGCGCCTCAGCACCGGTGAGGTCGAACTCACCGACTGTGAGGTGGAGGTCCTTTCCGCCGCGGAGCCACCGCCCTTCCAGATCGACGAGCGATCTGATGTCGATGAGCAGGTGCGCCTCAAATTTCGCTACATCGACGTGCGCCGCGACAAGATGCAGCGCAACTTGCGACTGCGCGCCAAAGTCAACGCCACCCTGCGGCGCGCCATGGAGCGACAGGGTTTCTGCGAAGTGGAGACACCGCTGTTGTGGGCGCCAACGCCCGAGGGTGCCCGAGAGTTCGTCGTCCCCTCGCGACTGCACCCCGGCGAGTTCTACGTCTTGCCACAGAGCCCCCAGATCGCCAAGCAGCTGTTGATGGTGGGTGGCTTCGATCGCTATTTCCAGATCGCTCGCTGTTTGCGCGACGAGGATCTGCGCGCTGATCGCCAGTTTGAATTCACGCAACTCGACGTCGAGGCGAGTTTCGTGACTCAAGACGACATCTTCGCCTTCGTCTCCGAAGCGGTTCTCGACGCCGCCGAGGCGGCGACGGGGGAGCGCCCCGGCCCCATTTCGACGATGACCTGGGCCGACGCGCTGGATCGTTACGGCACCGACAAGCCCGATCTTCGATTCGCCATGGACTTGCACGACCTCTCGAGCGTCTTCTCAACGACGCAGGTCAAGGCCTTCACGGCGCCGACCGTGAAGGGTCTCCGCGTCCCCGGCGGTGCCGAGTTCACGCGATCGCGTCTCGACGCTCTCACCGATCAGGCTAAGGGCCTCGGCGCCAAGGGCCTCGCCTGGTTCCGGGTCACGAACGATGGTCTCGATTCTCCCCTCGCACGATTCCTGAGCGCGGAGGAGGCAGCGGCCATACGAGGGCTCGACGACGCGAACGTGGGTGACCTGATCTTGGTGGTGGCCGACGAGTACGTGGCGGCGTGCAAGGTACTCGGTGCACTGCGACTGAGCATTGGTGCTCCTCCGGTGAGCGAGGGGCCTCACCACTACGTGTGGATCACGGAATTCCCCCTCTTCGAGGGAGTCGATGAGAACGGTGATCTCGTCTCGGCCCACCACCCCTTCACCATGCCGCACCTCGACGACTTGGATCTGATTGACTCTGACCCACTCCAGGTGCGCTCGCAGTCCTACGACCTCGTGCTCAACGGTTGGGAACTCGGCAGTGGATCGGTGCGCATTCACCGCGCGGACATCCAGTCGCGAATCTTCTCGGCGCTGGGCATCAGCGACGAGGAGGCGCAGAGCCGCTTCGGATTCCTCCTGGGCGCCTTCAAGTACGGCGCACCACCACACGCCGGTTTCGCCGTGGGTATCGATCGTCTGGTGGCCATCTTCGCTGGTGAGGACAATATCCGTGAGGTGATCGCTTTCCCCAAGACCCAGTCGGGGACCGACCTGATGAGTGGCGCACCCAAGGACATCACCGCACGTCAAATTCGAGACCTGCGCCTCACGTTCGCACCCAAGGTGTAACGACGTCACTCTTTGACGAGGCCATGGCGCAGCGCTTGCGCGCGAGCGCACCGCTGGCGGAGTTGCTACGTCCTTCGAGCCTTGACGACGTGGTGGGTCAAGACCACCTGGTGGGACCGGGAATGCCGCTGCGACGAATGGTGCAGGCGCGACGCCTCACGTCGATGATCTTCTGGGGACCCGCGGGCACGGGCAAGACGACGTTGGCCCGCATCGTGGCGTCCTCGGCGGGCTACGAATCCGACAGCGTGTCCGCGGTGTCGAGCGGCGTCAAGGACGTTCGCGAATCACTCGAGCGTGCCCGCCAGCGTCTCGGCGAGCGTGGTCAGATGACCGTGCTGTTCATCGACGAGGTGCACCGTTTCAACAAGTCCCAGCAGGACCTGCTGCTGCCCGCGACCGAGACCGGCGAGATCGTGCTGATCGGGGCGACGACGGAGAATCCGTATTTCGAAGTGAACGCCGCATTGATGAGCCGCACTACCTTGTGGCGTCTGCACCCCCTGGGCGAGGCGCCCTTGCGCGTCGTGTTGCAACGAGCCGAGCAGCTCAAGAGGGTTCACCTGGACGACGAGGCGATCGATGCGCTGGTGGGTAGCTGCGAAGGCGACGCGCGATCGATGCTGACGACGCTGGACACGGCCAGTGTCCTGGCGCAGGCGGAGGACGACGCCGACCGTGGGGAGGGGGGGCCGGAAGCGCTGCGCATCACCAGAGAACACATCTCCCTGGCGCGCGATGGCCGCTTGGTTCACCAGTCGCGCGACACCCACTACGACCAAGTCTCCGCACTCATCAAGTCCGTGCGCGGATCGGATCCCGACGCGGCGCTGTACTGGCTGGTGGCCCTCCTCGAGGCGGGCGAGAGCGCGAGATTCCTGGCGCGACGTCTGGTGATCCTCGCGTCGGAGGACATCGGGCTCGCCGATTCCCAGGCCCTGGTGGTGGCCGAGTCGGCCGCCCGGGCCGTGGAGTTCGTCGGATTGCCCGAGGCCCGTCTCACGCTCGCTCACGCGGCGATCTATCTTTCGCTCGCCCCCAAGAGTAACTCGGTCACCCGGGCGCTCGGCGAGGTCACCGCGGCGGTGCGCACGGGTGGTTCCGAGGTGCCCACGCACCTACGTGACGCGCACTACGCCGGGGCTCGAGAACTCGGTTTTGGCGTCAACTACGTCTACCCCCACGACGCTCCCGCCGGATGGGTGGACCAGCGGTACCTGCCCGACGCGCTGGGCGATGCGGCGTACTTCGACCCCTCCGATCACGGCGACGAGCCCCGCATCGTGCAGTTGTGGCGGCGTCGCCGTGGTGACGCCGAAGAGATTGGTCCGACGCCGGTAGAGTAAAACCCGTGGAAGCTGCCGAACTGCGTTCAATTTTTCTCAACTATTTCGCCGGAAATGGACACCTCGTCGTCCCGTCGGCCAGTCTGATTCCCCACGATCCGAGTCTGCTCTTCACGGTGGCCGGGATGGTCCCCTTTAAGCCGTACTTCCTACTCGAGGAGACGCCGCCGTCGGCGCGCGCCGTGTCGATCCAGAAGTGCTTCCGGGCGCCCGACATCGACATCATTGGAACGACGCAGCGTCACTTGACGTTCTTCGAGATGATGGGCAACTTCTCCTTCGGCGACTACTTCAAGGAAGGGGCCATCCGCTACGCCTGGGGACTGATCACCGAGGGTTTCGGCCTCGATCCCGAGCGCCTCTGGGTGACGGTCCACCACTCCGACGATCAAGCAGAAGAACTCTGGCGCGACCTCATTGGCGTGCGACCAGAGCGAATCCAGCGATTGGGCGAGGACAATTTCTGGGACATGGGAGAGACGGGCCCCTGCGGACCGTGTTCGGAGATCTTCTTCGACAAGGGACCGACCTTCGGCGAGGACGGCGGCCCCGCGCACGGCGGCGAGGATCGATTCATCGAGTTTTGGAACCTGGTGTTCATGCAGTTCGAGAAGGGACCGGGCGGTTCGATGATCGACTTGCCTCGGCAGAACATCGATACCGGTGCCGGTTTCGAACGGGTGTTGTCAATTCTCAACGGGGTCGAATCGGTCTTCGCCACTGATTTGTTTACTCCGTTGCTCGAAACCGCGTCGCGCGCACTCAACGCTCCCTACGGCCGTGACGAGACGACCGACATCGCCATTCGACGCATCGCCGAGCACGGTCGAGCGATGACGATGCTGGTCTCCGATGGCGTGCTGCCCTCGAACGAGGGTCGCGGCTACGTCCTACGACGGATCATCCGGCGCGCGATCCTCGCCGCGCGCCGGTCGGGATCGGACGCGGCCCTGACCACTCACCTGGTGGACGCGACGATCGAGAAGATGGGCGGGGCGTACCCGGTGTTGGTGAAGGATCGCGACCTGATCGTCTCGGTTCTCGAACGCGAGGAGGCGGGATTCGCGCGCACCTTGCGCACCGGGATGTCCCTGCTCGACGAGGCGCGCGCCGCCGTGGTGGGCTCGGGTGCGAGTGTTTTTCCCGGCGACGTGGCGTTTCGACTCCACGACACCCACGGATTCCCTATCGAGCTCACCAGTGAGATCGTGGCGGAGTCGGGTCTCAACGTCGATCGTGACGCCTTCGACGTCGCCATGAACGAACAGCGAGAACGCGCACGTCGCTCCTCGAAAGCGCTGAATCTCGCTGACGACGCGCAATATCGCGAATTGATCGAACGTCACGGCACCACGGAGTTCTTGGGCCGCGGAGCGAATCACTACAGTCTCGAGACCACCGTCCTGGCGATTCTGGCGGGCGAGGACGGCACGAGTGAGCTCTTCTTGGAGGCCACGCCCTTCTACGCGGAGTCGGGTGGTCAAGTGGGTGACGTGGGAGCCTTCGTCACCGAGTCGGGGCGTTTCGAGATCGTCGATACCCAGAATGTGGCCGGTGGCCTCTTCGCGCATCGAGGGCGCCTCACGGGCGAAATCCTGCCCGGCCAGGTGGGAGTGGCCACGATTGACCCCCTACGACGCGAGGCGACCCGGCGCAATCACACCGCGACGCACTTGTTGCACTCAGGGTTGAGGTCGGTCTTGGGGGATCACGTGCGCCAGCAGGGGTCCTACGTCGGACCCGAACGGTTGCGCTTCGACTTCGCCCACGGAGCGGGAGTGCGCCGCGAGGAGCTCGACGAGATCCTCGCGCTGGTCAACACCGATGTCGTCGCCAACGAACCCGTCGAAACCATTCAGACCTCGAAGAGTGACGCCGAGCAGATGGGTGCCATTGCCTTCTTCGGTGACAAGTACGGCGATCAGGTGCGCGTCGTTCGTGCGGGTCGACACAGCCTCGAGTTCTGCGGTGGCACCCACGTGGACCGCCTGGGCGACATCGGCCAGATCCAGGTGGTCTCGGAGGCCTCGATTGGTTCGAACACTCGACGCATCGAAGCCGTGAGCGCTCTGGGGGCCTTTCGTCGCAGCGCCGAGATGGAGAAGACCTTGTCGTCGGTCGCGGCGTTGCTCAAGACCTCGCTCGATGATGTCGTGCCCTCGCTCGAGCGCGTCTTCGAGCGCCAGCGCGACGTCGACAAGGAGGTGGCCGCCCTGCGTCAGGCGCAGTTGTCGGCCTTCGCCGAGCAGTTGCACGCCCGTAGCGACGCGCCCGTCCTCGTAGCTCGGGTCGACGGCTATTCGGGTGAACAACTGCGCACCCTCGCACAGGATCTCCAGCGCCGCGGACGTCGCGCGGTCGTGCTCGCCGGGGCCAGCGACGACAAAGTGGCCATCGCGGTGGCAAGCGACGACACGCTGGACGCCCAGAGCACGGTCAAGACACTGGCGGCGCTGGTGGGGGGCGGCGGCGGCGGTTCGGCGCGCCTGGCTCTGGCGGGCGGTCGCGACATCGACGGTATCGACCGCGTGCTCGAAGCCGCCGTGGCGCTCTAGGTCGCTATGGTTCGCATCCTCGGCATCGATCCGGGTACCAAAAGGTGCGGGATCGCCATCACCGACTCGGCCGAGACACTGGCGTTCCCGCGCGAAGCATTGGCCTACGACACTGAGTTCGTGGCGCACGTCACTCGTCTGGTCCAAGACGAGCACGTCGAACTCGTCGTTCTGGGCCGGCCGGTCTCGCTCGCGGGTTCGCGCACGTCGAGCACCGACTTCGCCGACCAGATGTTCCAGCAACTGAGCGACAACCTGGAGTTGCCGGTCGTGCAACACGACGAGCGACTCACCACGACCGCCGCCCAGCGCTCGCTGAGCAGTGCGGGGCTCAAGGTCCGGGACCATCGCGCACGCATTGACTCGGCCGCCGCAGTCGTGCTCCTGCAGCACTTCGTGGACTCTCGCAATGCCCCGTAGGCCCCTTCGGCGCCTGTTCGTCGCCGCAGCCGGTGCGGCCCTCGTCGCCGTCATCTGGTTCGCCCTGCAGTACTTCCCCCTCGGTGGATCCGGGCGAGTCGTCATGATCGACGTGCACCAAGGAGATTCGATGTCCTCCATCGCCGCGGAACTTCATCAGGCGGGGGTGCTGGCGTCACCCTTCACCTTTCGTGTCGACAGCTTCCTCGAGGGTGCACCGCTCGTGATTCCCGGCGTGTACGAATTCGCCCAGGGAGCCGACTACTCGAACATCCGCTCCATCTTGGGCGGGGGGCCCAACGTGCCCCAGGTGAACGTGACACCGGGTCTCACCGTCAAGGAGATAGCCCTCGAATTGGCCCACCAGGTCGGTAACACTTTCGCATCGAGCTTCCTCACCGACGCCGACCAGGCGGCCACCACCAGTCCGTATCACCCCCAAGGCAGCCTCGATGGACTGATCGGACCCGGTCTCTACCTCATCACGCCCACCGAGACCCCCGCCCAGTTACTGTCCCTGATGCAGGCGGCCTTCGATCGTGAGGCGGCCCAGGCAGGTCTGAGCCCCACGACGAGCGTTCTGGGTCTCGACGCCTACCAAGTGCTGACCGCGGCGTCGATCGTGGACAAGGAGGGATACTTCGCCTTCAATATGCCCAAGACCGCGCGCGTCATCTACAACCGTCTCGCGGCGCACATGCCCCTGCAGATGGACTCCACGGTGTTGTACGCACTGGGTCTCGACGGCGGCAAAGTGACCGCCTCGATGTTACGCACTCCCACCCCCTACAACACCTACTTGCACCGAGGGTTGACCCCGACGCCGATTTGTGTGGTGTCGCCCCAGGCTCTGGCGGCGGTCTTGCGTCCGGCGCCGGGCCCCTGGCTCTACTTCGTCCTCGTCAAGAAGGATGGTCACATGGCGTTTTCGACCACGTACCGCCAACAACTGCACCAAGAGGCCATCGCGGCCCGGGCCGGACTATGACGTCCTGGCGTCTAGGGGTCATTGGTTCGCCGATTGAGCACTCGCTGTCACCGCAACTGCACTTGGCGGGACTGCGGCATCTGGGTCTGGAGGGCACCTCCGTGCGACTCGAGGTCGACCAGCAGCACGCCGATCGGATCCGCGAAATGATGGGTGCGCAATTCGATGCCCTGTCAGTGACCATGCCGCTCAAGGAGGTCGCCGCGTCGTCGTGCGACGAACTCGATGAACGCGCCACGGCGCTGGGCGTGGTCAACTCCCTCGTGTGGCGAGAGGGCCGTCTCTTGGGGGCCAGCACCGATGGGGCGGGTTTCATCGACTCGCTTCGCGGAGAATTCGCGATCTCGGTCGCCGACATGCACGTGGTGATTCTGGGTTCCGGCGGCGCCGCTCGCGCGATCGTTGATTCGCTCGTCCTCGAGGGTGCCGGGTCGGTGACCGTACTCGGACGAAATCCATTCAGCGTGGCGCGCATCGTCAGCGCTCACCCCTCGATCGTTGACCACAGCCTGATCTATCGACCGATCGACCTCATCGTCAACACGACCCCCACCTCATCACGCGACGTCCACTCCGCGGTCCTCCAGGGCGTGTCGCGCGAGACGATCGCCGTCGACATCACCTACGAGCCTCGGATCTCGCCCTGGCTGGCGCTGCACGACGAATTGGGTTGTGCGCATCGCAACGGACTGGCGATGTTGGCGTACACGGTGGCACGTCAGATGAATTGGTGGTGGAATAGTGACATACCCGGTTCGCTCTTGTTGCCAGTCCTCCACGAGGCGTTGACGTGACCGAGACGCTGAACGCCCGCTCGGTGTCGTTGCACCGCCCAAGTTCGCACGTCGACTACGGCTTGGCAATCGGACTAATCGTCCTCGGGATGTTCGGTGCATTCATGTCCTACAGTGCGACGCGAGTGGCCCTGGCCAACGCCGGGTACAACCCCCACTACTACTTGGAGCGACAAGGTTTCTTCGTCGTGTTGGGAATCGCGGCGATGGGCATCGTCTCACTCATCGACTACCGACGCCTGGAGATTTTGGCGACACCGCTCTACATCGGCTCATTCTTCGCCCTCGCGGGCGTGTTCGTCATTGGTAAGAGCGCGCTCGGAGCTCAGCGATGGTACAGCTTGGGTTTCGTGCAGATTCAGCCCAGTGAGTTCACCGTGCTCTTCATCATCCTGGCCGTGGCCACCTTCTGCGGCCGCCGCAGCGAGGGACTGCGTATGTACGACGTCGTTCGCCTGCTCATCATGGCCGGCGCCCCCCTCGGGCTCATCGTGCTCCAGCCCGACCTCGGCACGTCGATCATCATCGTCCTCGTCGTCGCGGGCATGATGGTGGTCGCGGGCATCCCTCCTCGGTTCATGACCTTCCTGACGATTGTGGGCACCGCGGGACTAGTAGCGGCGGTGTACCTCGACCTGTTGAAGAAGTACCAGGTGGAACGCTTCACCTCCTTCGTGAACCAGAATTCCAATAACCCCGCCATTGCCGCGCTCCTCTACGAGGTCCACAACGCCAAGAGCGCGATCGGAGCGGGCGGTTTGTGGGGTGCGGGCGTCTTCAATGGCCTACAGACCGTCTTGGGCTTCGTACCCGAGCAACGAACGGACTTCATCTTCACCGCCATCGGTGAGCAACTGGGCTTCGTGGGATCCGCGTCGGTGATCTTGCTGTTGGCCTTCATCGCGTGGCGTATGTGGGTCATCGGTCGTCACGCCAAGGACACGATGGGGCGACTGCTGAGTATCGGAATCTTCATCTTCTTCTCCTTCAGCGTCTTCGAGAACATCGGCATGACCATGGGTATCATGCCCGTCACCGGCATCCCGCTGCCACTACTGAGCTACGGCGGCTCGGCGGCGCTGGTGTTCTACTCCGCGGGGGGACTCGTCCTGTCGGTGTCGCGACGGCTGGGCAATTGACCATGGACGGGGTCGAGAGTGCCGCGTTCGACGTGGTGTACCGCGTCGTTCAGGTCGATGAGGTTTCCTACGACTTCTCCAACTCAGCGGCGGTGGTGGTACTGCGAGAGGCGGAGGGGTATCGACGAAGTCTTTGGCTTCCCGTTGCGTTACACGATGCCACTGCAATCCACCACGCCGCGCGTCACGCCCCGAGCCGTCGCCCGGCCACCAACGAATTGGTGGTGTTCATCCTCCAAGAACTCCAGGCCGACATCATCGCCGCACGCGTCGTGCGGGAGGAGCAGGGCGTCTACTTCGGGGAACTCGATCTCATGACGACCCGGGGACGACGCGTTTTCGACTGTCGACCCAGCGACGCCATCGCGTTGGCCCTTCGACAGGTAGTGCCGGCCCCACTACTAGTGTCCGACACTCTGTTGCGACGCGACTAATCGAAGGCCACCGCGACAACCTCACCACCACGTTTCTCCTCAGAATTCTCGTGACTAATCCGCAACAGGAGCGCCACGATGAGGTAGTTCGCGAAAAGGGAACTGCCACCGTAGGCCATGAAGGGCAGGGTAATTCCGGTGAAGGGCACGATGCGCAATATCCCCGCCATGATGAAGAACGACTGCAGCCCCAGAGTGGCCGTGAGGCCCGTGGCGGTGAGGCGCACGAAGTCCGAGTGCGAACTCTGGGCGATACGGAATCCTTCGCCGACGAAGACGGCGAAGAGGCTCAGGATCAAAATCACGCCGATGAAGCCCAATTCCTCGCCCAGCGCGGCGAAGATCATGTCGGACGTGGTCTCGGAGACGTTGCGGCCCGCTTGGCCGAGCCCCAGCCCGGTGCCGGCCACTCCGCCTGACGCGAGGGCGAACCATCCATTGGCCAACTGGCTCGAGTGGTAGTAGTTGACGGCCGACCACGGGTCCAACCAGTAACTCACCCGTGCTTGGACTTGGTGAAAGAGCTTGTCCGCCGCGAGCGCACCGCCCACGAAGAGGACGAGACCGAGACCCACGTAAGACTTGAGGCCCGTCGTCACCCACAGCAGGGCGAAGAACAGCACGAAGAGCAACATGGCGAAACCGATGTCATTCTCGCCACCCAAGATCATCAAGGCGATCCCCCACGCCACCAGAATCGGAACCAGAACCTTGGGCGAGACGAACAGTCGACCCGCAAATCGTTCCGTGGGAGTCGAGAGCAGTTCTCGGTTCGCGGCGAAGTAGGACGCGAAGAAGAAAACGAGCAGAATCTTTGCGATCTCGATGGGCTGGAAGGAGAGCGGGCCAATCGCCACCCAGAGACGCGCCCCGTTGATATTTCTACCGAAATGTGGAATCAGCGGAGCCAACATCAAAAAGAGGGCGCCGCTCAACGTGAGGTAGCGGTATCGGTCGAGATCGCGAATGGACTTGACGTATTTGAGCGTCAGCACCACGATGACTGCGCTCACCACGAACCAGAAGGCCTGATAGCCCGCGCGCGCGGGGTTCCATCGAGCGATCTCCACGTAACCAATGCCGTTGAGCAGAGTCGCCACCGGCAACAGGACCTGTGAGGCCCGGGGCGCGTAGCGTCGGATGGCGACGTGCATGAGCAGTGAGACGGCGATCAGGACCGCCAGAAAGGCGTCCAGTCGAGCGGGCAACTGCCCCTTGGTGGCCAGCGACATCAGAATATAGAAACCGGTCACGATGATCCACGCCACGAACATCAGTCCCAACTCGGTGGAACGCGAGCGCGACACCTTGGCGGCGACGGGTCGCGACGCGCTGATCACTTCGCCACGTGCATGTCTCGCCACGATGACAGAGTAGTCGTAGCATTAGGCGTATCGTCGCCCTCTCGTAGAAAGCTTCATACCCCGTGACATTGGATCTCTCGTCGTTCGGCCCCGAGCGATTCTCGAGCCGCGAACTGTCCCGCCTCGAGTTCGGCTCGCGACTACTCGACTTGGCGGACGACCAGAGCCTGCCGATCCTGGAGCGCTGCAAATTCATCGCCATCTTCGCCGACATGATCGACGAATTCTTTCAGGTGCGCGTGGTGAGCCTCGAGGACAAGGTCGCAGCCGGTGTCCAGACCCCCTCGGTCGACGGAGTGCGACCGCGCCAGCAACTCGCCGATATTCGCGAGCGCGTCCTCTCGCTCGTCGAACGTCAGGACCGCCTGGTACTCGACGTGTTGATGCCGGCTTTGGCCAGTTGTGACATCGAGATCGTCAAGTACGCCGATGTCGACACTGACGAACGTCAGGATCTGATCACTTACTTCGAGAATCACGTGTATCCGGTGTTGACCCCGCTCGCGGTGGATCCGGGCCACCCCTTTCCCATGATCTCCAACCTCTCGCTCAATATCGCAGTGACGGTGAGTGACGCGTCCACTGGCGAGGAGCGTAACGCGCGCATCAAAGTACCCAGCTCCCTGCCGCGTTTCTTGCGAGTGGGCCGCAGTCGCTGGGTGCTGCTCGAGGACCTGATCATGTCGAGCCTGCAGCGTCTCTTCCCCGGAATGAGCGTCGGACGGGCTGATTTGTTTCGCGTCACGCGCAATGCCGATCTCTCACTCGAGGAGGATGAGGCCGACGACCTACTCGTCGCGCTAGAGGTGGAACTTCGTCGACGTCGCTTCGGCGAGGCCCTCCGCGTCGAGATCCAGAGCGGTATGTCGCCGGATTTCTTGGACCTGCTGGTGGCCCAACTCGATCTCGAGCGTTCCAACGTGTACATCACCGATGCCCCACTCGGTCTTCACGACTTTTGGAGTCTCTACGCCATCGACCGACCCGAACTCAAGGGGGAGGGTTGGTCGCCACTGACGCCTAAGCGATTGCTCGACGGCGACCACGTGGGTGACATATTCACCGCCGTTCGTGAGGGCGATATCTTGTTGCACCATCCCTACGAGTCCTTCAGCGACTCCGTGGAGATCTTCATCGACCAAGCGGCGCGCGACGGCGACGTCGTGGCGATCAAGCAGACGCTCTATCGCACCTCGGGTGACTCACCCATCGTGGCCTCGCTGATTCACGCCGCCGAGCAGGGTAAGCAGGTCGTGGCCCTCGTCGAACTCAAGGCTCGTTTCGACGAGGCGGCCAACATCGAGTGGGCCAAAGCGCTCGAGGACTCGGGCGTGCACGTCGTCTACGGCATCGTCGGACTCAAGACGCACTGCAAGACGGCGCTCGTGGTGCGCAACGAGGGTGAAATCACGACCCGCTACGTCCACATCGCCTCGGGGAACTACAACTCCAAGACCGCTCGCAACTACGAGGATTTTGGCCTGCTCACCTGTAATTCCGGCGTGACACGCGACGTGGGGGAACTCTTCAATTTCCTCACCGGATTCTCGAAGAACGGCAATTACGACAAGATCGTCGTCAGCCCCTTCTTCGTTCGTGAACGAATGGTGGAGCTCATCGCTCGACAGCGTGACCGCGCCAGCGAGGGCCGCATCTTGATGAAGACCAATGGTCTCACCGATCCCACAATCATCGACGCGCTCTACGAAGCGTCCAACGCCGGCGTGGAAATTCGATTGGAGGTGCGCACCCTGTGTTGCCTACGTCCGGGGGTCGCGGGACTGTCGGAGAACATCACCGTTCATAGCCTGGTGGGGGAGTTCCTGGAGCATTCACGACTCTTCATCTTCGGACGTCCCGGCGAGGATGACTTCTCGATCTACATGGGTTCGGCGGATTTGATGGAACGCAATCTCGACCGCCGTGTCGAGGTGCTGGTGCCGATCGAGATCCCGGCGCTCCAAGGCGAAGTGCTCGAAGCGTTCGAAATCACCTGGCGCGACGACCGATTCACCTGGGTCCTCGGCACCGACCGACGCTGGCGACGATTGCAGTCGGTCAACGACTTCTCCGCCCAATCGGAATTCAAGCGTCTGGCGACGCAGCGCTCCCGTTCGCTGACCCTGCGCCCTTGATCGGACCACGACGGAACTGCAGCGAGGCGTAGGCGGCGCCCCCGATCGGGATCGGGATCCAGAAGTTCACTAGTCGATAGGCCAGCACCGCGAGGATTGCTTGGCTATGCGGGACACCGAAACCCACCAGTGTGGGGATGAGGACGCCCTCGACGACGCCGAGACCGGCGGGGGTGACCGGAATTGCCGCGAGGACGTTGGCCAGGCCGTACGCGACGAGTAGGTCGACGGGTGAAATCACCGTTCCGAAGGCCCAAATGAAGACCCACAAACACGCCGCGTCGAGAAGCCAGTTGAGACTCGCCCAGGTGAAGGCGGTCCACAGCGTGCGTCGCGACCCAATCAGGAGATTTATTCGGTCGGCCACCTTGACGAGAAGTTGAGAGATCTTGTCAGGGTTCAGTGCGGGCAGGTGGCGCGCGGCGACGCGCAACCACGCATCGGCGCGCCTTTGACCGCGCGTGATCAAGAAGACCGTGCCGAAGAAGGCCAGCAGCAAAAAGACACCAGCGAGGGCGGCGAAGCCGTATCCGGGGTTGATGCCGTTGAGGGGGATCGAAATCACCAGAGCAATCCAGAACAAAATGTTGAGGACCACCGCCGAACCAGCGCCCTGAGCCGCGAGGCCGAAGGCGCTGGTGTCCTTAGGGACGTCGAGCTCGGAGAAGATCCGATAGGCCAGAGCACCCGAGGGCGCCGCCCCTCCGGGCACGACGTGGCCAATGGCGAGACCGGCCAGATTGACGCGCAAGATATTGAAACGACTCGGCGCGTGAGGGTACAGCACCGCTCGCGTCAACTCAACGTAGGCGTAGATGGCAGCCATCTCGAACAACACCGCGAGGACCACGAGGACGGGATTGAGCAGGGCCAGCAGATGCAGCGAATGGCGCGCCGATGCGAACTGGGGGAGAACGAGATATTCGAAAACGAACACGAGCGAACCTACGCTGAGGATGATGCGAATCTCGCGCGGCATCGAAAATCGCCGTTTAGTGGTTTCGGTCATAAGAATCTCTCAACGAGTCGGAAAACGGCGCCCACACGCGCGGCACGAACGACTTCAGTCTACGCCACCTCAGTAGAATTCTGTGATGCGTCTTCTCGTAGTACTGCCCACGTACAACGAGGTTCTCAACGTCGAAAAGATGCTGCGGTCCTTGCGCTCGGTGGTGCCGGACGCGCACATTCTCGTCGTCGATGACGCCAGCCCCGACGGTACAGCGACATCGGCCCAGGGGTGCGCTGACGAATTGGGCAATATCTTCGTACTGCGTCGCGAGGGTAAAGGCGGACTCGGCGGCGCGTACCGCGCGGGCTTCGCGTGGGGACTCGATCGCGACTACGAAGCCTTCGTCGAGATTGACTGCGACTTCTCCCACGACCCCACGGCACTGCCCGCGTTGATTGTCGCGGCGAAGGATCACGAAGTGGTCATCGGTTCACGATACGTTCCCGGCGGTCGAATTCCCCAATGGAAGCTCTCTCGGCGACTCCTCTCGCGCGGTGGCAATCAGTACGCGTCGCTCATGCTGGGCCTCGCCGTAGCCGACTCCACCGCGGGATATCGTGTGTACTCGCGCTCGGCGCTCGAGAAGATCGATTATCAGAGGGTGCGCGCCGATGGATACGGCTTTCAGATTGAAATGACCTATCGCGCTCGACGAGGTGGCGCCAGCATTGTCGAAATCCCCATCTCCTTTAGCGACCGCGAATTGGGTGAATCCAAGATGAGTTCGTCCATCGTGTACGAGGCTCTGTGGCTCGTCACCAAATGGGCCCTGCAGCGGCCTTTTAGTCGAACCTAGATCCGGTCCAGCAGGACTGAACTCAGCACGCTCGCCAGCTTGTCACGGGTCTCTTCGCGTTCGGCGATGGGATCGGACTCGCTGACGATGCCCGCACCGGCCCACGCCTCGAAATCAGCACCGTCGACCAACACCCCGCGGATACCAATCCAGAACTCGCCGTCGCCGTTCTGGTCGATCCAACCAACGGGTCCGGCGTAGTGGCCCCGATCGAAGGGTTCGAGACGCCGTAGGAGCTCGTAGGCGGGCACCCGGGGCAGCCCGCCGACGGCAGCGGTCGGATGGAGCACGTCGAGCAACGCCAACGCGTCGGGCGCCTTCGTCGCCTCACTCTGGTGCCCCCGAATCCAGGTGCCGAGGTGCGCCACCGTCCTGAGCGTCACGATCGAAGGGGTGGCGTCGGCGGAGATGTCGTCGTAGAAGCGACCCAGGGTGTTGACGACGTCATCAGTCAGCACCGCGTGTTCGTGGAGATTCTTCGCGCTCCCGAGCAACCAGGCGTGATAGTCCACGGGGTCGACATCGGGGGGTATGGCGATGGTGCCCGCCAGGGGGTGACACGTGACGTCACCCCCGAGTCGTCGCACCAGCAATTCGGGGCTCGCGCCGATGTAGCGGCGTCCGTCAGTGGTGGGCAGTCCATAAATTGTGCATGCGGGTTCACGCACCCGCAGTCGCTGCGCCACCGCACCGGAATCAATCGGGTGCTCCACCGTACCGACGATGGCGCGCGCCAAGACGACCTTGTCGATCTCTTTTCGTCGCAAGAGCTCCACCGCGGCGGCGACGTGATGTGCGTACTCCTCCGGCGAGGGCCGATAGGTGACGCTGCGAGCCACCTGGGGCTCCTGCACGGCGAGGGACTCGTCGTGGACGAAGTGCTCCCAGTCCCCTTCGTCCGCCGCGGTCAGCCACGTCCCCTCGGCGCTCTGCGTGATGACGTAGCGCGGTACGTCGAGGCGACTGGGCGCTTCGCGATTGAAGGGCAGCGATCCCATGGCGACGATACCCGTCCCCGCGGGGCCGTCGACGCCGCGCAATTCGAGACGGGCGAGCTGCTCGCGTACCGAGTGGCTGTCACTTACCCCGTGGGGAAGATCCAACGATGCCACGGTCTCGCCAAAACCTACGCGTAGTTCGCTGGGCGAGTCGATGAGCCAACCGGTGCGCGCGCCGAGGGTCCGTAACTGCGAAGCGGGCTGGCGATCGATCAGACGGCGCGAGAACATCATTCACTCCTTGTTGCGACAAATTGCTGAGAGAGTCCGCCCATGACGCGGCGATGGTTGACGGCACAAAAGCCTGACGCGTTGAGCATGGCCACAATCTCATCAGTCGGTGGCAGGTACGCGGTCGAGCGCGGGAGATAGTGGTACGCCGCGCGGTCCGACACCAGCGAGCCAATGAAGGGCACCACTCGTCGGAACCAGATGCGAAATCCCATGCGCAAGAGTCCCTTTTCCGGCTCGGCGACTTCGAGTAGCGACAGCCGTCCGCCGGGGCGCACCACTCGGGCCATCTCGTCGAAAGTGGCGCCGAGATCCGTGAAGTTCCTCAGGGCGTAACCACAGGTCAATCCGTCAAAACTCGCGGTGGTGAAGGGCATCGCCGAGGCGTCGGCCTGGATCCGACGCGACATCTGACGCCCCGCGTGCAGCATCCCGTAGCTGAGGTCAGTGGCGATCGCGCGCTGGCCCTGTCGTTCGAGCTCCCGAGTGAAATCGCCGGTCCCCGCCGCCACGTCGACAACCACACTTCGTGGGGGCAGGCGCAGGTCCGACACCGCTCGTCGCCGCCAACGCGCGTCCAGACCGAAGGTCATCATCTTGTTGACCAATTCGTAGCGACCCGCGATCGCGTCGAACATCGCGCGCACCTGACGAGTCTTGTCCTCGCCCGTGGGAAGGGGGGTGTGACTCACGCGCCGTACCACCGATAGACCACTTGGGCGACGCACGCCGGCTTGTCGACGTCACGAATTTCCATCGTCACGTCGAGGACGATTTGCCACCCGCCGCCCACCGACTCGACACTGACGACGCTTGCGCCGAGGCGAACCTCGCTTCCCTCTGGCACGGGGGTGACGAAACGTACCCGGTTAAGGCCGTAGTTGATTCTCGTGCCCGCCTCCTCGACGATCAGCACCTCGTTGAGCAACGACGGGATCAGGGCGATGATGAGATAGCCGTGCGCGATGGTGGTGGCGAAGGGACCAGACTGCGCTCGCAACTCATCGACGTGGATCCACTGGTGGTCGCCCGTGACATCGGCGAAGGTCGAAATCATGGCTTGAGTGATCTTGACGAAGCGCGAATGGCCCAGGTGTTCACCTGCGAGCATACGTACGTCGTCGATTGAATGAATTCTTTGTGACAAGGGGGCCTCCCGGACAACCTTACTGGTCATCGCGACCCAATCACCTGACGTCGCCCCCCTAGAATCTTTGCCATGGTTGACCATTCCCCCAATGAACGTCATCGTCAAATCTCCGATGGCTGGATTCGCGCCGGCATCTTTGGAGTGAGCGACGGACTCGTCACTAACACTTCGTTCCTCCTCGGATTTGCGGGGGCGTCGCCCGGGCACAATGTCGTGCGCCTGGCCGGTGTCGCGACACTCATCGCGGGCGGGTTCTCGATGGCCAGTGGGGAGTGGCTATCGATGCGCGCCACCAAGGAGCTTCTCGAGTACGAGATCGGAGTGGAACGTCAATCGCTGAAGGATGACCCCGAGAATGAGCGTCGGGAACTCAGCGACATGTTCAAGGCGCGTGGCATCGATGACGAGCTCGCCGAGCGCCTCTCGGTCGACTTGATGCGTGATCCTGAATTGGCCCTGCAGACCCACGTTCGCGAAGAGATGGGTGTCGACCCGTCGGCGACTGGATCGCCCTGGGCCGCCGCCGGGTCGTCACTGGCCACGTTCTCCATCGGTGCCTTCATCCCGCTGGTGCCGTGGCTGTGGTCCGCAACTGGCAACGAAGTCTGGTGGTCGGTCGCCTTCGCCGCCGCTGGTTCGGCGGGGGTGGGTGGCGCCATTGGCATGTTCACCCGTCGGGGCGTCACTAAGTGGGCGTTGCGCCAAGTGATGGTGACCGGAATGGCCGCCCTGGTGACCTTCGGCGTGGGCCGACTGGTCGGCACTCACTAGTCGCGTTGGAATTGCAGGAGTTGGTCCTCACGTTCGAGAGTGAAACCAAAGTTGCGGTAGAGGCGTTGAGCGCTCTCGTTGTCCGCGTCCACGAAAAGGGTGGCGCGCTGCACTCCTCGTCGACGCAGTGACGCCAATCCCTGAGAGAGCATGACGCGGCCCAGGCCGTGACCCTGAAACCGAGGATCCACCGAGATGACGTAGATCTCCCCGAAGCGGTCGGGGTGCAGCTCATGGACCTTCGTCCAGCACGAGGCTGCAATGTGGCCATCGATCTCGAGGAGCAAGAATCCGGAAGGGTCGAACCAGGGTTCGCGAATACGCTCTGCGAGATCGTCGAGAAGCCACGCTCCCTGCTCGGGGTGATCGGCGAAGGCGGCGTTGTTCTGAGCGAGCCAGTCACCTTCGTCGTGGCCGGGAATGAAGGTGCGCAGCAGCGAGTCCGCGGGCACCGCCACTTCGGGTACCGGCAGCTGCAGACTCAAGAGCTGCAACGTACGCACCACGTTCTCCTGGGTTGCGTCGCAGTCGCGGGTCCACCACCTCACCACGTCGTGTCGTTGCAACACCAGGTCGAGTAGCTCACGGTCCAACCCCCCACCGCACATCTCCAGCGTGGCGTGAGACTGCCCCTGGACGAGGGCGTACTGCACCACGTCACCATCCTCGCGGCGCAGCCAGTGCTCACCGGGCCAACCGTGCACCACGGTGCGCTGGCGCGTCTCATCGAGGGCCTCGCGTCCCAACTGGACCTCGGTTCGATTAATCAGATTGAGGACCGCGAGACGTTCAGCCGCGCTCAACGCCAAGGTGCAATGCCACGTAGCGTCCATGCTTGAAGGTTAGTGTTCGCCCGGTTAGACGTTGCGCGCCGCCCGGTTGAGACGACGAAGAAGAGCGCCCACCGTCCGCTCGGCGGCCACCAATTCGCTGTAGACGTCGTTATCCATCTGCGGTCCCTCGGTCTCCACCAGGGCCGTGAGGCGGGTAGAGATCTCACCCAGTGTCGAGGTGATGGTGTTGAGTTCAGTTCTGGTGGACAACTTCTTCACTCTTTTCCGACGATACGTGAGGCCCCGTGCACGAATACAGTAATGGTCCATGAGCTCGACCCCCATCGTCACCGCTGATCACCACGTCGACTGGACCCTGGTGCGCGCGCGTGGTGTGGACGCCACCACGTTCTTGCAGGGGCAGCTCTCGTGTGATGTGTCGATCCTGGCCCCCCACGAGCTCGTCACGGGCCTAGTACTCACCCCCACGGGCGAGGTGGTCACGTCAGCGTGGTGCCAGCACGATCCAGAGGGCGTTGACCTCGTTGTGCGCAGTGAGAGCCTTGAGCCGATGCTCAGTACCCTTCGACGATTCCTCCTTCGCACTCGTTGCGTCTTCGAGGTAGCGGGTGCCGTGAGCGGACCCTACGCGACGGTGGGCGAACAGGTGCGCCGTGGCGCGCCGGGACCCGCCGAGTTCGCCCCCGGTCTCACCCCGCACAGCTTCGGCCGCTCCTTCGTCGCCCGCCACGTCTCGTTCACCAAGGGGTGCTTCACGGGGCAAGAACTCGTTGGTCGCCTCGACGCACGAGGCGGCAACGTTCCCTATCGCCTGGTGCGCATGGCGGGCGAGAGCGAGATCGAGATGGATCGACTGGCCCGTTCGACTGGTCCCCAGGGCGAACGCTCCGTCCAAGGCGTTACCACTGCGGTGCGTAACGGTGACGTCACGGCACTGGCGTTGGTGCACCGCACTCTGCTGGGTGAGCACAGTCACGTGACGCTCGACGACATTGAGGTGGAGCTTCTCCACGACCGCGGTGCGCTCGACCGTTAACCTGACGGGCAGGAGGTGACGTGTGCTGCTCGACACTGAAGGTCTCTTCATCAAGATTTCGGGCCTCACCTCTGAGGCGGACGCCTTGTTCGCCGTGGCTCTGGGCGCTAACGCCGTGGGATTCGACTTTGGTCCGACGCCCCGGCAGATAGCGCCCACCTTGGCGCACGACATTGTGCGACGTCTTCCCGCGGGTGTCGCCACCGTCGGGGCGTTTCGCAACGAGATGCCCGAACGCATCGTCCACATCACTAACACCCTGGGACTCAGCGCCGCACAGGTAGAGGGCGCGATCTCCACGGCGTCGTTGCGCTACGTGGCCGAGCGAGTTCACACCGTCATCCGGGTAACCTCCCATCCTCAGGAGGCCTACGAGTACGAATCCGATCGGAGTGTCGACTACCTCCAGTTGCCGGCGACGGACCGTCACGAGGACATGTTGGCTTGCCTGAGCGTCTACCGAGATCCACTGGTGTTGCGCCCGTTGATTGCTGCAGGACTGGATGAATCGAGTGTCGTCGGACTCGTGCAGAACTACGACATCTGGGGTGTCGACACCTTGAGCGGCATCGAGAAGGAGCCCGGCGTCAAGGATGCGGTGAGGATGGGGGAGTTCATCGCGAACGCGCGCTGGGCCTTCGAGAACGCCTCGGTGACACGCCGGACGTGGCCCGACGAAGAGCTAGGTGGTCCGAACTAGGGCTGGTAGCGACGAAAAACCACGCTACCGTTGTGTCCACCGAAACCGAAAGAGTTCGACAGAACGGTTTCGAGGTCCGTCGACCGGGGCTCTCCCACGACCACGTCGAGTCCGATGGCGGGATCGATCACCGTGGTGCCCGCAGTGGGCGGAATCGTTTGGTTCATGAGCGACATCACCGACACCACGCCCTCCAAGGCGCCCGCGGCGGCGAGGGAATGTCCGAGGTGGCCCTTGACCGAGGTCACTGGAGGCACGCGGTTTGAGAAGACGTGTCGCATCGCCACTGTCTCGGCTAAGTCATTGAGCGGTGTCGACGTGCCGTGAGCGTTGATGTGCGACACGTCGTTCGCGTCGATGCCGGCATCAGCGAGTGCGGTCTCCATGCAGCGAATTGCTCCGGAACCCTGGGGGTCGGGAGCAGTGATGTGATACGAGTCGGCCGTGGACGCGGCGCCAATGACCTCGGCGAGAATCGTGGCGCCACGCGCGAGCGCGTGCTCCCACTCCTCAAGGATCAAAACGCCCGCACCCTCACCCATGACGAAACCATCACGTTCGATGTCGAAGGGCCGCGAGAATTCGAGGCTCGACAGCGCCGTCATGTTGCGGAACCCCGACTCGGCGATCTGCACCATGACGGCTTCGGCGCCACCGGCCACGGCGACCGTGGAGCGACCGGAGGCCACCATGCGCGCGGCGTTGCCAATGGCGTGGGTGCCGGCGGCGCACGCGGTGGTGACCGTCTCGCACGGACCACCCAGACCGAAGCGCATCGACACCGCGGCGGCGGCGGCATTGGGCATCATCATCGGAACCATGAACGGCGACACTCGTGCCGGACCCTTCTCGTTGAGCACGCGCACTTGTTCGAGCACGGTCTGCAAACCACCGATGCCGGTGGTGACGACACAGGCGGCATCGAGCAGCGGTCCCTCTAGTCCACTCTGTCGCCACGCTTCGTCGGCCGCCATCAGCCCGTAGAGGGAGAAGGGGTCGAGACGACGAAGTTCCTTGGGTCCGCCGATGTGGTCGGCGTTAAAGGGAGCGACGCGCTTGGACTCCGGTGCAGTGTCCTTCTGCAGCGCCTGCCACAGCGCATCAACACCCACACCCGCGCACGACAAAGCTCCCACACCCACCACTGCGACCCGACGGCCCTGTAGCGGCCCCGACGAGGTGAGGGCGACTTGCACTACAGCTTGGCGTAGACGAGTTCGAAAGCTTCGCCGACTGTCTTGATGTCCTTGAGTTCGTCCTCACCCACTTCAATGTCGAACGTCTCTTCCAGAGCCATCACCAACTCGACGAGGTCGAGGCTGTCCGCACCGAGGTCGTCCGCGAAGGATGCCTCGAGGGTCACCTGGGATGGCTCAACAGCCAGTACCTCTACAGCGTTGTCTGTGAATTTCGCGAGCGCTTCGTTACGGTCCATGGTTCTACCCCTTTGTATGTCTCGGACAATGCTACTAAAAACCTCAGAGTTATCGAGGCTCACAGGCCCATCGCAAGCCCGCCATCGACGGCGATGACCTGTCCCGTGAGGTAGGCCGCGGAGTTACTGGCGAGGAACCCGACAACTCCAGCGATATCGTCGACGCCACCCATGTGCCCCATGGGGATCAAGGCGGTCATCTCCTCACTCGTCGCGCCCAGTTCCGACGTCATCTCGGTCTCAATGAATCCCGGAGCGACGACGTTGACAGTGATTGAGCGTGAGGCGACTTCGCGCGCCAGGGAACGAGCCAATCCAACGAGACCCGCCTTCGCGGCGGCATAGTTGGCCTGTCCAGGCACGCCGTAGAAGGGGCTCACTGATCCCATGAAGATCACACGACCCGAACGGGCTCGGATCATCGAAGACAGCACGGCGCGCGCACAGTAGAAGGCTCCGTCGAGATTCGTTCCGAGGACGTCGCGCCACTGCTCGTCGCTCATCCTCATCGCCAGACCATCACGTGTGATTCCCGCGTTCGCAACGAGCACGTCCACCGGACCGTGCTCGGCGATGGCAGCCTTCACCGCCTCGTTCACCGCCTGCGAGGATGCGACGTCCACCGCAAACGAGCCGGCGCAACCTTCTGGCGCATCCCCGGATCGTGACAGGGCGACGACGGTGTCACCCAAGGAGAGGAAGTGTCGTGCGACGGCGGCTCCGATTCCGCGACTCGCACCGGTGACGATGATGTGTCGGGTCATAGTGGCATCTCCTGAATCTCGAGGTGACTGTCGGGTGAATCCTGGCGGGTGAAGTCACGGATGCGTTTGGTGAGTCCGGTGAGCACTCCCGCGGGTGGCATCTCAACACTCCAGGTCACCTCCGCCGGCAACGACAGCGTGGCGTCGAGGAACTGGATGGGCGAGGTCAACTGTCGCGAGAGCAGAGCCCGCCATTCCGCCGACAGCGAATGCGGGGCCCCGTCGACATTGGCGATGACCACGTGATCGGTCTCACCCCAACGTACGGCGTGCAGAGCCTCATCGAGGGCCATCTGAGCTCCGGCCATGAGGGGCGAATGAAAGGCTCCACCCACCGCGAGAGGCGTTGCGCGTCGCCAACCAAGTTCGCGGTGATTGGCCAGAACGTAGTCGATGCCGCCGCGCGTCCCACTCAGCACAATCTGCGCGGCACCGTTGATATTGGCGACCCACGCGTTGTCGAGTCCGTCCAGATTGCGCCGGGCCTCATCGTCTCCACCCATGACCGCCACCATGGTGCCCTCAATATCCTGGGCCGCCGCCGCCATCGCCGCTCCGCGCACGGCGATGAGTCGTGCCCCGTCGTCCACGTCGAGGAGGCCCGCGGCCACGAGCGCCGAGAATTCACCGAGTGAGTGTCCCAGGAGATAACGCGGCCGCACGCCGCGATCGAGCAGTTCGTGATAGCCCACGAGCGACAGCGCGAATGTGGCGATCTGCGCTCGGTCGGTGCGCACCACGTCCTCGTCACTCGCCTCGAGGAGAAAGTACTCCACGTCCATCCCCGAGGCGGCAGAGATTCGCCCCACCAGGGACCAGTGGGCACTCGCACGCCAGGCGAGTCCGGCTCCGCCCGACAACGAACCTTGACCGGGGAAGAGAGCGACGAGGTCGTCGCGGAGGGGAAGTGAGTGTGTCATGTTGATAAAAGTAACAGCGTGCCCGGGGCGGGACTCGAACCCGCACGCCCTCTCGAGCAAAGGATTTTGAGTCCTCCGCGTCTGCCATTCCGCCACCCGGGCTGCGGGTGAAACCATAGCAGTCAGTTTAAGGTGGGTGGAATGAGAGCTCGCCTGTGGCGTCACGACCTCACTCTCGCCTCCTCCATTGTCGCTGCTGGTCAGACACACGTGTCGCGTCCACACCTCTTCTTGGAGCTGGAAATTGACGGTGTTCGCGGTTTGGGCGAAGTATCGCCCCAACCACACACGATGAACGGCGACGCGGGAATACAGGAGGTCATCGAGGAGCTCGAGCGCTTCACCCTGCGCCACCTCCAGGAGATCACTCAACGCGAGGGGAGCGCCCCGCAGTGGGCTCGAGCCACCCACTTGGCAGGTTCTCGCCCCGCTAGTCACCCCGCCACCGCCCTCCTCGAAATGGCTCTACTCGACGTCGACTTGCGCGCACGACGCCTGCGAATCGACGAGCACTGGCCCGCTCGGTTCGAGACCCCCGTGCAAATCACGGTCTCACTCTTGGACGCGCTGCCCTGGGCACCGGTGGTGCTCGCGGACCAAGTTCGCGCCAAATTGTCGACAGCGCAAGTGCCCACCAGCCAGTGGCAACGCCTCAGCGAACTCGATCTTCCCGTATTGCTCGACTTCAACTGTTCGGGCGACTCTCTCGAGGCCGTGGTGCACGCGGTGGCCGAAGCGCAACGACATCTGAAGGTGGTCGCTGTCGAGCAACCCTTCGCGCCGGGCAACGTGGTGGAACACGCGCGACTGGCCAGACTCCTTGACGTACCAGTGAGCTTGGACGAGGGGGTACGGAACCGACGCGATCTCGAGCAAATCGCGCGCTACCAGGCCGCTCGCTCGGTCTGCATCAAACCTGCTCGCGTGGGCGGCTTCGCGCAGGCGCGCACCATGATCGAGCGCGCCCGGCGACTGGGACTGGAGGTGTACCTCGGTGGATTCTTCGAATCCCCCCTGGCACGACGCGCCAATCGAACTCTCGCCCGACACGAGATCACGCGCCCGAGTGACATCGCCGACTCCCAATTTGTCGACGCTGATATTTTTGCCGCGGACCCCTGGGGCTGTGGATATCTCGCGGGGGCGGCGCTGGAACTCACGGCTCCGCTGGTGACTCATCGCTGGTGATGGGTCTTACACTCTGGGGGGTGGGACCTCGTTCGCAGAAGCGACACCTTGAAGACGTGCAACGCCGGCTCATGGGTGCGCGTGAGAGTCTTCGGGTCCTCGAAGAGCAGGTGACGGTGTGGAACGAAGCACTTGACGACGCTCGAATTCGATCATTGGTCGCCGAGACCCCGCTCGTTACGGCAGAATATAACGAGTTGTCAAAACACGTGGTGGCCGCGAACGCCGAGATGATTCGACGTTCCAACGAAGTGCAGAGCCTTACCGCCGAGCGAGACCGGCTGCTGCGTGAGTTACCGAAGGATGAAAATGGATAAGCGAGTGGTCATAGCCGACGATGAATCGATCATCCGTCTGGACCTGAAGGAGATCCTCGAAGGCGACGGGTATCTCGTCGTCGGCGAGGCCGCCACGGGTGATGACGCCCTCGATCTAATTCGCACCCTCGAGCCCGATCTCGCATTGCTCGACGTCAAGATGCCCGGCATCGACGGGATCGAAGTGGCGCGCGCCGTCAAGGGTGGCACGACCCAGGTCGTGTTGCTGACCGCCTTCTCCCAGCGTGCGTTGATCGAGAGCGCGCGCGATGCGGGCGTGGTGGCCTATCTGGTCAAGCCCTTTCGATCCAGCGAGATTCTGCCCAAACTCGCGGCCATCATGAACCCAGCATCGCCAGTCGCTGACGTCGCCGACGTGACCAGTGTCGACGACAAAATCGAGACACGCGAGATCGTCCAGCGCGCCAAGGAAGCCCTCATGCGTGAACGAGGCCTGGACGAGCCCGCGGCCTTCGAAGTCATTCAGCAGTCGGCAATGCGTGGGCGAACTCGCATGCGCGAGGTTGCCCAACAGATACTGAAGGGCGAATTCGTTGGTTGATCAACCCGACCAGCGGCCCCTGGTGCTGTTGGACGGCATGTCCTTGGCCTTTCGCGCCTTTTTCGCCCTCTCAACCGACATCGCCACGTCGAGTGGCCTCGTCACCAATGCCCTGCACGGCTTCGCCTCGATGTTGCACTCCCTCGTGCGTAGCCAAACGCCACGCGCACTCGCAGTAGCCTTCGACCTGCCCGGTGGCACCTTTCGCGACGAGATGACCCCGGACTACAAGGGTGGTCGCGCCGAGACCCCGGCCGAGATCGAGCACCAGTTCGAGTTGATCCGCAACCTCTGTGAGGTGTTACACGTTCCCGTGCTCGGGGTGACCCACTTCGAGGCCGATGACGTCCTAGCGACCCTCGCCACCTGGGGTCGAGACGCCCAGATTCCGGTGGTGGTGGTCACCGGGGACCGCGACTGCTTTCAGTTAGTCGAGGACCCATTCGTCCGAGTGCTCTACAACCGCCGCGGCGTCTCGGACTATTCGCTCTACGACGAGACCGGCATTTTCGAACGATGCGGTGTCGAGCCGGCGAGATACCCCCTCCTCGCCGCCATGCGCGGCGACGCTTCGGACAACCTTCCCGGTGTCCCGGGGGTGGGGGAGAAGACCGCCGCCAAACTACTGAGCACCTATCGCGACTTCGACGATCTGTACTCGCACTTAGCTGATCTCACTCCCAAGCTACGCGAGAACCTGAGCGCCTACGAGGATCGAGCACGTCAAAACGAGCGCGTGATGCGTCTGGTGCGCGACGTGCCCCTCGACTTCACCCTGCAGAGCCTGACCCTGGGTGGCTGGGATCGTGCGGCGGTGGGGGCCTTCTTCGACCGCTTCGAGATGAACTCCATGCGCGGCCGCTTCGAGAAGCTGATGGGCGAGGGACTCCTAGGAGCACCCGGCGCGGGATCGCCGTTGTCGCTCGAGACCGCGGGTGCCCTCCAGTCCACTCCCGTCGTCCACCGACGCGGCCCTCTCGACGAAGTGGTTCGAGAAGCAACGGCGCTGACGGTGCTGCTGAGAGGGACACGAGTGGGTGTAATCGACGAGAACAACGCCGTCGCGGCCGTGGGCGAACTCGAAGCTTTTCTTGGCGCAGTGGGCGAACGACCGCTGGCGGGGCACGACATCAAGGAGATCTTCCGCGCGGGTTTCGAGCGCGATATCACCCTGAGCGAGCCGGCCGACGACACAGCGATCATGGCGTTCTTGGTCGACGCGACGAGTGGGCGCTACGACTTGACCGACGTCGCCCAGCGTTTTTTGGGTGAGATCCTGGGTACTCCCGCACCATCGCTGTTCGAAGAGACCGCCGATGACGACTCATTGCTTCACCACGTGGGGGTCGTCGCGCGGCTGCGCACGGTGTTGCGCGCGGAGATCGACCGGTGGGAACTGCGGCGGGTGTACGAAGCGATCGAACTACCCCTGGTGGCCGTTCTTGGTCGCATGGAGGCCCGCGGGGTGCGCGTGGACGTCGAGATGCTGCGCACCATCGCCGCAGAATTCACGATCGAGTCCCAGCGTCTCGACGCCGAAATCCAGCGTGTCGCGGGCCACGAATTCAAGGTGAACTCGCCCCAGCAACTGCAGACGGTGTTGTTCTCCGAGCTCGGCCTCACGCCCGGCAAGAAGATCAAATCTGGTTTTTCCACCGACGCCACCACCCTCGAGGCAATCGCCGACGAGCACCGCATCGTCCCGCTGATCCTGCGCTATCGCGAGGTGGAGAAATTACGCAGCACCTACGGCGCGCCACTCATCGACGCCGTGGGGGCCGACGGGAGAATCCACGCCCTGTTCCACCAGACGGTCGCCCGAACCGGCCGTCTCAGTTCAGAGAATCCGAATCTGCACAACATCCCGGTGCGCTCCAGCGAAGGGCGACGCTTACGCTACGCCTTCGTACCCACCGAGGGCTGGACGCTGGCGGTGGCGGACTACAACCAGATCGAACTGCGTATCCTCGCGCACCTCTCGCAAGATTCGGGTCTCCTGGCGGCTTTCGCCAGCCACGAGGACGTTCACCGCACGATCGCCGCGTCGGTTTTCGCCGTCGCACCCGCCGACGTGACGCACGAACAGCGCGAGCAGGCCAAGGCGGTCTCCTACGGCTTGGCCTACGGGATGGAGTCCTTTGGACTCTCCCGACGTCTCGGGGTGCCAGTGAGCGTGGCCAAGGAGATCATGGACAAGTACTTCGCCGGGTTCCCCACCCTGCGGCGCTACATGGACGATACGGTCAAGGAAGTGCGAACCCAAGGTTTCTCACGTACCGAGTTCGGGCGAATTCGTCCCTTCCCAGATCTCGCCACCGCCGTGGGACCCCAGCGCGCGGCGGCCGAGCGACAGGCCATGAACGCCGGAATTCAGGGACTCGCGGCCGATATCTTCAAGTCCGCTCTGGTGCGACTGGATCACCGTCTGAGCGACGAGGCACTATCCGCGCGTTTGATTCTCCAAGTGCACGACGAGGTTCTCGTCGAGGCCCCCCCAGGAGAACAGTCTCGCGTCGAAACAGCGATCCTCGAGTCGCTGACGGGAGTGGCCGAACTCAGCGTCCCCCTCGAGGTGTCACTTCACTGGGGTGACTCGTGGGCCGCGGCGAAGGGCTAGGGGGCCTCTGATACAGTGGAAACCTGGGTTTACACCGGCGACCCAGCCCTGATCCACTAGTTGGCCCCGGTGTGGTCGCTTGAAAGAAGTTCGTATGTCGGACGGCACTAGCCTCCTCTCTCCCGTTCAGATGGGAACCTTCGACGCCGAGGGAAACTACATTCCCCGCGTCATTACCGAAGACAACATGGTCGGCACTGATCTCACCGATTTGGTGGGCAACTCCGTCCTCGAGTTCGAAGATGGTGACTTGGTCACCGGCACCGTGGTCAAGATCGACCACGACGAGGTCCTCTTAGACATCGGATTCAAGTCCGAAGGCGTGATCCCCGCCCGCGAACTCTCCATTCGTAACGATGTCGACCCCTCAGAGATTGTCTCGCTCGGCGAGAAGGTCGAATGCCTGGTGCTGCAGAAGGAAGACAAGGAGGGGCGTTTGGTCCTCTCCAAGAAGCGCGCCCAGTACGAGAAGGCGTGGGCGAACATCGAGGAACTCAAGAATCGCGACGAAATGGTCAAGGGAGTCGTCATCGAAGTGGTCAAGGGCGGCCTCATCGTCGACATCGGATTGCGAGGCTTCCTACCCGCATCGTTGGTGGAGCTTCGTCGTGTCCGTGAATTGCAGCCCTACATCGGCAAGACGGTCGAAGCCAAGATCATTGAACTCGACCGCAACCGCAACAACGTGGTCCTCTCGCGTCGGGCCTGGCTCGAAGAGACCCAGAAGGAGCAGCGCGGCGACTTCCTCAACAATCTCAAGCCGGGCGAGCGTCGTCACGGCGTTATCTCCTCAGTGGTCAACTTCGGCGCTTTCGTCGACCTGGGCGGCATGGACGGCCTCATCCACGTCTCGGAACTCAGTTGGAAGCACATCGACCACCCCAGCCAGGTGGTGGCGGTGGGCGACGAGGTCGACGTCGAAGTCCTCGACGTGGACTTCTCCAAGGAGCGCATCTCCTTGTCGCTCAAGGCCACGCAGTCGGACCCGTGGCAGGTCTTCGCCGACAGTCACGCGGTCGACCAGTTGGTGTACGGTCGCGTGACCAAAATGGTGCCCTTCGGTGCCTTCGTCCAGGTTGGTGACGGCATCGAGGGATTGGTGCACATTTCTGAAATGGCCGCGCACCACGTCGAGTCACCCGATCAGGTCGTCACCGCCGGTGAGGAGCTGTGGGTCAAGATCATTGAACTCGACACCGCCCGTCGGCGCATCTCGTTGTCGATCAAGCAGGCGGCCGAAGGCGGCGAAGTCTCCGAGGAGTACCGTGAGGCCTTCGGTAGCCACGCCTACGACACCGAAGGTAACTACATCGGCGGCTTTGAGTACGGTGAGTTCACCCCAGAGACTGAAGCGCAAGCCGCGTGGGCCGAGTACGCCACCGAGGTGGTGGCGAAGTCTCCCGACGACGACGCCACTAACGACGCCGCTGACGACGCCACTGACAGCACCGCCGACAGCGCCAGTTAGAACCATCTCTCACCGCGAAACCCGCCCCAAATCGGAATGAGGGGGCGGGTTTCGTCGTTCCTGGGAGCGCGCCGGAGTACTGATGTCACACCAACCTCAGTAGCGTGGAGTAGTGAAAAGAATTGCGTTAGCCGGCGGTATCGGTGC
Source organism: Actinomycetota bacterium (assembly GCA_029850535.1). Classification (GTDB taxonomy): domain Bacteria; phylum Actinomycetota; class Acidimicrobiia; order Acidimicrobiales; family RAAP-2; genus RAAP-2. Next base: position 43,615 of record JARCRU010000024.1, on the reverse strand, counting down.
GGGAAAGTCCACGGTGGTGGATTATCTGCGCGCACGGGGTTTCGTGGCGCTCGATGCCGATGAGGTCTACCGCGATCTAGTTACACCAGGAGGGCCACTGTTGGCCGTCCTAGTCGACGCTTTTGGAACAGCACTCTTGACCCGCGACGGGGAGCTCGATCGCCGTTTCGTGGCGAACCTTGTCTTTCACGACGCCACGGCTCTGGCGCGCCTCAACGCCATCACCCATCCATGGGTGGGACGGGAGATACGTCGCGCCCTCGAGTCCGCCGTGGGCGGAGCCACCTTCGTCGCCATACCGCTCTTTCGCCCCGAACATCGACGCGACTTAGGGCTCACCGAAGTCTGGTCCATCCAAGTCGCTACCGAGATCGCCATTGATCGATTGATCAACCAACGCGCCATGAGCGAGGACGAGGCACGTCTGCGGATCGCTCACCAGATGAGCAACGCCGAGCGCCAGAGTCTCGCCGACGAAGTCATATGGAACAACACCGACCGCGACGCCCTGCGAAATCGAATCGATGAGCTCCTGAGAGATCGAGGACTCGATGGCGACTGAATTTTTGGTCGAGTCACCGTTTCGCCCCTCGGGCGATCAACCAGCGGCCATCGCCACTTTGGCCCAGGGCGTGCGCGACGGCCTGCGATATCAAACCCTAGAAGGAATCACCGGCAGTGGTAAGACCGCCACCATCGCCTGGCTGGTGGAACAGGTTCAACGTCCGACCCTGATTCTGGAGCCCAACAAGTCGCTCGCCGCCCAACTCGCTTCGGAACTCAAGGAGATGTTGCCGTCGAACCGGGTGGAGTTCTTCGTTTCCTACTACGACTACTACCAACCCGAGGCCTACATCCCACGAACTGACACCTTCATCGAGAAGGACAGTGCCGTCAACGAGGAGATCGACCGGCTCCGCCACTCGGCGACCTCCTCACTGCTCACGCACCGCGACACCATCGTCGTGGCGTCGGTGTCGTGCATCTACGGACTCGGATCACCTCTGGAGTACCGCGAACGAATGCTGCGCCTCGAGGTCGGGGCGGTGCACGACCAACGGGCCTTATTGCGACGTCTCATCGAAATGCAATACGACCGCAACGATCTCGTCGTCGACCGCGGTTCATTTCGCCTGAAGGGTGACACCCTGGAGTTGCAGCCGGCCTACTCCAACGAAGCGGTGCGCGTGTCCTTCTTCGGTGACGAGATCGAAGAGATCACCTTCTTCAACCCCGTGACGCAGGAACGGCGCGGCAACGTCGACGACGTCACCCTCTTCGCCGCGTCGCACTACGCCACGAGTTCTGAGACCCTCCAGCGAGCCTGTCGCAGTATTGAAGTCGAATTGGGACAGCAATTGGCCGCCTTCGAGAAGGATGGGAAACTGCTGGAGGCCCAGCGGCTTCGATCTCGGACCGAACACGACCTCGAGATGCTCGAACAAACTGGCATCTGTGCGGGAATCGAGAACTATTCGGCACACCTCGACGGTCGCAGTCGCGGTGAACGTCCCTACACCCTGCTCGACTATTTCCCCTCGGACATGTTGATCGTCATCGACGAGTCCCACGTAGCGGTTCCTCAAATTCGTGGACAGTACGCCGGCGACCGCTCGCGCAAGGAAACTCTGGTCGAGCACGGTTTTCGTCTACCAAGTGCCATGGACAACCGCCCCTTGAACTTCGACGAGTTCATGGAGATCGTGCCCCAGATCGTCTTCGTCTCCGCGACCCCGGGACCCTTCGAGATCGAGGTATCGGATCAGATCGCCGAACAAGTGATCCGTCCCACTGGTTTGCTCGACCCGGTCATCACCGTGGTGCCCACCAAGAACCAGATCGACGACCTGCGCGTGCGTCTCGATCGCGTCGTGGCGCGTGGCGAGCGCGCGTTGATTACCACCCTGACCAAGCGGATGTCGGAGGATCTGACCAATTACTTGGTCAAGGCGGGATATCGCGTGCAGTACCTGCACAGCGACATCGACACCGTGCAACGCATCGAGATTCTGCGCTCTCTGCGTCTGGGCGAATTCGACATCCTGGTGGGCATCAACCTCCTCCGAGAGGGTCTTGATCTTCCCGAGGTGTCACTCGTCGCCATCCTGGATGCGGACAAGGAGGGATTCCTTCGTTCTCGATCAGCCCTCATCCAGACCATCGGGCGAGCGGCCCGCAACGCGAATGGTGAAGCCATCCTCTACGCCGATCGCATCACCGATTCGATGCGCGAGGCGATCTCCACCACCGAGCGCCGACGACTGATGCAGATCGCCTACAACCAGGAGAACGGCATTACTCCCATCACGATCACCAAGAACGTCGCTGACATCCTGGGTCGTTTGCGCTCGGAGCACGCCCCCGAGCCAACGAACAAGATCCACGGCATCACCTCACTGGAGACGGTCGCCTCCGACGACCTCTCCCAAGAGATCGCGCGGGTCGAGGACGCCATGCTCCGCGCGGCGGGCGAGCTTCGCTTCGAAGAGGCCGCCGCCTTGCGTGACTACCTACACACGTTGCAAGTCCAGAGCCTCGGCGACGATCTGCGCCGGTTGGAACTTGACGTCTAGGGAGTAGATTTTCACCATGGCGTCGTCGATTCGTGTCCAGGGCGCTCGCGTTCACAACCTTAAAAACCTCTCCGTGGAGATACCTCGCGACCAACTGGTCGTGTTTACGGGCCTCTCGGGATCGGGCAAGTCCTCACTCGCCTTCGACACCATCTATGCCGAGGGTCAGCGTCGTTACGTGGAGAGCCTTTCGGCGTACGCTCGTCAATTCCTAGGGCAAATGGACAAGCCCGACGTCGACTTCATCGAGGGTCTCTCGCCCGCTATCTCCATCGATCAAAAGACGGCGTCGCGCAACCCGAGATCCACGGTCGGGACCATCACGGAGATCCACGACTACCTCCGTCTCCTCTTCGCGCGCATCGGCGTCGCCCACTGCCACGTCTGTGGACGGCTGGTCACGCGTCAGACCCCGCAACAGATCGTCGACCTCGTCCTGGCCCGTGAGGACGCCGGCCGATTCTTGGTGCTCGCCACCGTGGTCCAAGGGCGCAAGGGTGAGTACTCGACTCTGTTGAACGAACTCGCGGCCCAGGGTTTCAGTCGCGTGCGGGTCGACGGGGTGGTCCACGAACTCAGTGAGCGTGCCGAGATCAATCTGGCGCGTTACGAGCAGCACACCATCGACGTGGTGCTCGACCGTCTCAGCGTGAAGAGTGCGAACCGCCAACGACTCACTGAGTCGGTGGAAGCTGCCCTCGCGTTGACCAAGGGTGTCGTCTCCTTTCTCTTCGTCGAGTCCGATGAGTTGATCGCCTTCTCCGAGAAGATGGCGTGTACGCACTGTGGCATCAGTTTCAGCGAACTGGCGCCGCGCGACTTCTCCTTCAACTCTCCCTACGGCGCGTGCCCGACGTGCACGGGCTTGGGCACGCGTTTCGAAGTAGACCCTGATCTCGTCGTGCCCGATCCGAGCCTGACGCTCGCCCAGGGAGCATTGGCGCCCTGGGGTGGGGCGCGATTCAAATACTTCGACCGACTCATCGCGGGCATCGCCGAACTCGGCGGATTCGATGTCGACACCCCCTGGTCCAAACTCCGGGCCAAGGATCGCAAATTGGTGCTCTACGGGGTCGACAAGAAGTCGGTCCCGGTGAAGTTTCGCAATCGATACGGCCGAGTCAAAACCTACGAGACCACCTTTAACGGCATCGTGGAATGGCTCGAGCGCAAACGCAACGATGCAGACGGTGATTGGTCCCGCGAGCAAGCCGAACAGTACATGCGCGAGGTCGAGTGCACCGCGTGTCACGGTCAGCGCCTCAAGCCCGAAGTTCTCGCGGTGAAGATCCACGCGCACAACATCGCCGACATCAACGCCATGACCATCGACGAAGCCATCGCCTTGTTTTCCACACTGGAGTTGAGTGAGCGAGAAGTCACGATCGGCCGTCAGGTCATCAAGGAAATCCTGGCCCGCCTCACTTTCCTGATGGACGTGGGACTGGATTACCTCACCTTGAGCCGAGCGTCGGCGACCCTCTCCGGAGGAGAGGCGCAACGCATACGCCTGGCGAGTCAGATCGGGAGCTACCTCGTGGGGGTCCTCTACGTGCTGGACGAACCCTCGATCGGGTTGCACCAGCGAGACAATCGCCGCCTCATCGCCACGCTCGAACGATTGCGCGATCTGGGCAATTCGGTCATCGTGGTCGAGCACGACGAGGAGACCATCCGACTCGCCGACTTCATCGTGGACATCGGACCGGGCGCCGGAGAATTCGGCGGGGAGGTGGTTCACGCTGGCACCTACAAGGAATTGCTCGACAATCCCTCGTCCCTGACCGGGCAGTATCTCTCGGGCGTGCGATCGATCGACGTGCCCGCGATTCGCCGCACCGGTGACGGCAATCGCCTCGTCATCAAGGGAGCGAGGGCTAACAACCTGCGCAACATTTCCGTGGAGATACCCCTGGGTCAGTTCGTCGCGGTAACCGGCGTCTCCGGTTCGGGCAAGTCCACCCTGATCAACGGGATCCTGCTCGCTTCCCTCGAGCGTCAGATCAACCGAGCCAAGTCCATCGCCGCTGAGCACGACACCATCACCGGTGTCAAATTCCTCGACAAGGTGGTCGCGGTCGACCAGCAACCCATCGGGCGCACGCCCCGTTCCAACCCCGCCACGTACACCGGGGTGTTCGACAAGGTGCGCAAACTCTTCGCTGACGTCTCCGAGGCGAAAGTACGCGGGTACCAACAGGGGCGTTTCTCCTTCAACGTCAAGGGGGGACGTTGCGAGGCCTGCGCCGGCGACGGCACCATCAAGATTGAGATGCACTTCCTACCCGACGTCTACGTCAACTGCGAGACCTGTGACGGTGCGCGATACAACCGAGAGACCCTCGAGATCAAGTATCGCGGCAAGTCCATCGCCGACGTGCTGGACATGCCCATCGCCGACGCGCTCGAGTTCTTCGAGCGCCAGCCGACCATCCTGCGCCACATCCAGGCCCTCGTCGACGTGGGGCTGGGCTACGTCCGACTCGGTCAACCCGCTCCGACGCTGTCGGGGGGCGAGGCTCAGCGCGTCAAGTTAGCCACCGAACTCGCGCGTCGGCCCACGGGCCACACGTTGTACGTGTTGGACGAACCCACGACGGGGCTGCACTTCGAAGACGTGAATCGACTCCTGCACGTGCTGCACCGTCTAGTCGACCAGGGCAACACGGTCTTGACGATCGAGCACAACCTCGACGTGGTGAAGACCGCTGACTGGGTCATCGACTTGGGACCCGACGGCGGACGTCGCGGTGGCGTCGTCGTGGGGGAGGGGACCCCCGAAGACATTGCGCAACTGCCCACCGCCACTGGTCAGGTGCTGCACGAGGTGTTGGCGCAGCATCGAGGACGATAGTGTTCGCCAAGCCCTCGGGGATTCCTCGACAGAGCGGTTGCTACCTGTTTAAGAATGACGCCGACACGGTCATCTACGTGGGAAAGGCCCTCTCACTCAACCAGCGCTTGTCGAGCTACTTCCAGCGTTTCGACGCGCTCAGCGCGAAGACCCAAGCCTTGATGGACGAGGCCACCTCCGTCGAATGGATCGTCACTCCTAGTGAGACCGACGCGCTGATCCTCGAGAACGAACTGATCAAGCAGAATCAGCCGCGCTACAACATGCGCTTGAAGGACGATAAGTCCTTTCCCTACGTCGCCATCGATGCACGCAGCGAATTCCCGGTTCCCTATATCACTCGGGCTCGACATCAGCGCGGGGTGCGCTACTTCGGACCTTTCGTCGACGTGCGCGCACTGCGCCACACGATGGACGAGCTCCTACAGACCTTCCCGCTGCGCTCGTGTAGCCCCCACAAGTGGGAGTACCACCGTCGACTCGGGCGTCCGTGCCTGCTGTTTGACATCCACAAGTGTTCGGGTCCCTGCGTGGGGGCGATCGACGCCGCGGGATACGCCGAACTCGTGTCGTCGTGGGCACGCTTCTTCGATGGTGACGTGCGCGAACTTCGCGCGATCTTGCGAGCTCAGATGTCGGCAGCGGCCCTCGCCCAACACTACGAGGCCGCCGCCAAGGCCCGCGACGCTCTCGCCGCGCTCGAACGCGCCGCCAGCGATCAGAGCGTCGTGCTCGACGATCACTCCCATCTCGACGCCGTGGCCATCGCGACCCAGGGCGGTCGTGCCGCACTCGTTCGATTTCGCGTGCGACAAGGTCGTATCGTGGGACGCACCGTACACCACATCGACCGATCGCTGGACGAAGACGACGCCGAAATTTTCGAGGCCGCTCTTCCCGAGATCTACGACGACGCCGCGCTCATCCCCCCCGTGGTCGTGACCAGCCCCCAAATGTCCAGCTCACTCATCGCGGAGCGCTTCTTGAGCGAACGTCGTGCGCGCAACGTCGAAATCGTCGCACCTCAACGCGGTCGCCGGCGGCGAGTCCTCGATCTAGCCCAGCGCGACGCGCAGGCCGTCATTGATCGCGATTCGCTGCGACGCCAAAGCGATCACAACGTTCGCTCGCGAGCCCTGCAGGAACTCGGCGGCGCGCTCGGTCTGGCCCTGCCGCCCTTTCGCATTGAGTGTTTCGACATGAGCCACCTGCAGGGGACGAACTATGTGGGATCCATGGTGGTGTTCGAGGACGGCTTAGCCAAGAAGTCGGAGTACCGACACTTCAACGTGAAGGAGATTCTGGGCAACGATGATGTCGGAGCAATGCAAGAGGTGGTGCGCCGTCGTCTCGGGTACTGGAGCGAGGAGCAGGCCTCGAGCAAATTCCGTCGGGCCAACCTGATCATCATCGACGGGGGGCTTCCTCAGTTGCACGCCGCGGAGAAGGCGGCGGCGAGTCTGGGACTACGCGGCGAGGTTGAGTTCGTGGCACTGGCCAAACGCGAGGAGCTCCTCTTCCGTCCCGGTTCGAACGTGCCCATCGCCCTCGAGCGGGGCTCGGAGTCGCTCTACCTGGTCCAGCGAATTCGAGACGAGGCCCACCGCTTCGCCATCTCCTTTCACCGCTCCAAGCGCGCCAAATCGATGGTGGCCACGGTCCTCGAGGGCATCGAGGGACTCGGCCCTCAGCGACGCGAACGGCTCATGCTCGAGATGGGCAGTCTGGAGAATCTGCGTGCGGCCACGATGGCGGAGTTGACGGCGCTGGCGTGGTTGCCCGACGCCGTAGCTCAGAACATCTACGATCATCTACGTGCCCCCAGCGCACCACCACTAACGAAGGGATCGCGGAACGATGACTGACGTCTTGTTGGTGACGGGCATGTCCGGCGCGGGCCGCTCCACCGTGTCCACCGCGCTCGACGACTTGGGTTGGTTCATCATCGACAACCTGCCCCTGGAATTGATCGTGCGCGTGGGAGAACTCGCGTCGGCGGGTTCTAAGGACGCCGCGGGTGTGGCCTTCATCGTCGGACGATCGGGCAGCTCGCAGCCCCAGGCATTGTTGAGTGTCAAGAACGAACTCGAGGCGATGCACGAGAGCGCGAAACTGCTCTTCCTGGACGCTCCCGACGACGTTCTCATCCACCGATACGAGGGAACCCGCCGGCGCCACCCCCACGAGGCCGCCACTCTCGCCGACTCCATCGCCCAAGAGCGCACGCTCCTCCAGGTGGTACGCGACAGCGCGGACATCATCATCGACACGGGGACCATCAACACGAATCAACTCCGCTCACGGATCTCGGAGATATTCATGCCTAGCGACGTCGATGGGCTGCGGGTGTCGATGGTCTCCTTCGGCTTTTCCAATGGTTTGCCGCGCGACGTCGACCTCGTCTTTGATTGTCGCTTCTTGCCCAATCCGCACTGGGTCGACGAGTTGCGCCCCTTGACCGGTCTGGATCAACCGGTCGCCGAGTACGTCTTGCGCCAAGAAGAGGCACAGCATTTCTTGCACGACGTGGTCTCGATGCTCGAGTGGCAGATTCCCGCCTTCGCGAAGGAGGGCAAGTCGTATCTGACGATCGCCATTGGCTGCACCGGCGGGCGGCATCGCTCGGTCGCCATCGCCGAGGAGATCCGTCGACGTCTGGGCCTGCGGAACTCGGTCTTTCACCGCGATATCACGCGATGAAATTCGTCGCCCTCGGCGGCGGTCACGGCACGGCCGTGACGTTGCGCGCGTTGCGCGCGCTCTCATCGGACGTCACCGGGATCGTGTCGGTGGCCGACGATGGCGGTTCGACGGGGCGCCTGAGAGCGATGCTCAACGTCGCGGCGGTGGGTGACCTGCGCAAGTGCCTCGGAGCCCTAGCGGATCCGAAGAACGCGCTCGCTCAAGCCTTCGAGCACCGCTTCAGCGTGGGCGAACTGGAGGGTCACACGGTCGGGAATCTGCTCCTCGTGGGACTAATCGAGTCGACGGGCAACCTTGAGTTGGCCGTCGACGCGGTCGCGACCGCCCTCGGTGTCTCGGGGACCATTCTTCCCGCCAGTCGCGACGGAGTAGTCCTCCAAGCGAGTCACGAGTTCGGGATTACCCGGGGCCAAACGGCCGTGGCCCGTCAGGCGGGCATCCATTTCCTCAGCCTCGATCCGCCACTGGCCCCGGCGCCGCCGCGCGCCCTGCGCGCTCTCGAGGAGGCCGACGTCATCGTGATCGGCCCGGGATCGCTCTACACCAGCGTGCTGGCGGCGTGTGTGGTGCCACAGATCAATAGTGCGCTGGCCCTGAGCGCAGCGCGCAAGATTTACGTGGCCAATCTGCGCCCCGAGAAGCCCGAGACCATCGGATTGAGCCTCCAGGACCACGTCGACGCCCTGCGTGCGCACGGCGTGGACCCGACCGACGTGCTCGTCGACGCCCACTCGCAATTCGCTCAACAGGCCTGCTCGCTTCACACGATCATCACCGCCTTGAGCGGGCGAAATCCGCTGGTCCACGATGTGTCAAAATTGACGGGTGCGGTGCTGGACGCTGTACAAACTAAACCCGAGAGATTTTGAGGAGCCGTCAGTGACAACACGTGTAGCGATTAATGGATTTGGTCGAATTGGTCGGGGGTACTTGCGCGCCTCCTTGAACAACCCCGACGTCGTCGTCGTGGCCGTCAATGACCTCACGTCACCCCAGACGAACGCCCACCTCCTCAAGTACGATTCGACCCAGGGCCGATTGGGACTGCCGGTGACGGTGAGTGACGAGGGTATTACCGTGGGCGACCACCTGATCAAAGTGCTCGCCGAGCGTGACCCCGCCAATCTCCCCTGGGGCGAACTCGACATCGACGTGGTCATCGAGTCGACTGGTCGTTTCACCTCGCGCGACGCCGCGGCGGTGCACCTGAGCGCCGGCGCGAAGAAGGTCATCATCTCGGCGCCCGCCACCGACGTGGACGGCACCTTCGTCTACGGCGTCAATCACGACACGTACGACCCGGCTACCCAGCACGTCGTGTCCAACGCGTCGTGCACCACCAACTGCTTCGTGCCGATGGTGAAGGTCCTCGATGACGCCTTCGGCGTCGAAACCGGTCTGATGACCACGATTCACGCCTACACCAACGACCAGAACCTGCTGGACTTGGCTCACTCGGACCTGCGACGCGCGCGCGCGGCCGCGGTCAATATCGTCCCATCCTCGACGGGTGCGGCTCGCGCCACCAGTCTGGTGCTCGAGGCCATGAAGGGCCGCTTGGACGGCACGTCGCTGCGCGTGCCGGTTCCCGTGGGGTCCATTACCGACTTCACCGCCATCGTGCGTTCCACCACCGTCGACGAGGTCAACGCCGCATTCAAGGCGGCGGCCGAGGGATCGCTGGAGGGCGTGTTGGTCTACACCGACGAGCCCATCGTGTCCGAAGACATCGTGGGAACGCCGGCGTCGTGCACCTTCGACTCGAAGATGACCCTCGTCCAGCGCATCAACGACGAGCAGAGTCTGGTGAAAATCTTTGGCTGGTACGACAACGAGTGGGGATACTCCAACCGCCTGGTCGACTTGACCACCGTCGTCGGCCGTTAATCCGTGTCGACACCACTGCCCAGTTATGAACGATGGGGGAGCCTCGCGGGCAAGCGAGTGCTCGTCCGCGTCGACTTCAACACCCCGGTGGCCGACGTCAATGGTCAACTCGAAGTAACCGACGACTTTCGCATTCGTGCCACGTTGCCTCTCTTTGAGGATCTACTAGCCCGGGGCGCGACAATCGTGGCGTGCACGCACTTCGGCCGTCCCCACGGGGAGGTCGTGGCGAAGTACTCCGTCGCGCCGGTTCGTCGACGCTTGGCGCAGTTGTGCCCCGAGGTCGAGTTGCTCGAGAATCTGCGATTCAACCCGGGTGAGGAGTCCAACGACCCCGCATTCGGCGCCGCGCTCGTGCACGGCTTCGATTACTACATCAATGAGGCCTTCTCCGCGTCGCACCGTGAACACGCGTCCATCATGATTCCACCCACGCTCATTCCCAGTGCCGCTGGACCTAACCTTCAACGTGAAGTCTCAACCCTCACGTCCATCTTGGAGGAACCCGCACGGCCCTTCGTGGCGATCGTCGGTGGCGCCAAGGTCAAGGATAAGCTCGGCATCGTCAAGGTCCTCTCGCAGAAGGCCGACCAGGTCATCGTGGGTGGCGGCATGGCCTACACCTTTGAAGTAACTCAGGGTCGGACCATTGGTTCATCGCTCTTCGACGCTTCGTACCTCGACGTGTGCGCTGAACTCATGGCGGGGGGCAAGATTGTCATCCCCTCCGATGCTCGTGGTCTGGCGGTGGGGGCCCCCTTCGGAAGTGGTGGTGACGAGTCGGTCATTGAATGGGGTGAGAACATCCCCGACGGCTTCCAGGGTCTCGATATTGGTCCCGTATCGGCAGCGTCGTTCGCCGAGATCATCGCGAACGCCGCCACGATCTTGTGGAACGGACCCATGGGCGTCTTTGAGGACCCGCGCCTCAGCGCGGGTACCGAGGCGGTGGCCCGTGCGGTCGCCGCCTCCTCAGCAGTGTCGGTCATCGGTGGTGGCGACTCGGTGTCGGCCATCCAGGGCTACGGGCTCGAAGATCAGGTGAGTTTCGTCTCGACCGGGGGAGGAGCCAGCCTCGAATTCGTCGAACTTGGTGACCTGCCTGGTATCGCGGCGTTGCGTGAGAGTAAGTGGAGTCAGTCGTGAACCGTCCCCTCGTCATCGGCAATTGGAAAATGAACCTCGACTACGTCGAAGCTGTGCACCTCATCCAACAACTCGGCGTGGTCCTGAAGAACAAGCCGCTCGAGCACGTCGATCTGGTCGTAGCCCCTCCCTTCGTCGACATTCGCAGCGTCACCTCGGTCGTCGAGTCCGAGCGCGTTGCCCTCGAGGTCGGCGCACAGCACGCCTCAGTTCACGAGTCGGGGGCTCACACCGGTGAGGTGTCAGTCTCGATGCTGCAGCGCCTGAACGTCGGATGGGTCCTGGTGGGGCACTCCGAGCGCCGAGCGATGTACGCCATGACCGATGAGGTCGTGGCCCAGACCTTGCGCACGGTGGTTCGCCAGGGATTGAACGCGGTGTTGTGCGTGGGCGAGGAGTTGAGCGTGCGAGAGGTCGAAGCCCACCAGGACTTCGTCAGCGCACAGTTGCACGCCGCGCTCGAGGGTCTCGACGAGAAGTCCCGACCCCTCGTGACAATCGCCTACGAGCCCGTCTGGGCCATTGGGACGGGTCTGACGGCCACTACCACGCAGGTCGGCGAGATGACCGAGCACATCCGTACCGTTGCGGCGTCATTGTCGCTCGGGGACGTGCGGGTCCTCTACGGCGGATCGGTCAACGCCGACAACGCGACTGCCTTGATGAACGAGGGTCGAGTCGATGGATTCTTGGTCGGGGGGGCGTCGCTCAAGGCCGATTCGTTCCTCGCGATCGCCCAGGCCGCCAACGACTGCTACGATAGCAAGCGCTAATCGGAGGTCGTGATGTTCACGTGGTCATTCATAGTTATTGAGGCAGCCTCGGCGATCGCTTTGATCTTTCTGGTCCTGTTGCACTCGGGTCGAGGGGGCGGAATTTCCGACTTGATGGGAGGTTCGGTCAACTCTATGGCGGCTGGATCGACCGTGGTCGAACGCAACCTGGACCGCATCACCATCGCCGTCGCCCTGGTCTTCACCTTCGCCACCCTCACTCTCGACCTCCGTCTGCAGTAAAGCCCATGATCCCTCGCGGATCTGGTCGCCGGGTCGCCCTGGTGGTCGTCATCTCGGGTCTCGTGGTCGTGGTCGTGACGCTACTGGCGAACCGTCACCCACCCGAAGCCGCCGGACCCGCCAATCCCGCCACCTCCACTCTCACCTTGGCCCTGCCGGGGCCCTTCAACGGGTGCAGTGCGCTGAGTCCCGACGTCAACGCCTCGAGCGCAGCCGTTTTGGACCTGATTCGACCCTCGGCGTTCCTGGTCGGTCCGACCAACGAACTCTCCGGCGAAGGTGGCGCAGTGGTGTCGGCCGAACTCATCTCTCTGCACCCCGAGAAGGTGGTCTACAGCATCGACCCCAAGATGATCTGGAGCAACGGACGTCACTTCAGCGTCACTGACCTGGTCGCGTGGTGGCGAAGCGCCCGACTTCTGTGGAGTGTGAGTGGCGACGGCTATCGACACATTGCCTCCATGGAGGTGAATAAGAAACGCACCGCGGTCACCGCGACGTTCTCAACTGACTTCGCGGACTGGAACCTCCTGTTCCGCGACGTCGAGCAATCAGGCACTACGAGATCGTGCGACGTGAGCCAACTGCGCACACAGCCGTCGCTGGGCCCCTACCGCGTGCAGAGTGCGTCGCCTGAGCGAATCGTGTTGACCTCTAACGCTGAATGGACCAACAACTACAACCGTTTCCACCGCATCATCGTCACTTCCAGTGACCAGTTGCCCACCCGCGCCACCCAGTACTTCGTCGGCTACGAACCCGTCGCGACGAAGTCGCTCGTCGAGAATCTGGTGGCTCATCCCCAGTTCCTGGGCCAGTTCGCCAATTCCAGCGACGTCGAGGAACTGACCTTTAGCCCTCGTGACCCCACGACGTCGAGACAATCGGTGCGCACCGCACTGGCGTGGCTCCTGGACCGCCGGACGATTCTCGCCCGACTCTTCGGATCGTTCACCTTCACGCCCTCGGTGCCGACGTCGGCGCTGTTCTCACAGGGCCAGGTCGACTACCCCCTGGCGAACACAGTGATCAAACCCACGGCGTCCAACGCGACCCTCGTCGATCCCTCTCAGGATTGCCGTCCGTGCGCGATCAGCATCTTGCACCGATTGGGTTACTCAATCAACTCTCGGGTCTGGCGCGCGCCGGGGGGAGCGCCACTACGCGTGATTCTCGCGGTCGGACCCACGGCCCTTGATCGCTCCACCGCCTCCTTGATCACCCAGCAATGGCGCACACTCGGAATAGAGGTGCGAGTCCTGAGCGCTTCGAGTGACGCTCTCGCCGCCACCATGGCGGCCGTGGGAACCGCCAGTGCCGCAGTATTCGATCGCCCCACTTCGACAACACCCTGGACGAGCGCGCGATCCTGGGACTTGACGCCCTACGTCGATGCTTACCCCTCGGGCGTGCACTCCTCCAGCACTCATCAACTCTTTCTACTCGCCCAGGCGACGTTTAACCCCTCCACCGCAGCCCAGACGTGGTTGAAGATCGATCATCGCATTCTCACGGAGTTCTGGGTTCGCCCCCTCTACACCGTCCCCTCGCTGATCGAGTATTCGGGTCCGGTGGCGAACGTGGTTCCGTCACTCTCCCTGGGTGGACTCGTGGACCAGGTCTCGAACTGGGGCATAGCAGTACCCTCAACTTCCACCACCGTCGTGAAGCCGCCTTCACCCACTATCGGCTAGACTTCTACTCCCACGTCGAAGTGGCGAAATGGCAGACGCGCCAGCTTGAGGGGCTGGTGCCCTTATGGGCGTGCGGGTTCAAGTCCCGCCTTCGACACCACAAGGACCAGGAAGACAGTCGCCGGTGCAGGATTGCACTCCTGTGGCTTTGAGCCTCCGACAATTGTGTCGGTATCATTTGGAACTGTGTGGATTCGCGAAGCGCTCGATGAAGACTGGCCGCGAATTTATCCGACATTCCGAGCGGTGGTTGAAGAGGGCAAGACGTACGCGTACCCTGAGGATCTCACTTTAGAAGAAGCGCGATCCTGGTGGATGGAGAAGTCGCCCGCCGTCACCGTGATTGCCATTAAGGGGGACGCCGTTGTGGGTTCAGCCAAGATGGGGCCGAACCGCCCAGTCCGCGGTTCGCACATCGCGACAGCGAGTTTCATGGTCGACCCCGTCCAGCAGGGTACAGGAGTGGGTACGGTTCTGGGTGAGTACGCCATTGAATGGGCCCGAACCAGTGGCTACGGTGGCATGCAGTTCAACGCTGTCGTCGAGACCAACGGCGCAGCGGTGCACCTGTGGCAAAAATTGGGATTCGAGATTCTCACGACGGTTCCCGAGTCGTTCGCCCACCCCGAACACGGATTCGTCGGTCTTCACGTGATGTTCCAGAGCTTCTAATACTTGAAGCGTCCGCATTGATCGCGTACCCCCTTCAGGCGCCAATGCAAGGATGCAGACCCATTCAAACTGTTGCTTTGGGCCTTGGACACCAAGTTGTACAAGATTGTAGTTAATGCTGTACAATTTGTATATGGTGAAGATATCGGTGAGCAAGGCGCGCGAGAAACTCTCAGAGGTTGTGGAGATGTCCCAGTCAGAGCCGGTTGAACTCGAGCATTATGGACGGCGCGCAGCGATCCTGGTAAGTCCGAGTCAGTACGACGCAATGCTCGAGGCACTTGAAGAGTCTCAAGATATCGCCGCCTATGATGCCGCTCTCGCAGAATCCGGAGAGAACATTCCGTGGGAACTCGTAAAAGTTGATCTCGGCTGGCTGTGAACCCGTATCGAATTGAGTTTCGACCGGCGGCACTTCGCGAACTACGTAAGATTGACCGCTCGACACAACCACGAATTCAAGGGGCGATCGCACTTCTCGCACAGGATCCACGTCCCCCGGCCTCACGGCCACTTCGCGGACGCGTGGGCTACCGTCTTCGAGTGGGGGATTACCGGATCATTTACAACATCGAAGATGAAGTGTTGCTCATCGTCGTGGTCACTATTGGTCATCGACGAGACGTTTACCAATTGCCGAATTGATCAACAATCCGCCATGCGGAGAATGTGCACGTCGGCCCTTCGACACCAGGAGGTAGTCGACACCTCTTCTGACACCATCCTTCGCCCCAGTTGTTCGGTCAAATTCACCGTACTACCATCAACGGCCATGCACGTGACCCGACGAGCCGTTACACCAATCGATGGTTTCGTCGAGCCGATGGGGCATTTCATAGTAAATTCCGAGACTGGTGGCATCGATTCGTGGTCGCCATGACCAATGTACGAACACCGCGCCTCCAATTGCACGCGATTGACCTCGCCGAAGGAGAAAGAATCGCGTCTCGACGCGCGGGACCCACCGATGCCTGGGCGGAAGATTATCCGTTCGATGGTGACGTTGGCGCAGTAGGAATGTTCTTGCGCGCGAGTGTCACGTTCGGCGAGCAGCGGCCATTTGGCTACTACCGCATCAGTCGACTTTCTGACGGACGTGCTGTCGGGGGGATCGGCTTCAAGGGTCAACCCATTGGTGGCTGCGCCGAAATCGGTTACGGCTTAGCCCCTTCAGCGCGGGGCCACGGTTACGCTGCGGAGGCAATCTCCGCGATTCTGGCGGTGGCCAACGAACACGGTCTCGTCCAGGTGGTCGCCGCAACAACCCTGGACAACGTTGCTTCGCAACGTTCTCTCATCCGATCTGGATTTGAACTGACGAGCACCGACGCGGAACTCTGCCACTACGAGGTACGATTGGGATAGGACATCCGCTAGGTGTCGAAGGCGTCGTCAACCTGCAGTGACGTGTAGATCGTTCGACCGAGGCACCCCCCAGTCGCGGAACTCACTGATCGCTCACTCGACGCCATTGAGTTTCCCGACCTCAACTCATCGATGGTTTCCTGGCCTCCAACAAGAGTCGCTGAGAATGAGACATGAAGTTGCCCTCGTGTTCTATTTGTTCGTGAAGCAGCCTCAAACGATCGCGGTATCTCTCAACGGAGAAGTCTGGAACCGTCCACATAACCTTGCGCAAGAAGTAAACCACGGCAGCGATGTCATAGAAGACGACCGGCAGGGTCTCTTCGCGCGCATCGAGAACTTGGAGTCCCGCGCCTCGAGCCTGAGCGACGACCACGTCCATTCGTTGGTCTTCCGACATCGCTCGAGATCCCGTGAAGAAGTAGGTGAGCTCACTATTCGTGTCCGCGCCAGTCTGCTGCGAGAAGTAGACCCCATCGGGTGTCAGCACCCGATGGATCTCACCCCAATTATTCACCGTAGGGTGCCGACTGCCAACGAGGTCGAACGACTCGTCACGGAAGGGAAGTGGTTCTCTTTCGAGAACCGCGGCGACTAGTGCACCGAAAGGCGCGAGTCTCCGTCGTGCGACCGCCACGTTGGGCGGCCAGGATTCAGTGGCGGCGAGATACCTGGGCAACCTCTCGCTCCTGGAGAGTGCCTCTGCGAAGGACTCCCCACCGCCTGTTTGAAGGTCCAACACTGACGTCGCGACCTCAATTCGTTGAGTCAGACTCGCGAGATAACTCCAGGATGGCCGACCTTCTGAGGCTCGACCATCGAGCCACGAGAAGTCCCAACCTTCAACCGGCTCATTACTGCCTTCGACGAGCAGTGCGTCGAAATCTGACCGGTCAGCCACCAACTCAACGCTACACAGTCAGACCCCGTGGGCCAGCCCTCTCCCCATCAGCGGGGTCACTCTGCGATGGATTTTCGATCGTAGGTCATTCCATGTGTTTCGACGACTCGCCACTACTGCGGTGGGCCGGAAGTCACGTCGACGGGTTTGAGCGTGAGTCGATCGACTTAAAAATGTGTCACAATTTCTTTGATGCACGCCCCCTGGCTCAATCGATCTCAGAGAGTCGTCCTGGTCGTGGGGTTCGGCGTCGCCCTGTACATTTTCGGACTCTGGCTGTCGACGCCGAACTTTCCGGCGAATACCGGATGGGTGGGATACGCGCCCCTCACCAGTTCCTTCGGTCACACGAGCCTCAGCAACGGGGCGGACCTCATCTTGTGGTTCGTATTGATTGCCGTGTGGGTGTCCGCATCGTCCTATCTCCTGAGAACACGACCCTCGAGCCGCGACGAGAATTGAGTGAGGTCGTAGCCGCGGTGCGAACCTAGGTTCGTCGGGCGGTGCCGTAGGCCGGAGTCGGTGCATCCGAGCCTAGGAATTGACCGCCAAAACTCTGGGCTGCAGTTTGCGAGCATTCTCAATGAAAGCTGGAATCAACAAGTCCTCCATCGTGTAAAAACCGTGGGGGAGGCTCGCCATCTGCTGCGCAGCGAAGAGAGCACCTTCACCGAAGGCCTCGGCGCTCACCGATTCGTGGCGAAGGCGTACCGTTTGCGAGGCGAATCCAAAGACAACCTCGTGGGTGCCCACGATGCCACCGGCACGCAATGATTTGACCTCACACTCACCGACGCCCAGAGACTTCGCGATGATCTTCGCCGTGCTCGACACACCCTTCTTCGCTCGAAAATGTTCCTCCACGATCTCCACGTCGGCGTGCGGCGCAATCAACTGCAGGAGATTGGCGGCCAGGATGAGCAGATTGACCCCGACGGTGATGTTGGGCGACCACAAGACCGCCGTTTCGGTGCTCAACTTTCGAAGTTTCTCCTGCTCATCACAGGAGTAGTTCGAGATGGCGGTCACGATGCGCACTCCTCGCGCGGCGGCGGCGTCTCCGTAGTAGTGAACGCCCTGCGGACTCGAGAAGTCGATGATGGCGTCGACGGGAAAGTTGTCGAACAGCACCTCAATCGGCATCGAGGAACTCGAGAAGATGCGCTCCAACCCGCTATCGTCGCGTTCCAGCGCGCGCGAGAGTGGCCCGCGCGCCACGTGATCGGACTTTCGAACGACCCACTCGAGGGAGTTCTCCTCGCTAGCGAGGATCGAGCGAGCGACGTGACGACCCGTCTTGCCAAATCCAAAGAGTCCAATTCTCATGGCTGTTCCTCCTACCAGTCGTGGGGTACCCGAGGTACAACCGCACCCTAAGCCCCGATACTTCGATGAGGTAACGAGAAACTCTGACGAAGCAATGACTTGCCTGTGTAGATCCATAGAAAGAAATCCACCGTGACGTCTCGGTGACTCCCATCAGTACGTATGGCGACTTGCGATACATCGACGCCCCTACATGCACCTCGGAGATGGGGTCGTCGCGGCCAGAGCGCGGCGCCGTGGACTTGACGACGGGCATCAATCCGCAGTCGCTACCATTAGCCACGAGGTAATACGTGACCAACATCTTATTTACGGCCTTCTCCAACCGCACTGACGCACTCGAACTAGCGAGCGAGGCCGTCGTGGGGCTGCGAGAACTCGGCATCGAGTCGGCGACGCATTTTCTCGACCAACTCGAACCACCCGAGATCGATGCTGCCACTCTGGTCGTCAGTCTCGGTGGCGACGGAACCTTCTTACGGTCGGCGCGACTGGCCCACGAACACGACGCCCGGGTGCTACCCGTCAATCTGGGCACCATGGGCTTCCTGCTCGACGTGCCCTCCGACCAGATCGTGGCGTCGGTGAACGACGCGCTCACCTCGCCACGGGTCGTCGAGCGCCTCGCCCTAGCCATCAGCCTGGAGGGCTCGAGCACCAGTGACTTTGCGCTCAACGACGTCGTCATCGAGCGGCGACGAGTGGGCCATATGGTGCGAGTGCGCACTTACGTCGGCGACGACGAGTACCTGACGTATTCAGCGGACGGCGTCCTGGTTTCGACACCCACCGGTAGCACTGGTTACAACTTCTCGGCGGGCGGACCCGTCGTCGACGCGTCGCTCTCGGTCATGATCATCACACCCATCGCCCCGCACTTCACCATCGACCGATCCATTGTCGTCGACGCCGACAAAACGGTGCGTCTCGTCGCCCACAAGAAACCTGCGGCGGTGGTCGCTGACGGGACCGAGATCGGCATGCTGGAGCCGGGTCAGGCCGTGACGGTGCACAAGAGCCCGACGCCGGTGCGGGTGGTGTCGTCGGGCGCCTTCGAGCTCGGCGTGCGACTTCGTCAGAGCTTGCGAGAGGGTCATGCATAGGGCCCAGTTGGTCGAACTCTACGCGCGAGGTCTGGGCGTCATCGAAGAAGCCCGCATCGAGTTCGGACCAGGATTCAATGTACTGACCGGTGAGACGGGGGCGGGCAAGACGCTGCTGTTGGGTGCCCTCGAGCTCTGCCTGGGTGGGGAGGCTTCCTCCTCTCGCTACGCAGTGGGTGCCGAGACCCGCGCCGTGGCCCTCTTCACCCTCAATGACGACCAAGAGATCCACTTCGCACGAGAGTCCTCGCCGGCGGGTCGACTTCGGGCCAGCCTTGATGGCGCACCCTCGAGCGCGGAGTTGTTGCGTCGCCGGGCCAGAGACGTCATCGTCATTCATGGTCAACACGACTCCCTCGCCCTGAAGTCGCGTCAGGAGGTCCTGGGCATCATTGACATCGCGGGAAACGTGCGCACCGATGACCTCAACGACATTCGCCGAGAGATCAGTTCGCTGCTCAGCGAGCGCGCCGCCTGGGGCGGTGACGCCGCGAGTCGCGAGCGCGAGCGCGACTATCTCGCCTTCCAATGTCGCGAACTCGATAGTGCCAACCTGTCGGACCCCCACGAACTCACCGCCGTCCTCGACGAGCTCACGCGCCTCAGCGCGCTGCGTGACGCCCACGACGAACTCTTGTACGTCATTGATGAGCTCGACGGTGATTCCGACCAAGCGGTGCTGTCGCGCCTCGCCCACGTCATCGCTCGATTGCCACGCGCAGCCGGTGTCGACGATCTCAGAGATGATCTCTCCGAAGTGCTCGAGCGCGCGCGCGCCGACGTGCACGAGCTCACCGCCCGTGCCCAGCCTGATCAACTGGACCCCGAGAACATCGCCCTCCTCGAGGCTCGCGCGAGCCAGCTTCAACAAGTGGCCCGTAAATATGGCGGCAGCATCCAAGCGGCGTTGGACCAATTCGAGGAGTTGTCGACGCGCGTCGAGGAACTCAACTCAGCCCACGATCGTCTCGAAGCGCTCGAGGCGCGTCTGGGAACTCTCTCGGAGCGCGAAGTCGAGTTGGCGGCGGCCGTACGACGAGAACGTGAGGTAGCGGGCCATCACCTCACTCAGCGGGTGCAAGGGCAGTTGCCTCGCGTCGCGCTGCCCCACGCGACGCTCCGATTCAACGTCGACGGGGACGACGGCTCCGAGGTCCAAATACTCTTCACGCCCAATCCCGGCTGGCCCGAGGGGCCCCTACAAGAGATGGCCAGCGGGGGAGAGCTCAGTCGCGTCCTCCTGGCCCTCTCCCTCGAGACGGCTCACGACGACGTCGTGGCGGTCTTTGACGAAGTCGACGCGGGCGTGGGAGGTCAGGTCGCTCAGCAGATTGGGGAATGCCTGCGCGAAGTAGGCGCGAGTCAGCAGGTCATTGCCGTGACCCACCTCGCGTCGGTCGCGGCCAAGGCGGCGCACCACTTCGTCATCGAAAAATCCGTATCGCACGGAGCGACCAGGACCACCGTGCGCGAAGTCACCGGCGACGACCGTGTGCGCGAGGTAGCACGCATGCTCGCGGGTGACGCCATCAGCGACGAAGCGCACGCTCTGGCGAGGAGATTGCTCGAATCGGTCTCGTAGTTCATCATTGGCCCATAGCCCGGCACTAGTATGTAGTTCCGTGAAGAAACTCGATACCGAATGACGAAGTACATTTTCGTCACCGGAGGAGTCTCTAGCTCCCTCGGCAAAGGCCTGACGGCTTCGTCGTTGGGTCGCCTGCTCAAGTCGCGTGGCCTCAAGGTCACGATGTGCAAACTCGACCCCTACCTCAACGTCGACCCGGGAACCATGAATCCTGGCGAGCACGGCGAAGTCTTCGTCACCGACGACGGCGGAGAGACCGACCTCGACCTCGGGCACTACGAACGCTTCATCGACGAATCGCTCTCGCGGATGTCCAATACCACGACGGGATCGATCTACTCCAAGGTGATCGCCAAGGAGCGACGGGGCGACTACCTGGGCAAGACCGTCCAGGTGATTCCGCACATCACCGACGAGATCAAAGACCGACTGCGGCGCCTGGGCACCCTCGGAGCCGATATTGCCATCGTGGAGATCGGTGGAACCGTCGGCGACATGGAGATCATCCCGTTCCTCGAAGCGATTCGCCAATTCCGACGCGACGCGGGCCGCGGCAACGTGTGTTACGTCCACCTCACTCTGGTGCCCTACCTCGCGCCGTCGGGCGAGCAAAAGACCAAGCCAACGCAACACTCCGTCACCGAACTGCGATCGCACGGTATCCAGCCCGACGTCATCGTCTGTCGTAGCGATCAGCCCATCTCGGACGGGCTCAAGCGCAAGATATCCCTGCTCTGTGACGTCCCCAACAACGCGGTCATCTCCGCCATCGACGCCCCGAGCATCTACGACATTCCCCTCAACATGCATCACGAAGGCCTCGACCGCATCGTGTGCGACATCATGAACATCGATCTAGTGGAACACCCCATCGACCTCTCCGCGTGGGAGGACGTCGTGCGTCGGGTCCACCACACAAATACGACTCTGCGCATCGGCATCGTGGGCAAGTACGTCACCATGCCCGACGCCTACCTCTCGGTGGCCGAGTCCCTCCGACACGCCGGCTTCGCCATCGGCGCCAACACCAAACTGGAGTGGCTCGAGGCTGAACGCGTTCCGTCCGAGATTGACGCGCTGCGTCTGCGCCAACTTGACGCGATTGTCATTCCTGGAGGATTTGGTGAGCGCGGCATCGAGGGAATGGTCGCCACCGCCCGCATCGCGCGTGAGCACCAGATCCCCCTCCTGGGCATCTGCCTCGGGATGCAGGTGATGGTCATCGAGTTCGCCCGCCACGTACTGGGACTCGGTGACGCGCATTCGACCGAATTCTCGCTCACCACCACTGCGCCAGTGATTGCCCTGATGCAGGAACAGATGGACGTGACTGATCTGGGCGGCACCATGCGACTGGGCGCGTGCCCAGCGATGCTGGCCGAGGGCTCTCAGGTGGCCGAACTCTACGGTGCGACCGTGGTGTCCGAACGCCACCGACACCGCTACGAGTTCAACTCACGTTTCGTGGAGCAGTACGAGTCCAGCGGCATGAGATGCTCCGGTTCCTCGCCCGACGGACGTCTCGTTGAGTTCATCGAGATGCCCGGACACCCCTTCTTCGTCGGCACCCAGGCTCACCCCGAATTCAAGTCGCGTCCGGATCGACCTCACCCGCTGTTCCGAGGGCTCATCAACGCCGCCAGCGTGCGCGCCGAAGGACGTGAGCCCCACATCCTCGATCCCCAGAGCGTCGACGTCACCTTGTGAGCGACACCTTCTCCATCTGCGCGCGTGAGACGTTGTTGCGGTCCTACGTCTTCACCGTGGAACGGCGTACCATCTCTCATCAGGGAGAAACGTACACCCGTGACGTCGCGATGCACCCCGGTGCGGTCGCCATCGTCGCGGTCAACGACCGCGACGAAGTGGCTTTCGTTCGCCAGTACCGGGCCACCGTGGACCAGGTCCTCTGGGAGATCCCCGCGGGAACGATTGACCTCACCGACAGCGACGCGTTGTTCACCGCCCAACGTGAACTCCTCGAAGAAGTAGGCGTCGAGGCGTCGTCATGGACGCTCATCGCCGACGTCTATGTCTCGCCAGGCTGGACGGATCAAATCATGCACATCTTCGAAGCCCGCGGGCTCAGCGACGCCCGTCGCGCACCCGATGGCCCCGAGGAGAACGCGGCCGAAGTCGTGTGGCTCGACCGCGCCCGCGTACGTACGTTGCTCGAGGACGGGGTGATCAATGACGCGACCCTGACGATTGGACTGCGTCACTACCTCGGGGTGAATGACGACTCCTGACGCCCTGGTCGGCGAGTACGTTCAGTGGCTCACCGTCGAGAAGGGGCGCAGTCGGGCCACGATCGAGGCCTACCAGCGCGATGTTCATGACTTTCTCACGTGGTGGGGGAGCGAACGCAGCGTCGCTGCGGTGAGCAGCGCCGACCTCGAGGCTTATCTCAACGAGCTGCGCGGCTCGAGGGCGGCGAGTTCAGTGGCCCGAGCACTGTCGTCGCTGCGGGGCTGGTGGGGATTTCTCCTCGAGGAGGGCCAACTCGCCTCCGATCCCAGCGCCCACGTCACCCCGTCTCGTCGGGGACGCACTTTGCCCAAACCCCTGGCCGAGGAGATCCTCGCCCACCTCCTCGACACGATGCCGCGTGCGACCCCCGTCGATCTGCGCGACCGGGCACTGCTCGAGCTGCTCTACGGCACCGGAGCGCGAGTTTCGGAGGTGGTTGATCTCGAGTTGCACGACCTTGACTTCAACGAGGAGCTCATTCGCGTCACCGGTAAGGGTGCCAAACAACGCCTCGTACCCATGGGTCAGACCCTTCAGCACGCGCTACGCGACTACTTAGGAGCAGGTGGACGCTCGGAATTCCCTCGACCGCGCGTGCATTCTCACGTCTTCGTCAACGCCCGCGGGGGACCGCTCTCGCGCCAGGGGATCGACCTGATTATCTCCTCACGGGCCCTCGCTGCGGGTCTCGATCGCTCCACCATCAGCGCCCACGTCTTTCGCCACAGTTGTGCCACCCACATGCTGGCCCACGGGGCTGATATTCGCGTCGTACAAGAGTTGCTGGGTCACGCCTCGATCGCCACGACGCAGGTGTACACCGCCGTCTCGATAACCTCAATGCAACGTGCCTATTCCAACGCCCACCCCCGAGCCCTCGATTGAGATGAACCCCGCGTCGTGATTACCTTCTACTACCTCCTCGCCATCATCCCTTCGATCATCCTTCACGAGGTCAGCCACGGTTACGTCGCCTACCTCTGTGGCGACCCCACCGCGAAGAACGCACACCGTTTGACGCTCAATCCACTGCGCCACGTCGATCCCTTCGGCACCATCCTCCTTCCCTTCCTCCTCATCGCCACCGGGCTGCCCGCCTTCGGTTGGGCCAAGCCGGTGCCCGTCAACGTCGCGCGACTGCGTAAACCTCGCTCACAGTCGCTCTACGTGTCTCTCGCGGGACCCTTGACCAACATCGTCCTCTCGGCGATCGCATTCGTCTTCGTGCGCTACGAGATCCACCACGCGAGTGCGGCCACGCTGAGTTCGAACACGTCCTTCGTAGTCTTCATGGTCTACTTCGGCCTGGTCAATCTGATCCTGGCCGTTTTCAACCTGCTCCCCATCCCGCCGCTCGACGGTTCAGCGATCATCGAGCGATTCGTTCCCGTTCGTCATCTGCCCCGGTACTACCAGATGCGCGCGCGAGCCCTGCCCTTCGTGATGGGGGCGCTGATTTTGAACGCCCTCACTCTGCACATCGGCACGACGTGGCTCGCCAGCCTGCAGCAGCACTGGCTCAACCTCGTGCAAAGCTAGAGACCCATCGCCGTCGCGGCTCGTTCGTAGAGCGGCCCCGCGACCGCTGACGCCTTCTCGGCTCCACGCGCGGCCAGCTCACGCAAGGCTCCCTCGTCCGCGCGCAGTTCGCGATAACGCCGTTGGAAGGGCTCGAGCGAAGTAATGACCAGTTCCGACAGGTCCTTCTTCAGGTCGCCGTAGCGCTCATAGCGATCAGCGACCTGGGTGGGCGACTCGCCCGCGAAACTGGCGTACATCTCGAGCAAATTTGACACCCCGGGTTTCTTCTCCCAGTCGAGACGCACTTCGTTGTCGGTGTCGGTGACGGCCTTCTTGATCTTTTTGTCGATATCACGCGGGTCGTCGTTGAGATAGATCAGGCCCAGGGGACTCGCCAAGGATTTGGACATTTTGCGCGTCGGCTCCTGCAGGTCCATCACCCGGGCTGACGCGCTCGGCTGCACTCCGACGGGTACCGTGAACACCTCACCGTAGCGATTGTTGAAGCGTTCGGCGATCTCTCGGGTCAACTCGAGGTGTTGACGCTGATCGTCGCCCACGGGGACCTGCTGAGCCGAATAGAGCAAGATGTCACCGGCCATCAAGACGGGGTAGGTCAAGAGCCCCACGCGGTAGCCCTCCTGGCGGGCGGCCTTCTCCTTGAATTGCGTCATCCGCGATAGTTCGCCGTAGGTGGCCACGCACTCTAAGAGCCAATTCATCTGCGCGTGATAGGAGACCTGACTCTGCACGAACAGGGTACACACCGCGGGATCAAGGCCCGCCGCCAGCAGCGACGCGAGATAGTCCAAGGTCTGTTCACGTAGTCGATCCGGCTCGATTTGCAGGGTCAGGGCGTGCAGATCGACGATGCAGTAGTAGGCGTCGGGATTCTGGGCGGTCACCCACTGGCGCACCGCACCGAGGTAATTGCCGACGTGCATGGAGCCCGAAGGCTGGATTCCCGAGAGGATGCGCATGTCACAATCGTAGAGGAGGCGGTGCGCAAGCGGAGATTTACTAGTGTGGCTGCGTGACCTACGTCGTGACGACGCCGTCGTTCAGCGGACCAATCGAAGTCTTACTGCAACTCATCAGCAGTCACGACGTCGACATACTCGATGTGCCGCTGGCCCCGGTGGTCGACGCTTTCGTCGCACAATTGCGTGACGAGGCGACCTCGCTCGCCGTCGACGAGCTCTCGGAGTTCTTGCTCGTCGCCGCCATCTTGCTCGAACTCAAGAGCCAGCGTCTTCTCCCCGGACGCGACAACGCCGAACCGGATGAGGAATTCGTGGGTTGGGAGGAACGCGACGTCTTGCTCGCGCGCCTGCTCGAGCTCCGCACCTACGCGAGCCTGGCGGACTCCTTCGTCGGACTCTTTGAACGCGCCGCCAAGTCCTTCGCGCGCCTGCGCGGAATCGACGAAGGTTTCGTCATCCAGCCCCCCGATCTCCTCGCCGGGGTGACCACCGCGCAACTCGCGGCGGCCTACCTGCGCGGCATCGAGGAGAAGCCCGTCCCGGTCGTGCGACTCAACCACGTCACCGTCGACGCCGTGACCGTCGCCGAGACCGTGGTCGTACTCGCCCAACGACTGCCGAGCATGGGTCGAATTCTGTTCCGCGACCTGACCTCGGGGCTCGAGACCCGGATCGAGATCATCGTGCACTTCCTCGCCGTGCTCGAACTGTGCAAGCTCGGACACATCGATCTCGGACAAGGCGGCACCTTCGGTGACGTGGAGATCGCGTGGATAGACGCCAACTCGCGACTGGACCTGGAAAGGATCGACTCATATGAGGGATGACTCCTCGCTCGAACAGCGTCTCGAGGGCATGTTGACCGTAGCCCTCGAGCCCATTTCCGCCGAAGAGCTCGCCGACGTCGCCGACGTCGACGCCACCGAGGTGACGAACATCCTACGAACCTTGCGCGAACAGTTCATTGAAGAGAAGCGCGGATTCCAACTCGCCGAATTAGCCAGCGGGTGGGTGATGCAATCCTCACCCGACGTCGCGCAATGGGTGACGCGCTTCGCCAATCGCGACGTCTCGCACCGACTCAGTTCCGCCGCTCTCGAAACCCTGGCCATCATCGCCTACCGTCAGCCGATCTCGCGAGCACAAATCACCGCACTGCGCGGCGTCAACGTCGATGGAGTAGTGCGTCTCCTCGAACAGCGTGGCTACATCGAAGAGGTCGGTCGCGCACCCGGACCCGGCCAGTCCATCCTCTATGGCACGACCGAATTGTTTCTCGATCGCATGGGATTGGCCTCGCTACAGGAGCTGCCACCGATCGAGGACTTCCTCGTGCCCCTGTCCACCGCGCAGGCGCTGGTCGCCGAGATGAGCGAGGTCGTCGACGATCTCGACGGAGCCTAGATGGTCGAGGGTGAACGGCTCCAGAAGACGCTCGCACGCGCCGGCTACGGGTCGCGGCGCGTCTGTGAGATATTGATCAGCGAAGGTCGAGTGACCATCGACGGACGCGTCGCCGAACTCGGCAATCGGGTCGATCCCGAGACCCAGATGATCTGCGTGGACGGCTCCATGGCGCCGGTCGCGCAGTCCAAGGTGTACTACCTGCTCAACAAGCCCACCGGCGTCGTCACGACTGCCTCGGACCCCCAGGGCCGCGCGACCGTGTTGACCCTGGTGTCGTCGAGTGCGCGTATCTTTCCGGTGGGTCGTCTCGATATGAACACCGAAGGACTGCTCATCCTCACCAACGACGGGCGTCTGGCGCATCTGCTCACCCACCCGAGCTCAGGCATCGCCAAGGAGTACCTCGTACGGGTCGAGGGCGACCCTTCGCCGAGCGACATCCGTCGATTGCGCGACGGCGTGGAACTCGAAGATGGCCGCACCAGTCCGGCCCAAGTCTCGCGAGTGTCCGAGGGGCTCTTGCGCATCGTCATCCACGAAGGCCGCAATCGGCAGGTCCGACGCATGTGCGCGGCCGTGGGTCACGAGGTGACCCGACTGGTGCGCACCCGGATCGGGCCGATTCAAGATCCCACCTTGACGCCGGGCTCGTCGCGACAGTTGAGTCTGGGCGAGGTGCGCCGCCTCATGGAGGCGGTTGGTATGTCCGAGGACATCGCCTCTACGATGCCGTCATGACAAATTCACTGGTCCGCGGCCTTCGCGGTGCAACCACCGTCGAACGTAACGACGCCGAGGCGATCGCTGAGGCGACTCGCGAGCTCTTGAACGCCATGATCCAGAACAACGCCATCGATCTCGAGGACATCGTCAGTGTCTTGTTCACGACGAGTCCCGATCTCACCGCGGCCTTCCCGGCGGCGGCGGCACGGGGGATTGGCTTTCAGACCGTTCCGCTCATGTGCGCGAGCGAGATTGATGTTCCGGGCGCCAAGAAACTCTGCATCCGCGTCTTGATGCACGCCTACTCGACCCTGACGCGTGACGCAATTCGTCACGTCTACCTGCGCGACGCTCAGAATCTCCGCGATGACCTCCGCTAGACACGCCCACGTCGTGGGCCTCGGCCTCATCGGTGCCTCGGTGGCGATGTCGCTGCGCGACGCGGGCTGGCGGGTGTCGGGCACCGACGTGGACCCCGAGGTGGTGCAGCGGGCCCAACTCACCGAGGTCATCTCCGGCGACGCGCCCAATGAGCACGTCGCGCTCATTGTCATCGCCACCCCCGCGGGCGCCGTGGTCGACGTGGCCCGAGAGTACCTCGCCAGATTCACGGACCCCGCCGTGATCATTACCGACGTCGCCGGCGTCAAGGGAGTCATCGTGCAGAGTGTGGCGGACCCGCGTTTCCTCGGCGGGCACCCCATGGCCGGATCTGAACAGCGCGGACTCGCCGGCGCACGTGCCGACCTGTTCCAGGGTTGCACCTGGGTCCTGACACCGACGCCCGCTACCCCCGCCGACGGCTACACCCGGCTCCACGGACATCTGCGCGAGATCGGTGCGAACGTGGTCGCGGTCTCCTCGGCTGATCACGACCGCCTGGTGGCGTTGGCCAGCCACGTCCCTCACCTCCTGGCGGGAGCACTGATGAACCAGGCCGCCGACGCCGCGCGCGAGGACGCGGTGCTACTGCAACTCGCCGCGGGCGGATTCCGCGACATGACCCGCATCGCCGCGGGCGACCCCGCCATCTGGCCCGACATCCTCTTCGAGAATCACGACGCCGTGTCGACGGCGCTGATGGCGTTGGAGGAGCGTCTGCGCGTCCTGCGCGCGGCGCTCGATTCGCGCGATCGTGAATCGCTCGAGGCCAGTCTCGCCCGCGCCGCACTGGCTCGTCGCCAATTGCCGGGTCGCGCCCTCTCCTCAGAGAACATGGCCTATCTCCGGGTGCTCATCGCCGACCGTCCGGGTTCGCTGGCCCGCGTCACCATGACGGCCTCGGAGATGTTGGTCAACATCTACGACATCGAGATCGCTCACTCCGTCGAGGGCACCAGGGGCACGCTGCTGCTCGCTGTCGACGCGCTACAGGCCACGCGCTTCATGAGTGCCCTGCAGGACCAAGATTTCGACGTGGTGCGCGAACAGTGATGCGCCGCGTCGAACCTGTGGCCGCGCTCACCGGCGTCGTACGCGTGCCAGGCGATAAGAGCGCCTCGCACCGTGCGCTCATGCTCAGCGCCCTGGCCGCGGGCGAGAGCACCATCGAAGGGCTCTCGCCGGGTCTCGACGTCGCCGCTACCTCTCAGATCATGATCCAACTGGGTGCGCAACGCGAGGACGTTGCCGGCGTCGTCCACGTGAGTGGACCTGCGTCGGGGCTGCGCGCGAGTGAATCTTCGCTGCAGTGCGGCAATTCTGGGACCACCATGCGCTTGGTGAGTGGCATCGTGAGCTCGATCGAGGGTGAGCACCGTCTCGAGGGAGACGACTCTCTCTCACGGCGCCCCATGGACCGCATCGCCGTACCCCTGGACCTCATGGGTTCTCGCGTCACGGGCGAGGGTGTGCGCGTCACGCCCCCCCTCACGATTCACGGGTCGCGCAACCTGCGCGGCATCGACTACCGCGTTCCCACACCGAGCGCCCAGGTCAAGTCCGCCATTCTCTTGGCGGGCCTCGCGGCGCAGGGCGACACGATCGTGCACGAGGCGCTCCGCACGCGTACGAACACCGAGGACATGCTGCGTCTCGCCGGAGTGCAGGTGACCAGCACCAACGTACACGCCGGTCGGCACGTGGTCATCTCTCCGGGTCGCCCGCTCGCGCGAGCCTGGCGAGTGCCCACCGACCCCTCGCAGGCGGCCTTCTTCTGCGTGCTGGGCCTCATCCACGACCAGGCCGACGTTGAGGTCATCGACGTCGATGACGCCCCTGAACGCACTGGTTTCCTCAGTGTCCTCTCGCGCATGGGAGCCGACCTCACTCTCACCCCGGGAACGTCGGGCGTCACGATCAGGGCGCGCTCGTCGCAACTGCGCGCCACGGAGATTCACGCCTCGCAGATTCCCTCGGTCGACGAGGCTCCCGTTCTCACGGTGGCCGCCGCCGCGGCATCGGGAGTGAGTGCCTTTCGCGACATGGGGGAGTTGCGCCTCAAGGAATCGGACCGGTTCGAAGGATCGATGACGTTGGCCCGGTTGTTGGGCTGTCGCGTCTGGTCCGAGGGTGACGACTACTTCGTCGAAGGTGTCGGAGGGGCCTCCGCGTTCAACCCCTTCGTCATTAACGCCGGGTTGGACCATCGCATCGTGATGTCCAGTGCCGTCGCGGGGCTGGCGGGACGTGGCTGCGACATCGATGGTGCCGACACCGTCAGTTCGAGCTACCCCGGCTTCTTCGAAGACTTGGCGAGCCTGCGACGATGAGGGACATCATCGCCATCGACGGCCCGGCCGGTTCGGGGAAGTCAACCGTTGCGCGCGCCCTCGCGCAACGACTCGGGTGGTCGGTGCTCGACACCGGTGCGATGTATCGCGCCGTGACGGTGGAGTCACTGCGACAGCACATCGACCCTCACGACAGCGAGGCCGTGGCGCGTGTCGCCCAATCCGCGCAGATACGCACTCGACCCCGCGTGAGTATCAATGGGCGCGATGTTGACGACGAGATCCGCAGTGAAGCGGTCAACGTCGCCGTGTCGGTCGTCGCCGCGAACGTCGCGGTCCGTGAAGCCATGGTGCAGCGTCAACGCGCCCTGGCCGAGGACGAACCCGGCGGGCTCGTGGTCGAGGGTCGAGACATCTCCACCGTAGTTTTTCCCCACGCCCGCGTGAAGATCTACTTGACCGCGTCGCTCGATGAGCGTGCTCGCCGCCGCGGCGACGAGGGTCACGAATCCGTCGCCCGGCGCGACCACGTCGATAGCTCGCGCGATGCGTCGCCGCTTCGTCAAGCGCACGACGCCATCGCGCTCGACACGACGGGGCTCAGCGTCGATCAAGTCGTAGAGGAGATAGTTCAGTGTCTCAAGAACACCACCTCCAACTAGACCCCCGTAAATCTCCTCTGTATCACGTCGTGGCCTTCATCATCCGTGCCCTGGCCCGGGTGCTCTTTCGACCGCAGGTGCGCGGTCGCGAGAACATCCCGCTCAGCGGACCGGTCCTGGTGGCGCCGATCCATCGTTCGAACCTCGACTTCGCCTTCACCTTGTTCATCTCTCCGCGCAAGGTCTTCTTCATGGCCAAGGACTCGCTCTTTCGCGTACCCGTCCTGGGCAGCGCCCTCATCGCGCTCGGCGCCTTCCCCGTGAAACGCGGCACGGCGGATCGCGAAGCCCTTCGCTCCGCCGAGGAGGTGCTGACCGCGGGGCACGCACTCATCTTGTTTCCGGAAGGAACTCGCAAGTACGGTCCCCACGTCGAACCCCTCCACGACGGGGCCATGTTCATCGCCGCGCGCACCGGGGCCACCGTCGTCCCCGTCGGCATCGCCGGGACGGATCGCGCGCTACCCGACGGCGCGAAATTCCCGCGACCGGTCACGGTGCACGTCGTGGTGGGAGCGCCGATCGCCCCCCTTGTCCACGAGGGCCGGCCCTCGCGGACACGGATTGCTGAGAAGACCGAGGAGTTGCGGCTCTCTCTCGAAGACGTGTACCGACAGAGCCTGCAGGCTTGAGCGACGACCCGCGGGCTCAGCGACTAGGACGAGCCTTGCGCTCGCGCCAGTAGGTCCCGAACACGACGCGGGAGTAGCGAAAGCCGAACAGCCAATTCTTGCCCTTCTTCGTCGTCCCCGACGCCCGGGGGTACCACACGGTCGGCACTTCGGCCGAGCGCCAGCCGCGCTTGAGACAGACGATCAAGAGTTCGGCGGTCTGATACTGACTCTGCTGGAGGCGATCGACGGCGTCGGCCAGCATCGCGACACGTAGCCCGCGGTAACCCGTCGAAGTGTCGGTCAGTTTCGCACCGGTCATGCGGTTCATAATGAACGAGAAGAAGCGCACTCCGGTCTTTCGAATAGAGTCCGAGGTCTTGTCCACCCCCAACACACGGCTCGTCAGTACGAAGTCTGCGGTGTCATTGACGAGGGGTGCGAGAAGATTCGGCATCTCGGCGGGGTCGTTTTGCCCATCGGCGTCGAGAGTGATCACGTACTTGACGTTGTTCTCAATGCACCAGCGATATGTCACTTGCAGGGCCACGCCGTGTCCCAGATTGACGGGGAACTCAATCACGACCACGCCCGGGAACGACCTCGCCACTTCTGCGGTGCGGTCGGTGCCGCCGTCGACCACGACCAGCGTGGTGTAGGCGCGACCGTCAATGGTGGGGGGCATCTTCTCCAAGACACCGCCGATATTGAGTTCCTCCTCGTACGCACAGATCGAAGCCACGATCTCTTCGGGTTGGAAGTGGGGACGCTCGGCCTCGAGATGCTCAAGTGATTGCTGGATGGCGAACTTGCGCAAATTGGTAATGCGAATCTTCTCTAAATCCACGTTCGACATCGAGATCCTTTAGTTGAACACCGACGACGTCCGCGAGGCCGGAGAGTCGATGCGAAGGGAGGTATCTGCCACACGGCGTTCACGCAATGTTCGCGGTGCGCGGGCAATTGAAATCACTGTCAAATTCTAGCAAAACCGACCCAGTGGCTCTGATGACTGCGGTCACCCACGACCGCCCGTTCCTACGCCGTGGGTGACAACACCTGCGCGGCGGTGAATCCCCGATCGGCGTGGCCGTCGAAACTTCCCGGATTCGGTGCTCCCAGTGCCACGTCCAGCACCGCACTCAGGGCCCGCAGAATCTCTCGCAGCTCCGGCGGCGGAGGAAAATATTCATCCTCGGTCGTGAATTCAAAGGTCTCCACGCCCCGATGGGGGTCGAGGTGCTCGAGCACCTGGGTGACCAACGACTCCGGTGCCGATGCTCCCGCCGTCACGGCCACCACCCCCTCGAGGTCGTCGGGCAACTCACTGGCCCCGTTCACCCGTAAGACTCGCGGGCTACCCACCGAACGAGCGACGTCGGTGAGCGCGACCGTATTGGAGGAATTGGCCGATCCGATCACCACCACGGCGTCGGCGGCGGCGGCGATCGCCCGCAACGCCCCTTGACGATTGGTGGTCGCGAAGCAGAGGTCGCTGCGATTGGGCATCCAAATGTCAGGAATCTTCGAGAGCGCGTATTCGCGTAAGTGAGACCATTCATCCTCACTCAGGGTGGTCTGCGAGAGGAGCGCGAAGGGACCCGAACGACGAGCCGCGCGATCGATATCCTCAATCGACTGGATCAGCTCCACCGCGTCGGGGGCCACCGCCATCGTCCCCACGGCCTCCTCGTGGCCCTCGTGGCCCACGTAGAGAACGGTGTAGCCCTTGCGCGCGCGCACTTTGAGTTCATGGTGCACCTTGGTGACGAGTGGACACACGGCGTCCACGACCGCGCCACCCATGGCGCGGGCGGCCTCGATCACGTTCGGGGGGGAGCCGTGCGCGCTGAGCATTAACGGCGCTCCTGGGGCGGCGTCACCGACGTCATCGACAAACACGACGCCGAGAGAACGGAAATGGTCGACCACGACGCGATTGTGGACGATCTCGTGGTAGCAGTAGACGGGGGGTTCAAAGACCCGGGTCATCCAATCGAGTGCCTTGATCGCCTTCTCCACGCCGGCACAAAAGCCTCGCGGCGACGCCAGGACCACTCGATCTACACTCACGTAGGACAGCCTAGTTTGCTGGTCTCGGACCGGGACCTAGGCTGTAGTCGTGTCGGGTGTGCGTATTTCCTCCATTGCAGCTTCGTCGCCCGCCACCGGGACCGACGTCGCGGTCGGTGACGAGTTGGTGTCGATCAACGGGCGCGAGCCCACTGACATCATCGAGTACCAGCAGTTGATCGATGGCGACGTCGTGACGCTGGTACTCCAGCGCGACGGACGCCCCCTGCGCCACAAGGTCACCATTGCCAAAGGCGTGGGCGAGCCCTTGGGATTGTCGATCGACTCCGCGGTCTTTGACCGGATTCGCACGTGCGACAACCACTGCACCTTCTGTTTCATCTACCAACTGCCCAAGGGCATGCGACGTTCGCTCTACGTGAAGGATGACGATTTTCGACTCTCGTTCCTCTACGGCAATTACACGACCCTCACCAGGTTCACCGAGTTCGACCTCGAGCGAGTCATCGACGAGAAACTCTCGCCGCTCTACGTCTCGATTCACAGCACCAACCCAGAGCTGCGCGCGCAGATGCTGCGCAACCCGCGCGGCGCCACCAGTCTTCGCTGGTTGCGCGAACTGCTCAAAGCGGGCATTGAAGTTCACGCCCAGGTCGTGGTGTGTCCGGGAGTCAACGACGCCAGCGAGCTCGAGCGCACCCTCCAAGACGTCATCACGCTCTACCCCGAGCTGGTGACCGTCGCACTGGTCCCGGTGGGAGTGAGCGACTTCACCCTCGAAGAGACCATGCGCTCGCACACCGCCGACGAGGCCCGCCAGGTCATCGAGCTCGCCGAGAAGTATCGACTCCTCACCCAGGAGATCTTTGGCCGAGTGAGCATCTACGCCTCCGACGAGTTCTACCTGGTCGCGGGTCGAACCCCGCAGCCGGCCGGCGAATTCGAGTCGCTCGACCAGGCCGAAAATGGCATCGGACTGGTCGCCGCCTTCGTCGAGAGCTTCGCGGGACACGGCGACATGGACAAGCTCGGCACCGGTTTCTTCCAATCCGTCGACGGTGCTCCGGCCCTGGGATACCGCGCCGTTCGCACCGACGAGGTGCGGCCCACGCCCGCGATCGTGAGTCGCGACGTCGCTCTTCTCACCGGTGAATACGCGGCGCCGATCCTTCGTGATCTGCTCGACCAATACCAGTTCCACGACGTGGGGATCATCACGGTCGAGAATCGCTACTTCGGTGGCAATATCAAGGTGGCCGGACTGATGACGGGTCAGGACCTCCAGCGAGCGCTCGCCGACGTACCTTCGACCACGACGTGCCTGTTGCCCGACGTGTGCCTCTCCGAGGGTCGATTCCTCGACGGGCTCAGTCCCGACGATTTGCCCCACCCGGTGAACATCGTTCGCACCACCGGTCAAGATCTGCGCGCGATGCTCGAGCACGCGCGCGCGAAAGGACTGGTGCACTCGTGAAGAAGCCCCAAGTGGTCATCGTCGGTCGCCCCAACGTGGGTAAAAGTTCCTTGGTCAATCGCTTGGCCGCTAAACGCGTCGCGGTCGTCGAGGAGCATCGCGGCGTCACCCGCGATCGCAAGGCCGTCGAAGTCGAGTGGAACGGCGTCGCTTTCGACGTGGTCGACACCGGCGGGTGGCTCGAAGCCGGCGACGACCTCGAAGAGAAGGTCTCGCGGCAGGCTGACGCAGCCTTGGCTGACGCCGACCTCGTCTTGTTGGTGGTCGACGTGACGACCGGCATGGTCGACGAGGACACTCACGCGGCGCGCTGGGCGCTGCGGTCGGGACGTCCCGTTCTGCTGGTGGTCAACAAGGTCGACGACACGCTGCACGAAGCGAGTAGCTGGGAATTCCTGAGCCTCGGGGCCGGTGACCCCTACTGCATCAGTGCCCTGCACGGGCGCGGAGCCGGTGACTTGCTCGACGAGATCGTGAATCGCCTGGGTGAGCGGGCGAGTGAGAGTCTGATGGACAACATCGAAGAGGACGGCGCGCTTCGCGTCGCCATCGTCGGGCGCCCCAACGTGGGCAAGTCAACGCTCTTTAACCAACTCATCGGCGAGGAACGCTCGGTCGTTCACGACATGCCGGGCACGACGCGTGACGCGATCGACACCGTGGTCGAGACCGAGATGGGGCTGATCCGCTTCATCGACACCGCCGGCATGCGACGTCGCGCTAAGACCGAGGCCGGACTCGAGACCTACGCAGTGTTACGTAGTCTCGACGCTCTGGACCGCGCCGACATCGCGGTTCTGGTGATCGACGCGACGGTGGGCGCAACCGGACAAGACCAGCGACTGGCCGAGAGAATCTCCGCGGCGGGCTGTCCGTCACTCGTCGTACTCAACAAGTGGGAACTCATCGCCACCGAGGACCGCGACAAGGTCCTCGCCTCCGTCGGTGACAAACTCGCCTTCCTGGGCGACGCCCCGGTCATGAAGACCACGGCGATCTCGGGCAAGGGCGTACACCGAATTCTGCCGGCCCTCACCACCGCGGCCGCGGACTACGTCAAGCGAGTGCCGACCGGAGCGCTCAACCGTGCCATTCGTGACTTGCAAGTCAAGCAACCCGCGCCGACGGGGAAGATTCGCTACGCCGTACAAGGTGCCACGGAGCCGCCCACCTTCACCCTCTTCGTCGCGGGCAAATTGCCGTCGACCTACATGCGCTACGTGGAGCGCTCGCTGCGCGAACGCTTCGAACTCGGTTCCACGCCGATCCGAGTTCGTGTTCGAGTCGAATAGTGGCGAAGTGGTGCACCACGTGTGACCGTCCGGTCGAGGGGGACACCTGCGAGGTCTGTGGCCAGTCCGTCCAGGAAGCCATCCGCGAGCCGGTGCCGCTCAAGTGGAAATTCTTCATCGTTGTCACCATTATCTATCTCATCTGGCGCATCTATCAGTTAATTTCTTGGTTGATGCACTGATCGACGAGGAGGTCCATGTGCCGATTTACGCCTTGGGGGACCGTGTCCCCTCGATACACGCCGACGCCTTCGTCCACCCCGAGTCAGTCATCATCGGCGACGTTCACATCGGTGCCGACTCCTCGATCTGGCCCGGAGCAGTGTTGCGTGGCGATTACGGCACGGTGATCGTCGGCGAACGAACCTCCATTCAAGACGGTGCGGTCATTCACGCCGTCGCGGCCTACCCCACGGTCATTGGCAACGATTGCGTCGTCGGCCACCTCGCGCACTTGGAGGGGTGCGTCGTACACGACCGCAGCCTCATCGGAAGTGGATCCATCGTGCTGCACGAGGTGGTCGTCGAGAGCGGAGCCACCGTCGGTGCGGGTGCCGTCGTACGCAATCGCACGCACGTTCCCGCCAATGCGCTCGTCGTCGGCGTCCCGGGTCAAATTCGTCCCGACGCGAGCTCCCCCGAGGAGATCGTGGCCAACGCCGCGCTCTACGTCGAGAACGCTCGTCGCTACAGGTCCCAACTGCGTCGGATCTGATCGGAATCTAGGAGTTCGAGACCGCCACCAGCCGCTCGAGTGCGGTCGCCGCGCTTCCACTGACCACACTGTCGTGCGCTAGGGCGAAACCCTCCTCGAGGGTGCTCGCGCGGCCCGCCACGATGAGGGCCAGCGCGGCGTTGGCGCACGCGACGTCCATCACCGCACCCTCGGTGCCGTCGAGGAAGGCGCGCACCACGGCGACGTTGTCGTCAGTGTCCCCGCCGCGAATATCGCCGACCGAGTGGCGCCGTCCCAGCAGGGCCCCCGCGTCCATCTCACTCAGCTCCACACCCTCACGCGTCACGGAGATGAGTGAGGAGGTCGCCCCCAGGGACAATTCGTCGAGCCCGTCGTGACCGTGGACCAAGATGGCGGAGGAGACCTCGTGAGCGTGCAGGACCTGGGCCATCGCGTCGAGCAGATGGGCCTGGGCGACGCCGATCAAACTGCGCGTGACGCGCGCGGGGTTGGCCAGGGGTCCGAGCACATTGAAGATGGTACGAAAGCTCAGCGCGCGCCGTATCGGGGTGAGGTACCCCAGCGCGTGGTGGTAGGTCGGCGCGAACAAGAAGGCGACGCACGCCTCCTCGAGCGAGGCGGTGATGACCTGTGGCGAGACGTCCAGGCGCACCCCCAGGGCCTCGAGAACGTCGGCGGAACCCACCGACGAGGAGGCGGCGCGGTTGCCGTGCTTGGCCACCGGCACTCCGCATCCCGCCACGGCGAGCGAGGCCATCGTAGAAATGTTCACGGTGTGCAACTGGTCCCCGCCGGTGCCCACGATGTCGATCGCGTCACTGTTCACCCGTAGCGACGTCGCCGCGTTCAGCATGGCGTCGACAAACCCCGTCATCTCGTCGACCGTCTCGCCCTTGCACGTGAGGGCGGTCAAGAAGCTCGCGATCAGCACGCCGTCGACCCGCCCCGCCAAGATCTCCGCGAGCGCGTCGCGCGCCTCCTCGCGCTCCAGGTCGGTCCCTCGTACGAGGGGTTGAAGTACGTCATGGGCGAAGGAGTGCGGCACTCTCGTCCTCTCTTTGATGGTTCAGTACAAATTACTCGTCAGTGTCAGACTCTTCGACAACTACGATTGTGCGATGGCCGCGACGTATCTCGACTCCATCGAGTCATTTCACCGCAAACGCGCCCAACTCGACGATCGCGACTGGCGTCGACGAATGGCTCACGTTCACTACGACGGACCGCGACTCGACGAGGCGCTCACGACGAGTGCGGGATCCCACGTCAAGGTCATCGCGGAGATCAAGCGTCGTTCTCCCTCCAAGGGTTGGCTCGGCGAG
Source organism: Actinomycetota bacterium (assembly GCA_029850535.1). Lineage (GTDB taxonomy): Bacteria > Actinomycetota > Acidimicrobiia > Acidimicrobiales > RAAP-2 > RAAP-2. The sequence continues at coordinate 5,139 of JARCRU010000024.1, read as the reverse complement.
CACCTCGACGTCGTCGCAATGGCCCAGGAGTACGTCGCGGGCGGCGCGTCGGCGATCTCGGTGTTGACCGATGAGCCCCACTTCGCGGGTTCGCGCGCGGACCTCGAAGCGGTGTCCCAGACGGTGACGTTGCCGGTGTTGCGCAAGGATTTCACCGTCAGTGAGAACGACGTGCTCGACGCGGCGCAAATGGGCGCCAGTGGCGTCTTGCTGATTGCGGCGATCCTCGCACCCACCGAGCTCTCGTCCTTCGTCGCCCTCGCTCTCGAAGTGGGCCTCAGTCCACTCGTCGAAGTGCACGACGCGCGCGAGGCCGACATCGCCCTCAGTAGCGGTGCGCGACTGATCGGCGTCAATCAACGCGATCTGCACACGTTTCACGTCGACCCCGAACGCGCCGCCGCCGTGATTGCGAACCTACCCCGTGACGTCATCCGAATAGCCGAATCGGGCCTGCGCAGCGCCGATGACGTGCGCCGCGCCGCGCAAGCGGGCTTTGACGCCGTGCTCGTGGGAGAGGTATTCGTGACGTCGCCCACACCGAGCGCCACGGTGCGCGAGTTCGCCAATGTCGCACTGGGCCCGCAACGTGACTAACTCGCGGGTGCCGAGGATCAAGATCTGTGGCGTCACGTCCCTCGGCGACGCGCGAATGGCCGTGGACGCCGGTGCCGACGCCCTGGGCCTGAACTACGCGACGTCCGTTCGCCAAGTGAGCAGTGACGTGGCCTACGACATCGTCGCGCACTACGACGATCTGGTGTGGTGCGTGGGCGTCTTTCGCCGACAAGAGGACCGCGAGATCATCAGTGTCGTCGAGCGCGACCGTTTGCGCGCCGTGCAACTGCACGACCCCGCCAGCGACGCCCTCCTCGACGCCCTCGCGTCGAGGCGGGTCAAGATCATCCGTTCGCTGAGTACACACTCGCCCGCGCTCACTGAGCGCGAACGAGCCCACGTGGTTGCGGTGATTGTCGACGGGGCTCAGCCCGGCAGCGGGGTCGCCAATGACTGGGTGACCGTGGCGTCTCTGCACTTCGAGGTGCCCATGTTGGTCGCGGGGGGCCTCAACGCCGACAACGTCGAGGACGTGATTCGCCAGACCCATCCCTGGGGAGTCGACGTCGCCTCGGGTGTCGAATCCGCGCACGGGGTCAAAGACGCCGACCGGGTCGCTAGTTTCGTTACGCGGGCCCGAGTGGCTCTCGCGTTGAAAGAGAAAGGTCCGCAGTGAGCCCACATCCCAACTTCATGGGTGCCCCTTCGTCCACCGGCCACTTCGGCGACTTCGGTGGTCGTTTTGTCCCCGAAGCGTTGATGCCCGCGTGCCTCGAGCTCGAAGCGGCCTTCATCGACGCCTGGGCCGACCCGGTCTTCGTCGACGAGTACCGCACCGTTCTCCAGGAATTCGGTGGACGCCCCACGCCGGTCACCTACCTAGGGCGATTCTCCAAGAAATTCGGCGTCGAGGTGTTCGCCAAACGCGAGGATCTCGCCCACACCGGATCGCACAAGATCAACAACGTCGTCGGGCAGACCTTGCTCACTCGTCGCATGGGCAAGTCGCGCGTGATCGCCGAGACGGGTGCCGGACAGCACGGTGTGGCCACGGCCACCGCGGCGGCGCGACTCGGACTCGACTGCACTGTCTACATGGGAGAACTCGACACCCAGCGACAGGCCCTCAACGTCTTTCGGATGGAACTCTTGGGGTCCACCGTGGTGCCCGTGACGTCAGGATCAAGGACTCTCAAGGACGCCGTCAACGAAGCCATGCGCGAGTGGGTGGCCTGCGTCGACGACACGCACTACTGCTTGGGCTCGGTCATGGGACCCCACCCGTTCCCCTGGATGGTTCGCGAATTCCAGAGCATCATTGGACACGAAGCCGCCCAGCAGTTGACCCAGCGCGGCGTCGGCGTGCCCGACATGGTCGTGGCCTGCGTGGGGGGAGGATCCAACGCCGCGGGCATCTTCGCGGGCTTCGCCAATACCACCACGCGCCTCGTCGGCGTCGAAGCCGAGGGGGGAGCGGCGGTCTCGCACGGTTCACCAGGAGTCCTGCACGGAATGAAGTCGATGCTCATACAGAGTGAACACGGTCAGATCGAAGAGGCCCACTCCATCTCGGCCGGGCTCGACTACCCCGGCATCGGTCCCGAGCACGCGTACCTCGCCGCCGCCGGACGAGCCGAGTACGTCGGCATCGGTGACGAGGACGTTCTCGTGGCACTACAGACCCTCTCGGAGCTGGAGGGCATCATCCCGGCGCTCGAGTCGGCGCACGCGGTGGCCTGGATAATGCAAGAGGCCGGTCGGTCAATCCCGCGCGGCTCCACCGTGTTGTTGAACATGTCGGGCCGAGGCGACAAGGATGTCGCCCAAGTGCGTGACATCCTGAGGGGGCGCCAGTGAAGAGCCTCGAAGTCCACCTGCGCGCCTTGCGTGACACTGGACGTACCGCTCTGGTTCCCTACTTCATGGCCGGCGTCACGCCCGATTGGACGCAGCACGTGGCGGCGGCGGTCCTGGGCGGCGCCGACGCGGTGGAGATCGGTGTGCCCTTCTCCGACCCCATGATGGACGGCGTCGTGATTCAAGAAGCCGCCCAGCGCGCGTTGTCGGCGGGCACCACCATCGACACCATCTGCAGTGAACTCACGGGGACCTCACTGGGTGCGCCACTCATCGCCATGACCTACTACAACCTCTTTCACCACTACGGTCTGCGCCGCGCCGCCGGACGGCTCGCGGCCAGTGGCATCGTTGGAGCGATCGTGCCAGATCTCACACTGGAGGAATCTGACGAGTGGCGAAGTGTCTGCGACGAGAGCGACATCGCCACCATCTTTCTCGTCGCCCCCTCGACGACTACCGAACGCTTCGAGCGTCTGGCACGCACGACGCAGGGCTTCTGCTACGCCTCGACCCGCATGGCGGTGACGGGACGCGCCATCGGTGAGGGCGACGCCACCCGAGTCGTGGAGTCCGTTCGACGCACCTCCGACGTACCGGTCTACGTCGGCATCGGCATCACCACTCCTGACCAAGCGGTCCAGGCTGCGCAGCACGCCGACGGCGTCATCGTTGGTTCGGCTCTAGTGGACACCATCTTGAACGGCGCCAGTCCCGCCGACACCGAGTCGTTCGTTCGGTCTTTTCGACGAGCGCTCGACGAATAATCACTGATAGATAGGGGAAATTAGGTTTCCTTGTGAGTTTATTCACAAGGAAACTTGTCTCTAATTGCCTCTTTTGTTTCGCCAATGTGAACTAAGAAAGGGAACGAGCAACAAGGAGTTGACTCGACTTGAGAGCATTGGAGAACAACATGGCCGATGAAAAGGTCGCGGATCCGGGGCCACTCGGCCTCGCCGGATTCGCTACAACGACGTTCGCTCTAAGTAGTGCGAATGCCAATCTCTGGCACGGCGCGGGTGTAGCGGCCGCTCTGTCGCTCGCGTTCTTCTATGGCGGCATCGCCCAGTTACTGGCGGGGGCAATGGAGTTCATACGCAAGAACACCTTCGCCGCGGTGGCGTTCACCTCCTACGGGGCGTTCTGGCTGTCGCTGTACGCATTGGCCAATTGGCAAAAGGCGCTGGGGGCCAACGGTTCCGCGGGAGTGTTCTTGTTGGGCTGGACAATCTTCACGTTCTACATGATGATTGCCTCGGCCAAACTCAATAACGCTCTGCTGGTGGTCTTCGTTCTATTGTTCATCACGTTCGTCTTCCTGACCTGGGGTAACTGGGGCTCGTTCGGAGCGCACGCGAACATCGTCAAGATCGGTGGATGGACGGGACTGGCGACGGCGGTGGCGGCCTGGTACGCCTCAGCCGCGGGGGTCATTAATACGACCCACGGCAAGGTGGTATTGCCATTAGGTCCGCGTAGCTGAACAATTACGTTCGTTGCCACGGCGCCCGGGTCAGGTGACTCGGGCGCCGTGGCAACTTGGTAGAAATAGACGTGGGGTGTCGCCGACGCCTGCGATGAGCAGCATGGAGTGGGGAAAAATATGACTGAAGCAAAGATTGAAGCATGGCTGGAAGAGGACCGGGCCTTCGCCCCGAGTGCGGACTTCGCCGCGCAGGCCAACGCCCAACCCTCGATTTACGACGAGGCGGGAGCTGACCCCGCCGCCTGGTGGCTACGTCAAGCCGAGCGCCTCACCTGGGAGATCGCGCCCACGATCTCGTTGAAGTGGGAACTACCCAACGCCCAATGGTTCGCCGACGGCACCTTGAACGCCTCGGTGAGTTGCGTGGACGTCCACGTCAAGGAGGGCCGCGGCGAGCGAGTGGCCTTTCACTGGGTAGCCGACGCCGAGGGCGAGTCGCGCACCATCACGTATCACGAATTGCTTCGACAGGTATCTCGCACCGCCAACGCCCTCGAAGAACTCGGTGTGAAGAAGGGCGACCGCGTCGCGGTCTACATGCCCATGATTCCCGAGGCGGTCTTCACGATGCTCGCAGTGGTGCGTCTCGGCGCGATCCACTCGGTCGTCTTCGGCGGCTTCTCCGCCGACGCTCTCGCCTCGCGCATCCTCGACTCGGATTGTCGTTTCGTGGTCACCGCCGACGGTGCATTCCGTCGAGGTGCCGCCTCGCCACTGAAGCCGGCCGTCGACGAGGCCCTCAAGTCCTGTCCCAACGTCTCCGCCGTTCTCGTCGTGAAGCGAACGGCTGAGCCCGTCGAGTGGGTCGAGGGTCGTGACCACTGGTGGCACGACGTCGTTGATCGCCAGTCTGATGCTCACACCCCCGAGGCATTCCCCGCCGAGACACCAATGTTCATCATGTACACCTCGGGCACGACCGCCAAGCCCAAGGGAATCTTTCACACCACTGGTGGCTACATGACCCAAGCGGCGACCACCTACTACTACGTCTTTGACATCAAGCCCGAGACCGACGTGTGCTGGACCGCGGCCGACATCGGCTGGATCACTGGTCACAGTTACATCGTCTACGGCCCCTTGATCAACGCCGCGACTCAGGTGATGTACGAAGGACTGCCCGACTCGGGCGGTAAGGACCGGTGGTGGCGCATCATCGAGTCCCAGAAGGTCACCGTGCTCTACACGGCGCCGACCACGATTCGCACTCTCATGAAGTGGGGTCACCAAATCCC
>JARCRU010000023.1 GCA_029850535.1 Actinomycetota bacterium | reverse complement strand
GATTTTCCGAGCGCCAGAATGTGGACCTGAAATACCTGGTCAGGGTTCCTGGCTATCGGTGCTGTGGGAGTTTTAATCCCAAGGTGCCGGGATCGAGACCCGGGCGGCCCACCCACCAGTAATTTTCGACCGTTCGCTCTTCGAGTTCGCTAAATAGGCCTCCGATTTATCCCACGCAACGTGTTGCTCTGGTCGATACTTGAGATGTGTCGTCGAAGTTCAACTTTGGCCGCTCGCTTTAGGCCGCCTCAACTTTCTCGCGATACCACGATTCCAGGCCAACGAGCGATGACACGTTTCGCGTTGAGACAAAGGCGATCCTTGACCCCTGATGGGTTGCTACTTGGTGTCGCTTCGGCTCTTGCGATCCTTGCCGACGTCGAAACCGAGAGCTGCGTACCCTGGAAGTCTCTTTCGGTGCATTCTGGCGAGCACCGGGCTCTGAGCGTCGACGTAATCGTGAACCTCAACGGATGATTTGCCATCCAAGGGTCGCAAAATACGGCCAACGTACTGGACAACTCTTCCTCGAAAGGCGATCGGAAACGCCATAAACACCGTATCGAGCGGCGGGCAATCGAACCCTTCGCCGAGGAAACTGCCGGTCGCGACAAGCACCATTCCGCCTCGCTTGGATGCACCGTCCAGGTCCGCCATGACCTTGGCACGAGCCTTCTTTCCCATTCCGCCTTGGAGGACAAGCGGGGTTACTCCCCTCGCGCCAAGTACCGACACGACTGACGAGAGATGCTCGGTCCACTGCGTCAGCACCAGACAGTTTCTGCCTTTGGCGGTTGCAGCGGCCACATCATCACAGATCGCCATCGTTCGAGCTTCGTCATCAACCAACGCGCGAAACAGGTCCTGGATGTGTGTGCCGTCGTCGCTCACCTCGAAATTCGTCTGGTGCACAATAAGTTCTCGGCGGAAGTCCTTCTCTACGTCCACCTTCTCGTCCATTCGGTGGCGAATGGGCCCGCAGTACATGGTGATCAAGCCCTGAAGGCCATCGCGCCGGTAGGGCGTAGCGGTAAGACCGAGCCACCGTCGGGTATTGATTTGTTTGACGCATCGCTCGAATGTCACCGCCGGTACGTGATGGCATTCGTCGACAACGACGAATCCGTATCGGCTTGATATCTCGTCGAGATCTTCTCGTCGAGCGAGGCTCTGCGCCATGGCGACATCGACAATGCCGGTGATCTTGTTCCGGCCCCCGCCGATCTGGCCAATCTCCTTCGCGGTGAGACCCAGGTGCGTTGCTAGTCGTTCGGTCCATTGCTCTACCAACGGTTTTCGATCAACGATGACGAGAGTAGGTCGTTGATGGTGCGCAATCAGTGCGCAGGAGACCACGGTCTTCCCGGCCCCTGGGGCGGCGACGAGGACACCCAGTTCGTGGTCGCGGAGCGCTTGCAGCGCGGCTTCTTGTTCTTCACGAAGTTGGAAAGTGGGCGCGAACTCGATCGGCTCGGGATCGGGTCGATTCTCGTAGATCACCAATCGGCTTCCCGCCTCCGCGACGACACTGGCGGCCTTCTCGGTGAGACCTCGAGGAAGCAACAACGACTCGAGGTTCTCTCCGTAACAACGGATCATTCTCGGCGTATCCCATGTGGAGAACCTGAGCCGCTCCTTCTCGTAGAACGCCGGGTTGTGGAGTGACGCGAGATGCTTAAGTCCTGCGAGCAGGGTCGACGGAAGACCGGACCGCTCAATCTCCAACATTGCCGCAGCGACGCTGGCGACTGTCTCGGGCATTGCAATGGGAGGGACGTCGCGAGAGCGACGGAACGTCTTTTCTTCAGGTCCCGCTCCCACCTCCGGCGTGGACGCGAGGATCGACTCCACTTCTGTTTGCGACATTCGCTTGAGGGTCGAGAGATAGGCCCACTGGTCCGCCATCGGCTTCATGGTGCCAGGATCGAGAAACGCGGTGGTTCCGCGATCTCGACATTCCTTCTGCAGAGGCAACGCAATCAAGTTACCGAACGATCCCTTCGGCATGAAGTCCTGCGCGGGGAATAATCGGTCGTAACTAGCGAGGTCGAGCTCTCCTCGAAGGTTCATCGCCTCGCGAAGGAGCAACGTGCCGAGTCGTCGAGCGATTGTCGCAGGCACCGCGTCGCGAAAGAAGATCCACACGTGTGCGCCGTCGCCCGAGCGCGATCGTTCGAGCGCCGAGGTTACTCCCATCGACTGCGCGGCGTCGAAGTATGCGAGCGCGTCTAGCGCCCAGCCTGGCCCGTCGAAATCGCACACAATCAGGCGGCAGGTGTCGTCACCGAGCAGCGGATAGAGCCCGGCGTGAACCTTCCCCGCCAAGTGATCAGCGATCACGATCGACGTCAGCGACAAATACTCCTTGTCCGTCGATCGAGCGTTGGCAAAACCTCCCACCACCGCGGGCGACCAACCGTGCTTCCCCGTCCTTCCGCTTTCCCACCGGAGCGCGTAAACATCGTCACGACCGACAAAAAGCGACTGAAAGAATGCAACCTTCGACTCTGGTGACGAAGAACGATCGACAAGAGGGAGCGGAGCCTCATGTTCGGTCGGTCCGCTCTGGTTGACCGCGGGACGTTCGAGACTCCTCGTGGGCTTCAAACCCAGGATCTCGGTTAAGCGATCATTTTCTCGCTTCAATTCCTCGATTTGGCGGCGAAGGTTGGCGACAATTTGGAGTTCTTCATCGTTCATGCCGGTCCCGACGCTCCTCCCCATCGCAGATGTTCGACACTACCCACGAATACGCTGGCGTAGCGCACACTGACTGGGCGCCCGGGTGACTTTCAAACGTCAGCACCGTGAGGACGACTTCCCGCCTGTACCGGTGCCAATCAGTATCACCGCAGGCCACAACCCTTCTACAATGGAGGCGTGATTAGACAGCGCGCCACAACCGTTGCTGAGTGGGCGGAGCGGATGCATTCCGCAGAACCCCCAACAGAGGACGACGTCACTGTACTTCTCGATGGACGCCGCCTCGACTCGAGGGAGTCAATTGAAGCGTGGCTCAGGGAAGTGGAGGCCCTTCGGGTACTGGAAGCCGCAACCCATGACGCTTTCCAGTAGCGGGCCACCGCTTGACCTCAACCGACTGCTTGAGGTACTCACGCGAAACGAAGTCGACTTCGTGGTCGTCGGCGGATCGGCCGCAGGATTCCTCGGGGCATCGCGTCTGACCGAGGATGCCGATTGTGTGGTGCGTCGCGAACGCGCCAATCTAGAGAGACTCGCCTCGGCCCTACGAGAACTCCATGCACGACTGCGTGTCGCACGAATGAGCGATGAGGAGGCGAAGGCGTTGCCGGTAAAGGTTGACGGCATGATGCTCGAAACGACCGGGAACTCGACCTGGACAACCGACGCTGGACCCGTCGACGTATTGGCCGATTTGAAGGATTTCGAAGGGCGATCAGTGCCCTACGAAGACTTGCTGACGCGTTCGATGATCGTTCGCGGCGACGGCTTCGTAGTCCACGTCGCCTCAGTAGACGACATCATCGCGGCAAAGACCTTCGCCAATCGCGACAAAGACCGCGACCCCCACGGCAAAGTTGGTTGGTGAAGGAGTAAGGCCAATCGATAACGGATTGAGGAAATCACAGGGCTCCGAGAGGAGTTCACCATACTCCACGACCAACCAACTTTGCCGCGGTCGGACCGCGAGGCCCTTCCAGAGCTCCTTGACATTCAAGAGCGAGAGCATTCACAACGCTACGAGCAATACGAATCCGATGTCGCATTCGAAGTGCATGAGGATCTAAATCGCGACATCGAGCCTTGAGTTCAGAAGGCCCACGGCGAAACCGCGAGACGGTCCATCCTTGTTCTTGAAGCATCGTGACGCAGCATGTTGCGATCTGCGCCACGGACCGAACAGGCCTCCAAGCAGGCCTCATATTTTCGCAACACCACGCAACCAGACCGACACAGAACAACACGAATCCTTTAAAACAAACGACATGCGCGACGAGACCGACACACCGCAACCGATTCAAGGTTTCTTTTAATCCCGTGCCGGGATCGAGACCCGGGCGGCCCACTGAAGCCCACTATCGTGGCCCGCTCACCGGCCCCACTCACAGTGCACCTTTTGGCGCACTGTCGAAAAATACCTTCACTGTCGTTATAAAAGCATTAGTAGGATGATACTAGTTCTATATAGGAGGTTATAGAGTGCCTAGAGTGATTCCTTGGATTGATCAGGCAACGGCAGACGCCCTCCGGGTACTCGGCGGACAAATTCGCGAGGCCCGTCACGCTCGTAAGTGGACGGCCGAGGACCTTGGAGAGCGCGTCGGAGTAACCGGGCGTACGGTGACGGCCATCGAGTCGGGCAAGCCGACGGTGGCAGTTGGGACGGTTCTACGGACGGCCCTCGTGGTGGGAGTCGACCTCTTCGAAGCTAGCTCCCCCGAGGAGATAGCTCGGCTGCGTCGGCGTGGTGAGGAACGCCTGGCGTTAATCCCGCGTCGGACCTTCGCTTCAACGTCGACGGTCGCGAATGACTCTGCCTTCTAACCCCCAGGACGCCTATGTCTGGGTGTGGCTGCCCGGAACCACCGAACCCGTCGTTGCAGGGAATCTTCGAACCATGGGTGGCCAACATCAGTTCATCTACGGCGACAGTTACCTGGCACGCGAGAACAAGATCAGCCTCTACACACCCGAGCTCCCGCTCGTTACTGGGTGGCAAGGCCCGCTCGAGGGGCTAACCATTGCCTCGTGTCTGCGAGACGCCGGTCCGGACTCATGGGGGCAGCGGGTAGTCCGCAACCGCCTTGGCGGCGAGCCCAGCCAAATCGACTACTTCCTCCACTCGGGGTCTAACCGCATAGGCGCGCTCGACTTTCAGACCTCTCCCGAGACATACGTTCCTCGCGACTACGAAGCTTCACTCGAAGAACTCCTCGGCGCGGCCGACGATCTCGAAGCGGGAGTCGAACTTTCGGCCGCTCTAGAAGAAGCGTTGACGCTTGGCTCCTCCCTTGGCGGCGCGCGACCCAAGGTAACTCTCGAGCGAGCAAACGAGGAGTGGATCGCCAAGTTCTCCTCAAAGAACGACACCACTCCGGTCGTCAAGTCAGAGGCGTTGGCACTCGAACTCGCTCGTCGGCGAGGACTGCGCGTGCCCGACTCCAAGCTCGTGCGCGTGGGATATCGCGATGTATTGCTCGTGCGGCGGTTTGACCGACCAGGCGACGCCTCCCGTCGAATGGTGATCTCGGGTCTCACGATGCTCGGGCTGGACGAGAACTTCGGCCGCTACGCCACCTATCCTGATCTCCTCGAAGTCCTGCGGCGCTCGAGCTCAAAAGCCGATGTCGGCCGAGAACTGTTTGAGCGCATCGTATTTAACGTGGCCATTGGTAATACAGATGATCACGCCCGCAACCACGCGGCATTTTGGGACGGGACACATCTTGACCTCACCCCCGCCTACGACCTCGAGCCCAAGGTACGCAGCGGCGGCGAGGCCACGCAGTCAATGGCCATCGGTAAGACCACCCAAAGAGAGGACAAGTTGAGTTCCTTTCGCCTGTGTCTCGATTCGGCCCGCATATACGGACTCGCCGAGCCTGAAGCTCGGGACGTAATTGACCAGACAATTCAGTTGGTTGAAGACGAGTTCGACGATGCTGCCAGATCCGTCGGCCTCACGGCAGCCGAGCGCGACCAGTTGTGGGAGTCAGCCATCCTCAATCCCTTCTCTCGCGAAGGGTACGAGAACCGGTCGCGCTAGTTCATCCCACCAAATACTTCACGGGCCGCCGCAAGATGACGGAACGAAAACAACGCCTCCCGACGAGTGCCTTGAACAATTAGAAACAGAACCGACGACGCCAGACTTACGCGACGCGCCTCCCCCACTCTTGATCAAATGGCGAGGGGCGGCAGGACACCATGCCCCTGCAGTAGCGACTCTCAACAAGTTCGCAATGAGTTTTGGTCGTCAGCTCACAGTCTCATTTGAAGAGTCGAGAAATTCTTAAAGCAGAAGGCGTATGCGGAGCTACTCAAAATGATCCCCTGGCCATTGTTGACACGCGGACGCCAGAATCGGGTGGAAAAATCCCTAAATCCATCCCTAACATTTCTTGATAGTCACTGAACGCACTTAACGCACTGAACGCAAAACCCCATGAACATGGGGTTCTCTGAATCGATTGAATAGAGAATAATGAACTCGGTGGCCTTTTAATCTCGAGGCGCCGGGATCGAGACCAAGGGGGCCCGCGAGAGGTTTCACAGCAGATTCTGCTGGCGAACGCATTCAACATCCAATGGCGCAACTATTGATAGCGTCATTCAAATTTCGGTGTCTACTTCGTCGCAGACGTTGGTCCTACGTTAGGTTTTGTGTGTTGCCGACGCTACGATGCGGATTGACCTGATCCTGACCATGCCAATACCTTGACTCGATCGAAGGAGCGGATATGCAAGTAACGGGAGTCACAGCAAACCTACGGGTCGCAGACATTGATGCGGCGCGCGACTTCTACGCTGGCTACCTCGGACTGAGTGAAGAGGATCTCAATCTCACTTGGGTCACGCGCTTTGTGGTTCCAGACGGGCGAGCGTCCGTACAGCTGGTCACTCAAGAC
>JARCRU010000022.1 GCA_029850535.1 Actinomycetota bacterium | reverse complement strand
CTGCTGGCACATAGTTGGCCGGTGCTTCTTCTACAGGTACCGTCACAATCGTTCCTGTCGAAAGAGGTTTACAACTCAGAAAGCCTTCGTCCCTCACGCGGCGTTGCTGCGTCAGGCTTTCGCCCATTGCGCAAGATTCCCCACTGCTGCCTCCCGTAGGAGTCTGGACCGTGTCTCAGTTCCAGTGTGGCTGATCGTCCTCTCAGACCAGCTATCCGTCGTAGCCTTGGTGGGCCGTTACCCCGCCAACAAGCTGATGGACCGCGAGCCCCTCCCGAAGCGAAAAAACATTTCTTCCTCTCACCATGCGGAAAAAGGAAGGTATTCGGTATTAGCACCGGTTTCCCGGTGTTATCCCAATCTTCGGGGCAGGTTGCTCACGTGTTACTCACCCGTTCGCCACTAACGATTGGAGCAAGCTCCAATCATCCGTTCGACTTGCATGTGTTAAGCACGCCGCCAGCGTTCATTCTGAGCCAGAATCAAACTCTCCATCAAGATTTTTCAAGAACCGAAGTTCTTTACGAATCAGAGAGCCAGACGAGTGACTCTAATACTCGCCTGACAACCAAAGGAACACGGGGTGCCCCTCTGGCCTACTACATACTTCTTTATGACGAACGACGCGTCCGGTTAGATCCGTCCATCGTCGCCCGTACTGGCTTTTGGCTCTCGTTCTTCCGTTTTCAAGGAGCGACAACACACACGAGCAAGCTCGGAGGTGTGAAGTACACCATCTCAGGATTTCTCCGTCGAATCCGTCGTTTAGTCTCCCAAACGACGGGATGCCTACCTTAACAGCGCGGTCTGCCTAGTTGCAAATGCAACCGGCCGCCGTCTCCGTCGGTGGGATTTACAGTGTAGCAGGCGTCCCACCACCGAAATGTCATTTCGAGACAAAATCTTCACGAACTTGTTGCGCGTTCGACCCGATCATGAATCTCCGTGTTATTTCGGCTTTGCTACCTTACACGACTCGCGAGGGTCGAAATGCGCATTCGACTCACAATGGTTGCGCGTGCTCCACGAACGCGCTCAGGGTGCCGATGAGTCGCATGTCGTCGATGTCGCGCGCTCGTGAATTGAGGAGTTCCTCAGTGCACACGAGGTACGCCACGCATCGCGCTCGACTCACGGCGACGTTGAGGCGATTCCTCGAGAAGAGGAACTCGGGACCACGCGGCATGTCCTGCGCGCTCGAGGTCGTCATGGTGAAGAAGACCACGGGCGCCTCTCGTCCCTGGAACTTGTCGACCGTACCCACCTGGACGCCGCGCAGTGGCGCACGGGCCTGGCAGGCCTCCTTCATCAGATCCACTTGATCGTTGTAGGGGGCCACGACCATGAAGTCACTCGGAGTCAGCGCGGCGACCTCGCCCTTTTGATTGGTCCAGGGGGTGCCCAGCATCGCGGTGATCTGGTCCAGGACGACCTCGATCTCTTCGGGCGACTGAGTGGAACGTCGCTCGTGGCGCGCGACGAGCCAGCGAAGCCCGGTCCCAAAATCCGTCGACTGCTGCACGCAGCACTCGTTGGCGGTCAGGCGTCCCTCGTAGATCTGGCGCGAGATGAAATCGCACACGTCGGGGTGCATACGCCAGGTCTCAGAGATGAACACGCCGCGGGTGTCGGGGACGGTCACGTGTTCGCCCAGGATGTGCTCGAGGACGCTCGCGCCCGAACCCGCGGGGTGCTCGGCCTTGGCAACTTGGGCCAGTTGCAGGGGATCGCCCAGTAACAGCATGTTGCGAGCTCCGCCGGTCGAGGAGAGCGCATCGGCCAATGAGAGCTGTCCCGCCTCATCGACGATCAGCACGTCGACGGGTACCTGACGCATCTCAGGATTGGCCCACAACCACGCCGTGCCCCCGATGAGGTTGAACTGTCCCGAGGACAGGTCGGCCTTTTTCTTGGAGTACGTGACGCCGGGCAAGGGGGTCGAGGGCCTCTCCTCCCAACGCAGCGCCGCGAGTCGTCCGCGGTCGCCCGCCTGGTCGAAGACCTCGAGGGTCGCGCGCATCAGGTTGTCGATGGCCGCGTGGCTCATCGCCAGGACCCCTACGCGCAGCCCTCGACCCACCAAGTGGTGGATGATGTGTGAGCCCGAGTACGTCTTGCCGGTTCCCGGAGGGCCCTGGATCGCCACGAAACTTTCGTCGAGGTGCTCCACCCACCGGTAGATCGAGGAGAGCTCGTCGTCGAAGACGCCGCCGTCGGGACCGTGACCCGGTGTAAAACGCGGTGGTTGCGCGCCCAGTAGCGCCATGGCCAGGCGTCCGGATTCGCCGTGAGTGGCAGGGTCGAGCACCTGACGCGCGAGGTCCTTGAGCGCACCCGCCTTGGCCCCGGGGCGAAAGTAGCGGTCCTTAGTGAGTACCGCGGGAATCCCGCCCAACTCCGCTTGGAGTTTGCCCCAGCGCAGCGACACCTCACGGCGCTCGAAATCGATATCAGCGATGGAGCCCTTGCCGTACGGGACACCCACCCCGGCGTAGAGAACCTCGTCCTTGGCACCCAGACCTCGGTCCACCACCTGGGGCGGCCACGAGAGGACCATCTTGGGATTCCTCTCCTTGCCCACGGGTTCTTCCATCCGCTCGTAGCGCAGGTTCGTGAGATAGTCCAGGTTGTCGTAGAGAACGCTGTAGTCGCCATTGAGGGCGACGTACTTGGGGGTCACGTCCGCTGAGCGCTCACGACGCCAGTAATTGAGAAGGTCGCCCAACAGGTGCTCCGGTGAATCCTCGCCGACGTCGTGCAGTCGCTCGACGAGTTCGTCAGTGTCGAGTTCGTAGGGCTCACGCTCGATAATCGCTTCGCGCCAGGGTAGGTCGCTCGGACGTTGTCCGAGGAGCCAGTCGCGCAGCGCCCGGGTCGACTTGACGTCATCCTCGTTGTATGCCGCGATGTTCGCGAGCAGTTGGTCGTCGCCACTGACCATCCACTGCTCGTACTCGACCACCGCTCCCGCGCCCTGCTCGATCCCGCCGCTGCGCACGAACTCCACGAGGTGTTCGAGGTGCTTGAGTCCGTAGGACTCGGTGCCCACGCGCACCGCGTTCTTGGCCACGGTGAAGAGGTCCACGAAGAGTCCAGAGTCCACCAGTGAGGCGAAGAGGTTCTCGTGCTCGGCGTCGCGCGTCAGACGTTCGATGGTGGAGCGTTCGGTGTGGTTGTAGTGATAGACGTGGTAGCCGGGGTGGATCTCACGGCGCTGAGCGAAGAAGTCCACCAGGGCGCCCATCATCTCGTGTTGTGCGCCCAGCGTGTGGGCCCAGCGCGCATCGAAGATCCACTCCCCCGCCGCGTCGCGGTAGTGGAGCCCGGCGAGGAACATCAATTCGTTCTGCGCCGTCCAGAAGGGATCGCCCTCGAAGTCGAAGAAGACGTCGCCGACGTCCGGCGCGGGCAGCAACTCAAAGCCGTGGCCGTACACCGGATCCTCGCTGGCCGCGATGATCTCGAAGGCCGGCGGACCCTCGGGGTCGGCCCGCGAGGCGACCTGCAAGGCCGCCTGTCGGCTGAGGCGGGTCAGCTTCTCGTCGCGCAGGTCGGCCACCGGGTCGCGGCGACGCGAGAGTTCGACCACCGTGCGGACCCCGGCGCGTTCCAGCGCCTCGCGCTCGGCGTCGCGCGAGTGCGCGACGAAGGCCAGGGAGTCCTCGTCGCGCCACTGACGCTCACAGTGGCCCTGGAACTCGCAGTACTCACAGGACTCGCAGGGCTGCGGGCGCGTCGTTGCCACCGCACCGTTGTCCAGGAGCGCCCCGAGTTGGCGTCGTAGGCGCCGCCAGTAGGGCAGGAACTCCTCCACCGTCAATGCCTGGGTGGTGCCCGAGCCCAACCAGATGTGCATGCGCCGCGGCGCGGCCCCGAGCAGCGCTTCCATGGCCTCGGCGTAGAAGCACAATTGCAGGACGTGACCCGGTTTGCCCTGGGAGCGGGTGAGCTTGGCGTCGACCGGTTCGTAGAGGGCGTACCCCTCGACCGGATCGTCGCTCTTGACGAGGAAGTCGGCGATACCGCGAATACCCTCGTGCACGAAGGGCATCTGATAGATCACGTCGAAGCCCAGCGTCAGTGGATTGCCCACCCGGGCGACCCACTGCGTGAAGGACTCACCCGCGTTACGACCCGGGACCTCGTAGATTGTCTTACCCATGGCCTCGTAGTCGTCCAGACAGTTCGACTCGTGCTCATTGCCCTTGTCGACGAGAATCTCGGCCAGCGAGTTCAAGACCGAGGGCGCTACCTGCAGCGCACCGCTCTCCACGGCCGAGTTGAGCGTGAGGTAGTGAGCGCAACCCAGCCAAGCGCTGATCTTGGATGGGGTGAGGAGCCGCTCAGTCACGACGGGATTCGATATCGACACGCCTTGCAGTGTGCACCATGCCTATGACACTACGAGCGTGAACCCGCGCGGACCGGCAATCCTCGTCACGGTCGAACGTAGCGGCCAGCGACTCGAGGGTGCAGCGCGGGCCTCCCCTGGCCGGCCATCGAAGGCGAAAGATTCCCCAGCGCCTCCAGGGCCGCGAAGGCGCGCAGGGCCACGTTCGCTTACGAGTTCGCCGACGCCAACCCCAGAGCACGCTCCCACAACCCTCGCGCTCGCTCGGGGTCACCGTCGCCAGTGCGATGGGATGCACGACGCCCCACAGCAAATGGGTCCGAACCGCGAAGAACTTGGCGTTGGTCCGGTCGCTCCCGCGCATCGCGTGCGCCAAGAACTCCTCAGCCTCCTCGTAACGGCCGAGCGCCGTCGCGAGGCACTGGCTGAGCGGACTCTCGGACTCCGCTGCGTTACTGGGACATCGGTCCGGCCACGGAAGGAGCAAATTGACGATCGGTTCGATGAAGACCGGGTCGCCGCGTGCGATGGCGCCATCCGCGCGCCAGACCATGCCAGTCAGCCACGTGGCGTCCATCGCGAGGACGAAGGTGGGCGCGGCGAACTCCTCGAGCAGGACGCGCACTTGGTCGAGATTGTCCGCGTCGGCGTGCGCCAGTGTGAGCGCCCAGACGGTGACCGGGATCGAATCGTTCTCCACGGACGGAGGGAACTTGATACTCAACCTGCAGCAGACCAGCGCGGGCGGTCAGTATCTTTCACTTAAATTCGAGTTCATCTCGGCCGATCCGATCGATGTCGTGCGCTCGCCGACCCCTTCCACACATACCGGCACTTCGACCGAGGACGGCCCCTCGTGGCGCCTAGATCCGCGCTCGTAGCGCGGCGATTCTCTCGCTCAAGCGTGTCGACTGCCCCGGAGCCGCGGCGGGTCCCGACGATCCCGGCGAGCGCCGGTTGCTCAGGGCCGCCCCACGCTCGAACAGGTCCCTGTGGTGCGCGAGCGTGGGCTCGTCGGCGACGATGTCGGCCAGCAGTCGACCTTCGCGCACCGCACGCCCCACCAGCCCGCCGGCCACTTCGTGGGCCTGGCGAAAGGGAAGCCCCTCGGCCACCAATCGTTCAGCGACATCGATCGCCACGAGCAGCTGGTCATCGGCCGCCGCCGCCGCGGCAGCGGCGTTGAAGATCATCGACTGGTAGGCGCCGTTCATGGCCGCGAGCACTAAGGTCACCTGCTTGACCGAGTCGAAGAGTGGCTCCTTGTCCTCTTGGAGATCACGGTTGTACGTCAGGGGCAATCCCTTCAGGGTCACCAGTAATCCCGTGAGATTGCCCACGAGTCGTCCGCTCTTACCTCGAGCGAGTTCCGCGACGTCGGAGTTCTTCTTCTGCGGCAACATCGACGATCCGGTAGTGAAGTCATCGCCCAACGTCGCAAAATTGAACTCCGAGGTCGTCCACAGAACAAGTTCTTCGCCCATCCGCGACAGGTGCACACCCAGCAGCGCGATATCGAAGAGTGCTTCGGCGACGAAGTCCCGGTCCGAGACGGCGTCCATCGAATTGGCGAAGGGCTCGTCGAAACCCAACAGTTCCGACGTGACGCTCGGATCGATGGGTAACGACGTACCCGCGAGGGCTCCCGCCCCCAGGGGCGAGACGTTCATCCTCGTTCGTGCGTCGAGCACCCGATCCACGTCGCGGGTCAGACTCCAGGCGTGCGCGTGGAGATGGTGACTCAAGAGAACCGGTTGAGCACGCTGCAGGTGCGTGTAACCCGGCAGGTACGCCTGGGGGTTCCTCTGACCCACCTGGACGAGGGTGTCGACCAGTGCCAATGCCTGGCGAGCTATCTCGCTGAGCGCATCACGAGTGAACAGGCGCAGCGTGGTGGCGACCTGGTCGTTGCGACTACGCGCAGTGTGAATCTTGGCGCCAATGTTGCCAGCGAGCTCGGTGGCCCGACGTTCGATGGCCATGTGAATGTCCTCGTCGCTGGCGTGGCGCTCGAAAGTTCCCGCCAGGAATTCACCCTTGATGCTCGACAGAGTGTCGAGCAACGTGGCGCACTCCGCCGACGTCAACAACCCCGCCGCCTCGAGACCGCGAACGTGGGCCATCGAACCCTCGATGTCGTGGGCGTAGAGTACGTGGTCGAAGGAGTAGCTCTCCGAGAGATTCCACAGGGTCTCGTCCATGGCCGCCGTGAAGCGACCCCCCCACAACGTCATGGACGGGGCGGAATGGCGTGTTTCGCGCCCTGGCGCGCCGCCCAGGTCTTCACGCCGAGCCCGTAGATCTTGACGTACCCCTCGGAATCCGCGTGTTGGAAGGTGTCCTCGGCGTCATAGGTCGCAAGTCCGTAGTCGTAGAGCGCCTTGGGACTACGTCGTCCGACGATGCGCATCATGCCCGGCGCCTCGAAGTGCATGCGCACGTCGCCCGTGACGTGGGTCTGCGTCTCGGCGATGAAGGCGTCGAGGGCCTCCTTGAGGGGCGAGAACCACATGCCGTCGTAGACCAACTCCGCCCACCGCGTCTCGAGACGCGCCTTCTCGTGGTGGACATCGCGTTCCAGGACCAAGTCCTCCAAATCCGCGTGTGCGGCGATGAGCGCCAGCGCCGCCGGGCACTCGTAGACCTCGCGCGACTTGATGCCGACCCGACGGTTCTCGACCATGTCGATACGACCGTAGCCCGTCGAACCCGCTCGGTCATTGAGCGTCTTGATGAGGTCCGCCAAAGGCATTTCGACCCCGTCGATGGCCACCGGCACGCCGGCCACGAAACTCAGGGTCAGTTCGACCGGCCGGTCGGTGCGCACTCGCGTCAGCGTCATCGGCTCCTCGGGCGGCGTGGCCCACGGGTCCTCCATGGCGCCGCACTCGACGGCGCGACCCCAGAGATTCTCATCGATGGAGTAGATCTTTTCCTTCGTGGCCTTGATGGGGATGTTCCACTTCTGGGCGAAGTCGACCGAATCCGCACGGGTCATCCCCCAGTTGCGTGCCGGGGCCAAGACGTCGAGATCCGGGGCGAGCGCGTGCGTACCCACTTCGAAACGCACCTGGTCGTTACCCTTGCCCGTACATCCGTGCGCCACCGCCTGGGCGTTGAACTTGCGTGCCTGGTCCACCAAGTGGCGCACAATCACTGGGCGAGAGAGCGCGGAGACGAGGGGATACTTGCCCTCGTAGCGCGCATTGGCGGCGATGGCGTTGGCGCAGAACTCGTTGGCCATCTCGTGTCGCGCGTCCACGATGACGCACTCGACGGCCCCGGCGGCCAGGGCCCGCGCGCGAATGTCATCGAAGCTCTCGGCGGTGTCGACGTCTTGACCAACGTCGACGAGCACGCACACCACTTCCACGTCCCACTCCTCGATCATCCATCGCACGGCGACCGACGTGTCGAGTCCACCGCTATAGGCCAGAACCACGCGCTTCATTACTTTCTTCCCTTCTTCACGTTCGACAGATCTTCGAGCCCTGCCAAACTTCGAAATTCCTTCACCAACGACGGCCCCCCACGCTTCTCATCGGCGATCACGAGGATCGTGTCGTCACCCGCGATCGATCCGAGGACTCCGTCGAGCGCGCTACGGTCGAGCGCCGAGGCGACGACGTGGGCGCAACCGGGCGGCGTACGAATCACCACGAGGTTGCCCGAACAATCCACCGAGCCGACCCACTCGCCCATCATGCGCCGCAAGTGATCCACCGGTGCCGCCGAGACCGTCGGCGCCGAAGCAATGACGATGCGTCGCGAGCCATGCAGGTCGCGCACCTTGATGGTGCCCAGGTCCTGGAGGTCGCGCGTCACGGTCGCCTGCGTCGCGACGATGCCCTCGGACTTGAGTCGCGTCACCAACTGGGCCGCCGTGGAGATCACTTCGCGTTCGAGCAGGTCGCTAATGCGATGTTGTCGTTGTGCCTTCGTCATTTCTCTTCCTTTATCCAACGTAGGACACCGCGCATGGCCGAGCGCCGGTGATACACCTGACGCCACACCAACGACGCAGACGAGTCGAGGACCTCATCGGTGATCTCGTCGCCGCGGTGCGCGGGCAAACAGTGCAGCAGTACCGCCGACGCGTCGGCGTGGCCCATCAACTCCGACGTGACGCGAAACTCCGCGAGGTCGCGGCGGCGTTGCGCGGTCTCCTCCTCGAGTCCCATGGAGACCCAGGCGTCGGTGTAGACGGCGTCCACGGCGCGAACGGCGTCCACGGCGGAGTCCGTGAGGCGTAGGGCGCCACCCCCGCTCACGTTGCTCGGGTCCTCGGGCCCACCGCGCGTCAACTGGTAGCGCGCGGGCGCCGCGACGTTGACGTCGACCCCGAGTCGCAGCAGGGCGACGGCGAGTGAGCGAGTGACGTTCGTCGCGTCGCCGACGTAGGCGACCCGCAGCCCGCGCAGGGCGGTGACGTCACCGTCGGTGAAGTGCTCGGCCAGCGTGAGCACGTCGGCCAGCGCCTGGGTCGGGTGAGCGACGTCGCTGAGCAGGTTGATCAGCGACATCCGATCACCGGTCGCGACACGCACGCGATCGAAGACGCCGTGGTGGCGGATACGTGCGGCGCAGATGGCGTACATCTGGGCCAGCGTGCGCCCCACGTCCTCCGCCGATTCGCGCGTGTCGAGTCCGATCTCGTCATCGGAGAAGAAGGTGGCGAAGCCGCCGAGTTCACTCACGGCCGTCGAACTCGCGGCGCGCGTGCGCAGACTCGGGCGCTCGAACACCAGTGCGACACCTTGGCCAGCCAAGGTCGTGTCGTCAAAGGGATCGAGTGCCAACTGGTAGATGCGCTCGAGGTCCGGATCGGTCACCTCGGCGATGGTGATGAAATGACGGGTCACGCAGTTACCTCCGTAGTGGGAATCTCACCGTGCACGACGTCGCGCACGGCGTGTAAACGTAAGCCGTTGGCCACCACCACGCGTTGCGCTCCCGCGCCGAGTGCGTCGAGCGCCGCGGTCATCTTGGGCCGCATCCCGTCGCGCGCAGTACCCGAGGTGATCATCTCGCGCACCTGGCTGGCCGTGACGTGCGTCAACGCGCTCGACGCGTCGTCGGGATCCGATCGCAACTGGTCAACGTCGCTGAGTAACACCAGGGTGTTCGCTCCCACTGCGCCGGCGAGGGCACCCGCGACGAGATCCGCGTTGCAGTTCAGCAGTTCGCCATTCTCGTCCGCGATGACTGGACTCACCACTGAAACGTACCCGCTACGCCACTGGGCTTCGAGGATATCGACCGCCACGCTCTCCACGGCACCGGCCCGGTCCCAGGGCTCACCCAGTGACGTCCCGCGAATCATGGCGCCGTCAACGCCGGTGAGACCCACGCAGTCCAGCCCCGCGTGCGTCAACGCTGACACGAGCGAAACGTTCACCGAGGCGAGGGCCATGGCGACGTTCCCCATGGTCTCACTCGACGTGATCCTCAGTCCCTCGTGGAACTCGCTCGCGAGACCGACCTTCGACAGGAGGTCCGCGATCTGGGGGCCACCCCCGTGAACGACGACGACCTCGACTCCTTCGCCACCCAGCGCCACGAGGTCCTCGGCCAGAGCCACCAGAACTGAGCTCGACGCGCGCAGATCGTCGAGAGCGTGTCCACCCATCTTCACCACGATGCGCGTCACGGGGTCACCCCGCTGAGGGGCAGACCGCGGGTCTCGACGAGTCCACTGGCCACGTTCCAGGCCTGGATCGCCTGACCGGCGGCGCCCTTGATCAAATTATCCAGCGAACTCATCACCACGAGCCAGCCAGTGCGCGCATCGACCCTCGCCGAGACGAAGCAGAGGTTCGAGCCCACCGGATCCTTGAGCGTGGGCGGGTCATCGACCACCACGACGCAGGGATCGTCCGCGTAGCTGGCGCGCAGGACCTCCAAAGCTTGCTCACTGGTGAGGGGCTCGCGCACGCGCGCGTACGCGGTGACCAGCATGCCCCGAGCCACCGGAACCAGGTGAGGGGTGAACAAGAGCTCCGCGTTGATCTCGCGCTGGATCTCCACGGTGTGACGATGGCGTAAGAGGCCGTAGGCCTCGGCGTTGCCCGCCAGACGCGAGAAGTGCAATCGGTCCGCGGTGGCTCGTCCCGCACCCGACACTCCCGACAGGGCGTTGACGACGATACCGTGGGTTTCCACGAGTCCGCGGTCCACGAAGGGTCCGAGCGCCAGCGAGGACGCCGTGGGATAGCAGCCGGGCACCGCGATGAGGTTCGCCCCGGGCAGTTCATCGCGGTGGCGCTCCACGAGTGCGTACACCGCGTCGCCGAGCAAGTCGGGCGCGGTGTGCGCCTCGCCGTACCACTCGTCGTAGTCGCGCGCGTCCTTGAGACGAAAATCCGCGCCCAGGTCCACCACCCTGATGCCGCGTTCACGTAAACCGGGCACCAACGACTGGCTCTTGCCGTGCGGCAGCGCCACGAAGACCGAATCAATCGTCGCGTCGAGGACCGTACTAGTCGATTCGTACACCAGGTCGGGATAGAGGTGGGCCAACGCCGGCGCGTGGGCCGCGACGGATTTGCCGGCGTTGCTCTCACCCGTGGCGAGCACCACCTCCAGTTCGGGGTGTGAGGCTGCGAGTCGCAGCACCTCGAGGCCAGCGTATCCAGTGGCTCCCACCACGGCGATTCTCATGATGACATTTTATGCACAGAAGTAAGCAAAAGCGCAACAGCATCCGTGGGTGGATAGACTTGACGTCGTGACTCGACGGGGATGGCTGCTCTTTAGCGTAATGGCCCTGCTCTGGGGCATCCCGTATTTGCTGATTCGCGTCGCGGTGCGAGAACTCGATCCGGGGGTGTTGGTCCTCTTTCGCACCGCCCCCGCGGCTCTGCTGCTGACGCCCATCGTCACCCACCAACGAGCCTGGTCGGCGCTTCGGAAGAATCTCAAATGGATTGTGGTCTTCGCCGTCGTCGAGTTCGGCATCCCCTGGTACTTCATGTCGACGTCGGAGCGTCACATCAACTCCTCACTCACCTCGCTGATCATCTGCGCGGTACCGCTGTTCTCCGTGGTGGCCAGTCGCTTTACCCGGTCCCACGAGCCCATTGGAGCGCGACGCCTCGGGGGACTCGTCGCCGGGGCCGTGGGCGTCGCCCTCCTGGTGGGCCTCGACCTCAAGGGTGGGTCGATCACGTGGATTGGACTCATGTTGCTGGTGTGCGTGGGCTACGCCATCGGCCCCATCATCTTGGCGACGAAACTCCAGAGTGTGCCCGGTCCGGCCATTGTCTGCGGGGCGACCGGCGTGGTGGCGTTGGGTTGGATTCCCTACGACGTGTTTCACTGGCCCACCCGCGTCAGTGCCGAGACGTGGTTGTCGGTGGGTGTGCTCAGCGTCTTCTGCACCGCCGGAGCGTTCCTCGTCTTCTTTGAACTCATCAAGGAAGCGGGTTCGAGCCGTTCGGTGGTGGTGGTCTACTCCAACACCGCGCTCGCCGTGTTATTGGGCGTCGTGGGGCTACACGAACCCTTTACCATCGGAATCGCTCTGGGATTCCCGTTAATCGTGCTCGGCTCGTATCTCGCGACCAGCGTCGCTCGCAGCGTCGATGACGACGCGGGCCGCGACGCGAACCTCCCCATCTACGAGTAGCCACAGAGCCTCGTCCACGGTGACGAGTTCGACGCGGTGACCCTCCTCGACGGGTCCGTGATGGATGACGTCGACCGATACGACCGGCGCGTCGAATTCCTCGGCGACGGCCTGCCACACGGCGGCATTGTTGACGTGTCCAATCACATCGAGGTCGGCGCGACGAAGCGGCCAGGGGCGCCGCGGCGCCTCGGGGGGTGGAGCGCTCACTGGCACCCGACCCGACACCTTGCGTCCATTCATCGCCTCACCGAAGATCTCGTGGAACGTGGGCGGGATGCGCACGGGGAAGCCGCGTGGATCGACGGGAACCCACAAGGACGACGCCTCGATCGCCAGTCGGCCTCCGACGTAGATGTTGGTCCGCCGCTCGGCCCACGCGGCGCCGGCTCCGGAACAGAACGTGGTCAGCTTGAGGTGATCGTAAATGACGGGCCACGGTCCCACCGCCCGAAACGACGTGCGCCGCGCCAGCCACAGCGCGTCGGTGACGATACCGCAATCTTCCCAGTCCTCGGTCGCCGCGTCCTGAAGAGCGCGAGCCACGCCGTCGAGGCGCCAGTAACTCGACGGCAGGGCGTCGCTCAGGCGTACCACCGAGTGCATAGAGAAGCGCCGACCGACCGAGGGTTCGGGCATGTACTCGCGTTCGGGGACAGCCGCCTCAGCCATCTAGGACCTCAACGCCGCGCCGAGCGCGCTCGCGGCGGCGATTAGGGCCTCACGCGCGGTGGCAACGTCGGACTCGCTCAAGGTCTTTTCCGGGGAAGAGAAGCGCACGTTGTAGGCGAGAGATCGCGTTCGCGCGGGCAACGACGCCCCGCGGTACACGTCGAAGAGGGTGACGTCTTCGACGACGTCGGCGGCGGCCATCAACACCTCGGCCAAGTCAACCGCGTGTACTGCTTGCGGCACGACGAAGGCCAGGTCGACAATGGCCACGGGGTAGCGTCCCGGCACGCTCACGAATTGGTCGAGTTCGGCGTCCAGGGTCATCTCGAAGAGCACGTCGAGATCGACGTCGAGTACGCCGAGCCGTCGCGGCGCCCCGGTGGTGAGCACCTCGAAGAGTCGTGAGTCGATCTCGCCCACGTAACCGACGAGCCGATTGGTTCCACGTTCCACCAACCGCGCCGTTCTCGTCGGGTGCAGTCCGGCAATGACGTCGTCGCTCGAGCGCACGACCACGTCGTGGATTCCCAGCCGGGTCGCCAGCGCGGCCCACGTCGCCACGGCGGTGTGCGCGTCATCACCTTCTCGACCGAGCACCATCGTCAATCGTTCGTTCTCCTGAGGTAGCGCGAGCGAGACTGCTCCCCCCGCACCTCCGCGGGTGTGGCGCGGCGCCGCCGCGACGTCGGGGTGGATGAAGACGTTGCCGATCTCGCCGAGCACGACGTCGCCCAGCCCGCGTTCGGCGTTCTTGCCCCAGGCGCGAACCAGCCCCACCAACATTGACGAACGCAGCACCGATTCCTCCGACGCCAGCGGATTGGTCACGCGCACGCGCGCACCCCCCGGCGAGAGCACGTCGAAGTCGGCGTCGCTACCCAGGGTGGGCGTCCACGACTCGTGCACGCCGAGGTCGACGACCGTGTCGCGCAATCGGCGTCGAATCCGCTGGCGATCACTCAATGCCCCGGGCTCGGGCCACGTCGGCGTGCGACGCGGCAATCGTGAATATCCGTAGAGACGTGCGATCTCCTCGATGACGTCGGCACGTCCCGCCGCGCCCGATCGCACGTCGAGTCGGGCGCTCGGTGCCGTAATCAGCCACGAACCTTCACCACTGACGCGGAATTGCAGTCCCTCGAGGATGCGACGAACCTCGTCACCCGCCACGTCAACGCCCAGCGCACGCTCCAGGTCGCCCACCCGCAACGACACGGTCGGCGGTTCCGGCACGTTGCCGCTCACGTCGAGCGGATCCGCCATCCAGCGCACCTCGGGATTGCTCTCGCGCAGGAGAGCGACGAATCGGGCCACCGCCACGAGGGCCAATGCAGGGTCCACACCGCGCTCGAAGCGATTCGAGGCTTCCGATCGAAGACCGTGGCGTTTCGACGAACGAGCGATACTCATCGGGTCAAAGAAGGCTGCTTCCAGCAACACGTCAGTCGTTCGTAGGGAAATCTCGCTCGCGGCACCACCCATGATGCCCGCGAGTCCGAGGACTCGGTCGTCGCCGTCGACGATCACGCAGTCCTCGCCGGTGTCGCCGAGACCGCGCCCCGGTTGAGCCAGTTCGCGTTCGACGTCGTCGAGCGTCGTGAGAGTCTCGCCAACGCGCGCGCGTCGCGCGCGCAACGTGCGCTGGGCCACGTGGGCGGCGTCGTAGGGGTGCGTGGGCTGGCCGAGTTCGAGCATCACGAGGTTCGAGGCGTCCACCACATTGGAGATGGGTCGCATCCCGGCCATCGTCAGTCGACGCGCCAGGTGCGCGGGTGAGGGACGCACCACGACGTCACGCAGGACCGACACGGTGAGTCGACCACACAAGTCCGGGTCATCGATTCCCGCGCCCGCGTACGTCGCCGACGCGGCGGTGTCGTCGGGCGCCGCGAGCACGGGGTCGCGCAACGTGCGCCCCAAGCGGGTGGCGAGGTCGCGCGCGACGCCGCGAACGCTCCACGCGTCAGGACGATTGCCCTCAATGGAGATGTCGAACACCACGTCGCAGGTCATGCCCAATGCTTCCAAGAGAGGTTGTCCCACGACGGGTTCAATGACCTCGTCGAGAACATAGAGACCCTCGTGGTCGTCGCTCAGGCGAAGTTCCCTGGCCGAACACAGCATGCCGTTCGAGGTGACACCGCGCATCTTGCGCTGGGCGATCTCGAAGCCACCCGGCAGCACGGCACCCACGGGGGCGAGTGGGACGTGGTTGCCCACGGCGAAGTTCATCGCACCACAGACAATCTCGAGAGGACCCGCTCCCGCGTCCACGATCACGAGGCGCACACGATCAGCTCCTTCGATGGCGCGTATCTCATCGACCCGCGCCACGATGACGTCCTCGAGTCCCTCGCCGACAACTTCGACGCCTTCGACCACCAGGCCTAAATCGTCCAGGACGCTCGTCAGTTCCTCAATGGTCTCGTCGAGATCGACGTAGTCACGTAGCCAGGACAGGGGGATCTTCACGAGAACTGCCTTAAGAATCGAACGTCGTTGTCAATGAGTGCGCGCATGTCGGCGATCTGGTGGCGCATCTGCGCGCAGCGGTCGATGCCGAAGCCGAAGGCAAAGCCACTCCACTCATCACCGTCGATGCCGACCGCTTCGAGCACCGCCGGGTCGAGCATGCCGCAGCCACCGAGTTCAATCCAACCGGTCTGCGAGCACGTACGACAACCCTCGCCGCGACAGATGGTGCAGGTGATCTCGAATTCGGCGGACGGCTCGGTGAAGGGGAAGAACGCGGGGCGCAAGCGTGAGGAGATATCGGGGCCGAAGTAGGAGTGGGTGAAGGTCTCAATCACGCCCGCCAAATCAGCGAAACTGATGCCGCGGTCCACGACCAGCCCTTCGATCTGGTGAAAGGCCGCCAGGTGACGCGCGTCGGGGGTGTCTCGTCGATAACAGCGACCCGGCATGACGCTATGGATCGGCAGGGAGTCCGCGGCGACCGCCTTTTCCATGAGGTGGACCTGCGTCGGCGACGTGTGGGTGCGCAACACCACCGTCTCGGGTTCGCCCAGGTCGACGTAGAAGGTGTCCCACATCCCACGTGCGGGGTGCGCGGGCGGGATATTGAGGGCTTCGAAGTTGTACCAGTCACTCTCGACTTCGGGTCCGTCAGAGACCGTGAAGCCCATCGCCACGAACACGTCCTCGAGTTGGCGCTGCGTCGCGGCCACGATGCCGGGGTGACCCACGGCCAAGGGCACGCTCACCTTCGCGACCACGACGTCGCCCAAGTCAAGACGGTCCGCCTCCAACGCCTGCGTCCGGGTGGCTTCCTCGAGGAAGGTCCGTCGAACGTGGTACGCCTCCTCGACCCCGCGCCGGGCCTCTTGCAATTGCGCACCGGCGCTCTTGCGCTCCTCGGGGGCCAGAGCACCGAGGGATTTCTGCAGAGTGGAGAGGATCGAGCGTTTGCCCACGATGAAGGGCTCGTCGGCGTGCAGATCGGCGAGCGTCGCCGCCCGATCAATCCGTGCGATGAGGTCCGTCACGTGGGTCGAGAGCTCGGCGAGGGGCGAGGTCGTCATATACCTTAAGGCTACGAGGTTCTCAGGAGGTGGTGGTGCCGCGTCGCTGACGAAGGGCTTCGAAGGCGATCAGCGACGCCGCCACCCCGGCGTTGAGTGATTCGGCCCGGCCCGCCATCTCAATGGTCATTCGTTCCTCGCACAGCGCCACCGCGTCCTCGCCGAGTCCCGCCGACTCATTTCCGATGACCACCGCGCAGAGCCCCGCCAGATCACAGTCGAGGTACGAGGTACCAGCATCCACGACCGTGGCGTAGGAGCGGACACCGCGTTCGCGCAAGTACGTCATCGCGTCGAGTAACGGCGTCATCACTAAGGGCACGTGAAACACCGATCCCGCCGAGGCTCGCAGGGTCTTGGGGTTAAAGGGGTCTACGCAGTCGCCACACAGCACGATCGCGCTGACCCCGGCGGCGTCGGCGGAGCGGATGATGGTCCCCGCGTTGCCGGGGTCGCGCAGATTGTCCAGCACCAGCACCAAGCCCGTGAGCGAAACGCTCGAGAGTTCGCTCAACGAGAAACGCACGGCGGCCAGTACTGGCTGGGGGGTCACGGCGTGGGCGACCTTGTCGAGTACCCCGTTCGCGAGGGCGAAGATTCGAACGTCAGCCTCCCGGGCTCGCTCGATCAGCGACGCAACGTCGGGTCGCGCGCGCGCGTCGTCGTCGACGTAGAGCGCTTCGAAATCAACGTGACTCTCGAGAGCCGCCTGCACGAGGTCGGGGCCCTCAATGACGCAGACACCCTCACTCCAGCGCTCGGCGCGCTGAGAGAGAAGGCGCCGGAGTCGACGCACTCGTTCGTGAGTCGACCCCAGCGCCTCGATCAGCAGGACCTACTTCGCCAGTGCGGCGCTGGCCTGGGTGACGAGCGCGGCGAATGCGGTGGCGTCGTTGACCGCCAGGTCCGCGAGCATACGGCGGTCGACCTCGATACCGGCGGCGTTGAGCCCCGCGATGAAGCGACTGTAGCTCACCCCCTGCAAACGAGTACCGGCGTTGATGCGCTGGATCCAGAGGCGACGCATCTCACCCTTGCGTGCGCGACGGTCGCGGAATGCGTAGACCCCCGCGTGCTGGACGGCCTGGTTCGCCGCACGAAAGGTGCGACTGCGATCACCGTAGTAGCCCTTGGCCTCTTCGAGAATCGCCTTGTGGTGCTTCTTGGCATTTACTGCCCTCTTAACGCGTGCCATATCAGTTCCTCTTTCCTAAAGTTCCTAAAGACCCATCAAGCGCTTGATGTTCTTCTCAATGCCCGGCGCGATGTCGGTCTCACGACCCAGGCGGCGCGTACGCACCGACGACTTCGTCTCCATCAGGTGGCCGCGGAACGCCTTGCGGCGACGCAACTTACCCGAACCAGTGATCTTGATGCGCTTCTTGGCACCACTGTCGGTCTTCATCTTGGGCATGTCAACTCTCCTCTTGCGATTCTGGGGTCGGGGCGCTCGCCTCGACCGCTGTCGGTACTGCGGATGGGGCGCTCGCCTCATCCTTTATTGCGTCAGCCTTGGGCTTGGCCTTCTTCTCGGGACCGAGCACCATGATCATGTTGCGCCCATCGAGCTTGGCGGCCGATTCGACCTTGGCGATATCGACGAGCTTTTCGACGATACGGTCCAAGATCTTCTTGCCCAACTCGGGGTGCGCGGATTCGCGACCACGGAACATGATGGTGACCTTCACCTTGTGACCCTCGGTCAAAAACTTCTCAACGAGGCGAGTCTTGGTGTCAAAGTCACCGGGTCCGATCTTCGGCCGGTACTTCATCTCCTTGACGCCCACGTTTTGAGTCTTGCGACGCGATTCCTTCGCCTTTTGCGCTTCGTCGAACTTGAACTTTCCGTAGTCCATGATCCGACAGACCGGTGGTTGCGCGGTCGGCGCAATCTCCACGAGGTCCAGGTCGAGGCTTCGCGCCAACGTCAGAGCTTCACGCGTGGTGGTGACGCCGCGTTGGTTTCCCTCATTGTCAATGAGGCGAATGGACTCGACCCGAATGCGTTCATTGACGCGGTGGTCTCCAGGCACTGTTGCGATAACCGACTCCTTGCTCTGCGCGACGCCACTTTGGCGACGCCACGGCAAGCGAGGCGGATACGACCCGTTAAACCCGAAGCACCAGCGTGCTCAGGTGGAAGTTGGAGGCCAACCTCACTTGCTGTGAACTGCCCAGAAAGGCTATCAGACGACGCGCCTGTGGCGTCACTCCTGATTTAGCCAGGATTTATCGAACCCCGCCCAGTGATTTAGATTTCCTTCGTAACGTCACTGTCATGAACGACGTCACGCTATCCCTCGAGGGCCAATCCACGGTTTACCACGGCGACACGAGACGGGACTGCGCCAGTTCGGGAAACCCAATTCCCTGGTGGCACAGATCTTCCGTGCTGTGGGCACTCACGGCATTCATCGCCTTCGCCGTCGTCGTCCTCACCCGTGCGAGCGCGATGCTCGAACCCGACGACTACGCCTACCGAGCCTCGATCGTGGCCCTGAGCCACGGACAGATCTTCTTGAGTAACGCTCAGTTCGTGGACCTCAAGGCGTCACTCGCGACGTCGGGACCGGGCACCCTGCAGTGGCACCACATGGCGTCGGGCTACTGGATCAGTGAGAAGAATCCGGGGTATCCCTTCTTCGCGGTCCTCTTCTACGCCCTCGGACTGCTTCGACTCACCCCCCTCTTCTATGGAGCCCTAGCCTGCGCCGGCATCTTCATCGGGGTGCGACGCTGGGTGTCCGAGAGCGCCGCTGCCATCGCGGTGTGGATCTACTGTTTCTCGGGTGCCGCCCTCACCTTTGCGTGGCGCTCCACCATGCCCTCCTTCAGTGACGCCTCACTGATTGCGGCCGGCTTCGGCCTGCTGATCTGGGTCCTGGTCGCCGGCGACGCCTCCGCCCGGCGTCGACGCTGGGTTGGTCTGGCGGGTTTCGTGGCCCTCGAGTGCGCGGTCTTCATCCGCTACACCAATATCTTCGAGCTCCTCGTCGCCGTGGTCACAATGACCTGGCTGGCGCGCAGTGCCCGACTCCGATTCTCCGACCTCGTGGTCTGGGCGACGTCGGTGGGCGCCCTCGGTGTAGTGATACTCGGATTCAACCAGTGGGCGTACGGCTCGGTCACCTCAACGGGCTACTCATCGGGCGAGATCAGCTTCTCGCTGTCGAGCTTCTGGCCCAACTTCAAGGCAATGCCCGCTCAACTCACCACTGCCATGCCGATGTGGCTCCTCGCGGCAGCCGCCGTGGTCGTGATGGTCGTACGATTCGTGCGCACCCGCGGGTCGACGGGGGCGTCTACGGCCCGCAGTGACGTGCGCATCGGAGCATTCCTCGCGGTTGGTTGGCTCACGCTGTGGATTTTCTACTTCTTCTACAGCTGGACCGTCACCCAGCTCAGCGGAGGACCGACGGGGCCAACGATCACGGTGCACGTCATCCGCTTCTACCTCCCCGCGCTCGGGCTCATCGCCATGCTCGCCGCGTGGCTGGTCGATCGCTTCGCGCGACCCGCTGTCGTCGCCACGATCGGCGTACTCGCCATCGCCGCGCTGTTCTCGTTCCAGCTGATGAGCTCGAGTCCCAGCGGCGGCGGTCCGCTCGGTGCGGTCCCCGGCCATGTGGTCCCGAACGGTGCCGGTCCGAACGGTGCCGGTCCGAACGGTGCAGGTCATGGGCGCGTCACTGGTGCGCGTCCCAGCGGACTCGCGCCCGCACTTCTGAGTGGTGTGGGCGCTCCTGGATGACGTCAGTAGCTACCCACTACCTTGGTGGGATGACTGATGACACCACTGAGTTCGACACGCAGGCCGAACTCGAGTACCTGCGCCAGACCCCGGCGCACGACTTGCTCGCCAATCACTTCTTCGTGCTCGCCCAGTGGGCGGCGGTCCACCTCGCGGCGACACCAGCCGATCTCACGGGTGCTCAACTCGTGATTGACGTCATGGCCGCGGTCCTTGACGCGGGCGAGGACCGTCTGGGCGGCAACGTCACGCTCTATCGCTCAGCGCTCGCGGAGATCCAACAGGTTTTCGTGCGAGCCAGCCTCGCCGCCAACACCAAAGAGGACTAGAGCTTCACCAGGTCGACAACTTCGTCACGGCCACGCAGTCCGACGGCCCGGCGAGCCCTCACGAGAGCCCCCGCGTCGATTCGCCGCGTTCCGTCGGCGATATTGACACAGTGGAAAGAGAACTCTCGTCCTCGCTCGTCACGCACCACTCCATCACCGCGAGCCTCGTCGAAGCCCACGACGATCGCCTCGATGATCACGACGTGAAGACCCTCTCACGCAACAGGTTGACCATCTCCAGCGCCGTCTCGGCGGACTCGCGCCCCTTGTTGGTCTCGTCCGGCAAGGAACGCTCCAGCGCCTGCTCAACCGTGTTCGTCGTCAGCACCCCAAAGACCACCGGCACGCCGGTCGCCAGCTGCACGTCCTGCACGCCACGCGCGCACTCCCCCGCCACTACGTCGTAATGGCCGGTGTCGCCGCGAATCACCGCGCCCAGGGTGATGACCACGTCGACTTGTTCGCCCAACGCGAACCCACGCGCCACCAGCGGCAGCTCGAAAGCACCGGGTGCCCAGGCGATGGTGACGTCACCGCGATCGACGCCGTGCTCACTGAGTGACGCGAGGGCACCCTCGAGCAAGCGTGTGGTCACTCCCCCATTGAAGCGTCCGCACGCCAGACCCACGCGCACTCCGCGCCCCTCGAGGCTACCAACCAGATATTGCCCTACGCGAGCGCGCAGGGACGCTTCAATCTCGGGGTCGAAAACGGTGTCGTCACTCGACGTCATCAAGACCCTCCAAGATATGCCCCATGCGCTCGCGCTTCGTGCGTAGGTAGTCGATGTTGAACGCCGTCGGTCGGCTCTCGAGCGCGACCCGCTCGACGATGTCGAGCCCGAAACCTTCGAGGCCGCCGTACTTCGTCGGATTATTGGTCATCAGGCGCATCGACGTGATGCCGAGATCCACCAGGATCTGCGCCCCGATACCGTATTCGCGGCTATCGACCGGAAGTCCCAACTCGAGGTTGGCGTCCACCGTGTCGACCCCGTTCTCTTGGAGGGCGTAGGCGCGAATCTTGTGCCCGAGTCCAATGCCGCGACCTTCGTGACCGCGCAGGTACACCACCACGCCGGCCCCCTCGGCGGCTACTTTGGCCAGCGCCGCCTGGAGTTGGGGACCGCAGTCGCAGCGCAGCGAGCCCAGGGCGTCACCGGTGAGACACTCCGAATGCACGCGTACCAGCACATTCTCGAGTCCTTCGATGTCGCCGTAGACCAGGGCCATGTGCTGCTCAGCGTCGAGCATGCTCTCGAACACGACCGCCTTGAACTCTCCGTGCTCGGTGGGTAACGACGCCTCGGCCACGCGGCGAACCAGCTTCTCGTGGTGTCGCCGATACCGAATGAGATCGGCGATCGACACAATGGGCAGCCCGTACTGCGCGGCGAAGGCCTCGAGTTCGGGCAGACGCGCCATGTCGGACTTGTCCTTGGTGACGATCTCGCACAGGACCCCCGAGGGATACTTGCCCGCCAGGCGACACAGGTCCACCGTCGCTTCAGTGTGACCGGCTCGCTTCAAGACGCCGCCGGGTCGATAACGCAGCGGGAAGATGTGTCCGGGACGATTGAGATCGTTGGGCTTCGTCGCGGGATCGATCAGCGCGCGCACCGTGGTCGCGCGGTCACTGGCCGAGATGCCGGTGGTGGTGCCGTGGCGAAAGTCCACCGTAACAGTGAAGGCGGTACGTTGGGCCTCAGTATTCGCCACGACCATGAGCGGCAGTTCCAATTCATCGGCCCGTGCCGCCTCGAGGGGAACGCAAAAGACCCCTGAGGTGTACTCGAGGAAGAACGCCATGGACTCGGCGCTCACGTCCTCGGCGGCCATGATCAAGTCGCCCTCGTTCTCACGGTCCTCGTCGTCTACCACGACGACCATGCCCCCGCGACGCAACTGCTCGACCGCTTCTTCGATGCTCGACAACCCCATCAGACCTCCAGATCCATTCGTACATCCTCGCCGACGCGTTGCACGTCGGTGAATCGGGCCCGGCGAAGTGACGCCATCGCCGGCGTCGACAACTCCGCGAGGGCACCTCGTCCCGACGCCGAACCCGCCATCGCCGGCGCCACGTACCACACCACGTGATTCACCAGACCCGCCTCGAGGAATGCGCTGGCCACCGTGGCACCGCCCTCCACGAGCACCTGCAAGATATCGTGCTCACCGAGTTCGTCGAGCAGTACGCCGAGTTCTCCCTGGCGCTGCCAACACGGATGCACCCGGGCCCCGGCGGGTGCGTGGCCCAGGACCACGCGGAGCGGTTCGAGGGTCACGTCGTCCAGCCGCGCGTTCAGTAGCGGGTCGTCGAGACGTACGGTGTTCGCGCCCACGATGATCGCCTGACTCTGCGCGCGCAGCACGTGCGCGTCGCGGCGCGCGGCGTCACCGGTGATCCACTGGCTCGAACCATCGGCCATCGCCACGACACCGTCGAGCGTGGCGGCGACCTTGAGCACCACGTAGGGTCGCCCCGTCACACGGTGCCAGAGATAGGACGCGAGCTGCGCTCGCACGGCTTCTATGTGCACACCCACCTGCACTTCGAGGCCGGCCTCGCGTAAACGAGCCACGCCGCGCCCCGCCACGCGTGGATCGGGGTCCAACACCCCCACGACGACCCGCGAGATGCCCGCCTCAATGATGGCGTCGACGCAGGGGCCCGTGCGACCGACGTGGCAACACGGCTCGAGCGTCACCACCATGGTCGCGCCACGAGCGCGCTCGCCCGCGTGGCGCAACGCTTCGACCTCGGCGTGCGACTCGCCGGGCACCTGGGTGTGCCCCGAGGCGATGACGCTACCGTCAACGACGACCAGCGCCCCCACCCAGGGGTTGGGCGGCGCGTGCAGACGCGCCTTGTCACCCTCGAGAATCGCCTCGGCCATGAGTGCCGAGGAGTCCCCCGTCATCGTCGACCAGCGAGCGCCGCTTCGCGAATCGCCTCAGCGGCGTCGAGCGGTGACGCGTGAGCGAAGATCGCCGAACCCGCCACCAGCACGTTCGCTCCGGCACGGGTCGCCACCGGAGCCGTGACGCGGTCGATGCCGCCGTCGACCTCGAGATCGAGTGCCAGGCCCGTCGCATCGATCTCTTTGCGCGCGAGGCCCACTTTGTCCATCACTTCGGGCATGAAGGACTGTCCGCCGAATCCGGGAAACACCGTCATCAGCAACAGCAGGTCGATGTCACCGAGGAATGGTGTCACGTCGTCGAAGGGCGTATCAGGATTGGCCGCGAGGCCCACGCGCAGACCGAGCGCGCGCGCGTCAGCGATGAGTGACGCAGTATTGCCCACCTCGACGTGCACTGTGCAACCGTCCGCGCCCGCCTTCTTGAAGGCCTCGAGGTATCTCGCGGGATCAGAAATCATGAGGTGGCAGTCGAAGAATCGCTGGCTGTAGGGGCGCAACGAGTGAACGACGGGGGGGCCAATGGAGATATTGGGCACGAAGTGGCCGTCCATCACGTCCACGTGCACCCAGTCGGTCTGAGGATCCACGAGGCGCACGGCGCTCGCGAGGGCGCCGAAATCGGCGGCCAAAATCGACGGCGCGATGCGCACAGCGCCGACCGGGCCCGCGTCGAGAGTATCCACGACCACCAGCCTAGGACGTCACGAGCTCGATTAGGTCCACTCGACGTCGCCCTCGAGGCGCGCGCCGGACCACCACGCCACCGCCCCCATGGTGTGCGAGCCTTCGGGCTGTACCCACGTGAGCTCGAGTGCGCCGTCATCGAGGCCGAGCGCCAGCACCGCACCCTGGCGGTGCAGCAATCCTTTCGCCACCGCCAGGTTCGTCGCCGTCGCCCCCAGGACCTTGACGCGCCGAGCGCCCACCTTGATGAACGCACGCTCCAGGGCCACCACGCGCCGGGCCTGGTCGGTCGTGAGTGCCGGCGTCAGGTGAAAGGTTTCCGCAGTGAGCTTCGCGGCGTACGTCGACTCACCTTCTTGAGGGCGCGGATTGTTCAACAATTCGGGGCTAGCGAGGACTTCCACGATCAATTGGGCGCCCATCTCGGCGAGTTCAGCCGTCAACACACTCGCCGTCTTCTCGCCGATCTCCGTGCGGCGCTCGGCGTGCAGGGGGCCGGTGTCGAGCGTGGTCTCGAGGGAGATGATCCCCACCCCGGTCTCCACGTCACCAGCGAGAATCGCCCGCTCGACCGGGGCGGCGCCTCGCCACCGCGGCAACAACGAGAAGTGAACGTTCAACATGGGCGTAGTTTCGAGAAGTGGCGCCGGAATCATCGCCCCGTACGCCACGACCACGGCTCGTTCCACGTCGACCTCGTCGAGCGCCGCGAGGGAGTCCGCGACTCGTAGTCCCATCGCCAACGCTGCGGCTTTCACCGGCGACGCCGACACCTCCTTGCCACGACCGCGTCGTCGATCCGGCTGCGAGATGACCAGCGCCACCTCGTGACCCGCGGCCACCAGCGCTTGCAGCGAGGGCACGGCCGCCTCGGGGGTACCGAGAAAGGCCAGTCGCATCAGTCGCCCAGCAGTTGGTGCAGACCGTCGTGGTCGTGGGGCGTCACGGTGATCTGCATCTTGCGCAGCGCACGCTTGGCGGTCCGACGCTGGTCGTCATCGAGGCGGTCGATCAACAAGAAGCCGTTGAGGTGGTCCACCTCGTGTTGAAAGATGCGGCCCTCGAACTCATCGGTCTGGATGTCGAGCTCGTTGCCGTCGAGGTCGCGCCCGACCAAGTGCACCTCGTTGGGCCGCACAATCTCCCAGCTCAACCCGGGCACCGACAAACAACCCTCCTCGTAGGCCCACTCCCCCGACGTCTCGACGATCTGGGGATTCACCACCACCACCGGGATGCCATCACCCTTGTCGTAGACGAAGAGTCGCTTCTGCACCCCAATCTGGTTGGCGGCCAAACCCACGCCCGGAGCCTTGTACATCGTCTCGATCATCGACTCGGCCAACGCCGCAATCTTGCCGTCAATGTTCTCGATGTCGGTCGTCACTTGATTCAAGACGGGGTCGCCAAACGTGCGGATGGGTAAGGTGCTCACGTCTCCACGATACCGTTTGGGGCTCGCGAACTCCGCCGATCAACTCCCCTAATAGACCTCGATGCGCAATCGTCCCGCCGGACGCGGCGTCTCGGACAGCGCCGCAGTCAGGGTCTCGATGTCGCGCGCGCTCACCACGTAGACGCCCTCGACGTGGCGCACCCGGACCTCGGGTTGTCGCAGGCGCTCCACGAACTCCGGCGCGGCTTCACCCGAAATCTCGGCACGCGCGCCGTAGGGTGGCAGTCCCAATGCCTGCGCGGTCGCCACGTCCTCCTCGAGCAGCGCCACGACGTCTCCACTCGCGAGGGCGTCGATGACCTCATCGTGGCGCCGTGTCTGAATCAGCACCACCCCGCGACCCTCACGACGCGAACCCACCAGCCGACCCGCCTTGGCGACCGCCACCAGGGCCGCGCGGCGCGCCGATTCTCGAGGCGCCAGTAAGTACTGGTCGAAGTCGACGAACACCACCGCCGCGCAGCGGCGCACGCGAGCGAACACCGCTTCGGTACCCACCACCACGCGAGCCGTGATCTCCGCGGTGGACGAGGCGACCACTTCGTTGACCGGCTGCGAGAGCTGGGCGGCGACGTCGCGCGCCAGGGTCGACACGCCGACGCGGACCTTCTTCAAGTTCGTGGCGCCACAGGAACGACAGAAGTTGGCCCGGGGATCATGGCCGTGCACGCACGCCACCCCCTCGCCGCTCTCGACTTCGGCCATCCCACACACGCCACAGCGCGCCAGTTCTCCGCACCGCCGACAGGCGAACAATCGGCCGTGACCCAGGCGCTGGAGAATCACGACGAGCGCCACGGGCTCCTCGCCGTCGAGGGCCCGGTGGGCCACCGCCAGGGCCGACTGAGTGAGGACACCGTCGTGTGGGTCGCCCTCGCGTCGATCAACGATCGACACCCGTGGCCATCCGCCAGTGACGTCGTCGGTCACGCGCACGGGTCCAAGGGACATCAGAGTCGGTGACGGCGCGACGGAGGTGAGCCAGAGGGGGGCGCCGTCGCGGCGACAACGCTCACGCAGCATGGTCGTCGCGTCCCAGGTTGGAGAACTCGCTGAACGATAGGCCTCGTCGTCGGCGTCGACGATCACCGCGGCGCGCACCCGCGGCGTGGGCGCGAGGGCCGCACCTCGCGCACCCACGATCACCGGCCAACCGGCGCGCATGCGGTTCCACTCACCCTCGCCCTGGGCCACCGCGCACCCGCGCTGCTCGAGCCTGCCACGCAGGCGCAGGGCCCACGCCTCGGTGGGCACCAGGACCAGGAGCGACCCCGGAGAGTCCAGTGTGCTCTGGTAGGCGTGCACGATGAGCGCGAGCGGGTCGTGGGTCGGCGCGACGAGGACCACACCGGGCTCTCGTCGCACCGCCAGGGCAGCCACCGTTGCGTCGAGGGGCCGGGCCACGGGGGCGAGGGGCACCTGCGCCACGACGACTCGCGGCGACGCCGCCAACAAGAAGCGCGACAACGGCGCGCACCAGCGATGCGCCGCCCACTCGAGCAGGGGGAGCATTTCGGGTGCGGGGCCTAGCCCCAGCCACTTCTTGACCGCTTTCATCTCGCGAGTGGGCTCGACCTCAGCGGTCACCCACCCGCGCAGGGAGCGATGATTGAAATCGACCCTCACCCGATCGCCGACCTGCACCGAGGAGAGGGCGGTGGGAACTTCGTAGTCGAATGCGCGATCGACGGCGGCGTTCTCCGTGACGACGCGAACGCAGCGCGTCACGACTACAGGGACAATTCTCGGCGCAAATCCTCCACGCGCGGCGTCTGCTCCCAGGTGAAACCGTGGTCGGCCCGTCCGAAATGTCCGTACGCGGCGGTGTTGCGGTAAATCGGACGGCGCAGATCCAGGTCTCGAATGATCGCCGCGGGACGCAGGTCGAAGAGCGCGTCGACGGCCTTGGCGATCCGCGCGCGATCCACGCGCTCGGTGCCAAAGGTCTCGACCAACACCGACACCGGACGAGCCACGCCAATGGCGTAGGCCACCTGCACCTCACAGCGTTCGGCCGCTCCCGCGGCCACCACGTGCTTGGCCACCCAACGCACGGCGTAGGCCGCGGAACGGTCCACCTTGGAGGGGTCCTTGCCCGAGAAGGCGCCGCCGCCGTGGCGGGCCATCCCACCGTAGGTATCGACGATGATCTTGCGGCCGGTGAGTCCGGCGTCGGCGTGGGGGCCGCCGAGCACGAACTTGCCCGACGGATTCACGAAGACCCGCATGGCCGACGTGTCGAGTTCGGGCGGCAGCAGGGGCGTAATCACGTGCTCGATGATGTCGTGCTTGATCGTGGTCTGGGAGTCGTAGCCGTCCTCGTGCTGGGTGGAGACGAGCACGGTGTCGATGCCGACGGGGCGTCCGTCCTCGTACGCGATCGTCACCTGGGTCTTGCCGTCGGGGCGCAGGTAGGGGACCAGGCCGCTGCGGCGCACTTGGGAGAGTCGCAGCGAGAGGCGGTGCGCCAGCCAGATCGGAAGGGGCATGAAATCACTATTGTCGTCACAGGCGTAGCCGAACATCATCCCCTGGTCGCCGGCCCCTTGTCCGTTGAGCTCGTCCTCGCCCCCACTACCGGATCGGTGCTCGTGACTCACGTCGACACCACCCGCGATGTCGGGACTCTGCTTGCCCAGCGACACCAACACGGCGCACGTCTTGCCGTCGAGACCCTTCGCTGCGTCGTCGTAACCAATGTCGAGAATGGTCTGTCGCGCAACGGACGTGATGTCCACCACGGCCGAGGTCGTGATCTCGCCCGCCACCACGCACAGTCCAGTGGTCAGCAACGTCTCGCAGGCCACTCGCGCATCACGATCCTGCTCCAAGATGGCGTCCAGGACACTGTCGGAGATCTGGTCAGCAATCTTGTCCGGATGTCCTTCGGTCACCGACTCGGAGGTGAAAAGGGTGCGATCGCTCATGCGACTCCTTGATCAAACATTGAGGCAACCTTAGTCAAGATCGCTTCCGAAATTGCCTCTTTGGAACGAAGCGAGAGTCTCTCCACTGCGGCGTCACGACCGACCAGCAGCACCTCATTGTTCGGGTGCGCGAACCCCACGAGGGGTTGCGACACGTCATTGGCCACCACGAGATCAACGCCCTTGCGCGACAGTTTGTCGAGGGCGCGCGACTCGAGTTCCTCGGTCTCAGCGGCGAAGGCCACGACCAGTTGCCCCGGGGAGCGACGCGCCGCGAGTTCGGTGACGATGTCCTGGGTGGGCACCGGCCTCAATTCGGGTAGCCCCGCGTCCTTCTTCAACTTCGCCGGCGACGCCGCGAAGGTAAAATCGGCTACCGCGGCGGCCATGATCGCCACGTCGGCGACGGCGAAATTCTCGAACATCGCCGTCGCCATTTGGGCGGCACTCTCGACGGGGACGACGCGTATGGCCCGACGCACGTCGAGGGCGACGTCGCGCGTGGCGGCACTGACCAAGGTCACCTGGGCGCCCAAGCGCGCGGCGACTTCGGCCAGGGCGTAGCCCTGATGTCCCGATGAGCGATTGGTCAACGTCCGCACTGGATCGATCGCTTCGCGGGTGCCCCCCGCACTCACTAGGACCCGCCGTCCGCTCAAGATACCGCGGTACCCCTCAAGAATTCGTTGCACCAGAGCGAAGATGGTGTCGGGTTCGGGCAGTCGACCGGCCCCCTCGTCCCCGCCGGCCAAGTGACCGACCTCGGGTGCGAGCACCATGACCCCGCGTCGACGCAGGGTCGCCAGATTCTCCTGAACGGAAGGCTGCTCCCACATCTCGGTGTGCATGGCCGGGCACAGCAACACCGGGGCGCGCGACGCCAACAGCGTCGCGCTGAGGAGGTCGTCGCCCAGGCCCATGGCGTAGCGCGCGATGAGGTGGGCCGTCGCGGGGGCCACCACAATGAGGTCAGCGTGTTGGCCGAGGTAGGTGTGGGGGATGGGTGTGCTGGGGTCACCGTAGAGCGAGACGCGCGCGGGTTCCGACGCCAGAGCGGAGAAGGTGACCGCCCCCACGAATCGGGTGGCGTCGGGCGTCAGAACCGGTGAGACGAAATAGCCCTCGTCTCTCAATCGGCGCAACAATTCCACCGACTTATAGGCGGCGATACCGCCAGCCACTCCTAGGACAATGCGAGGCGCCGCGTGATTAGGCGTCGCGCAGGGCATCAGTGAAGGC
Organism: Actinomycetota bacterium; assembly: GCA_029850535.1. Lineage (GTDB taxonomy): Bacteria > Actinomycetota > Acidimicrobiia > Acidimicrobiales > RAAP-2 > RAAP-2. The sequence goes on along the minus strand of JARCRU010000022.1, from coordinate 2,215 downwards.
GTCGAGATCATTCGCCGCATCCACTCGCGCCTGCTCACGCGCCTCGGCTTCGAGGCGCTCCTCCTCGATCTCCTGGACCGTGGGGCGGTGGAACTGGAGTTTTCCCTCGTAGAGTTCCTCCATCGCGAGCGAGAGGGACTTGTTCGACAGCGAGGAGACCTGTGGCGGGATCAGGGCACCGTGACCCGAGCCCAGGCCGTTGTAGTACTCGTTGATCTCTCGGGCACGAATGGCCGACACCGCGACCAGCGTGAACTTTGAGTCACCCACCTTGTGCAGGAGGTTCTCGATGGGCGGGTCGACGAGGGTGGGGCGGTCAGCCATAGAAAGTTCGTCCTTTTACGAGGGAATTCGCCGCGACTGGCGAAGCCCCTCCAGTATAGAGAGGATTTGGTGGCTGGCTCGCTCAATGTCGTCATTGACCACCTCGTAGTCGCTGAGCTGGCGTCCTCGCTCGATCTCTCGACGCGTGGAGTCGAGGCGGCGAAGGATGTGTTCTTCGTGGTCACCGCGCCCGCGCAGGCGTTGTTCCAGTAATTCAATGGTGGGAGCGGTCAGCAAAATAATGACGGCCTCGGGGTCACGTTCACGGACTTGACGCGCACCCTCCACCTCGATCTCGAGCAGGACGTCACGGTCGTCGGGCGGATTCGGGCGAGGCGTGCCGTAGAGGTTCCCGTGGAATTCGGCCCACTCGTAGAAGTAGTCCTGAGCGACCGCATCCTCGAAAGCGTTCCGAGTAACGAAGAAGTACTCGTCACCGGTCTCGGTCGGCCGCGGCTCACGCGTCGTCCACGAACGGCTCAACCACATGCGCGGATCCAGTTCGAGCAGTCGACGAGCGACCGTCCCCTTGCCGACCCCGCCCGGACCAATCAGTACTACGACCAGCGAGTTAGCGCACAAGAGCTTGAAAGAGTTGCTCTCGCTGACGTGGTCCGAGTCCACGAATCCTTCGGGTCTGGGCGATGGCGGCATTCTTCATAATTCTCGCCGCCTTCACCTCGCCGATCGCGGGCAGGGCGCTGATGAGGTCGTAGGCACGCATCTGCGCGACGCACTCCTCCTTCTCGGCCAACGCGAACAGTTCTTCCAAGGAGAGGTCGCCCGCCTTGACCAACTTCTTGACCTCAGCGCGACGACGTCGATTCGCCACCGCCGCGCGAGATGCGGCGACTCGCTGCTCTTGGGTCAGGGACGGGGGTACGGGAGCCACGAACTCAGAATACCCCCTGAAGGGGCCAAGTTCTAGAGAAAAGTGGTTAAGTTGTCACGCCAGCGACGCACGCTGTCGCGCAGGGCTGAACGTTCCGGGCCCGTCTCGAGAATAGAACGAGCCACGTTCACCAGCACCGTTCCGTCGGGACAGCGTTCAAAGAGCCGACCCACCTGCTCAGGGGTAGCCCCCTGTGCACCCACCCCCGGCACCAAATAGGGCCCCTGCAGCGCCGCTAGATCGAAACGGGGGCGATCCCTCGTGGCTCCGAGGACCACGCCAAGGGATCCCACACCCTCGTCACGTCGGTTCAACTCGGCGATGGAACGCAGGATCAGGTCCTCCACCGCCTCGTCGCCCTCGGTGCGCGCTCGCTGCAGACTGCGCCCCTCGTCGTTCGAGGTGGCCGCCAGGACGAAGACTCCGCGACCCTTGACGGCGCGCGCGAAGAAGGGCGCGAGGGCTCCCACCCCGGTGAAGGGGCTCACCGTCATCGCGTCACAGCACAGGGTCGAGGACTCGTCGAGCCACGCGCTCGCGTAGGCCGCGTTCGTCGCACCGATGTCGCCGCGCTTGGCGTCGGCGATGACCAAGATCCCGGCGTCGTGCGCGTCGGCGATGAGACGTTCGAGCACCCGATAGCCGGCCGAGCCGAATCGCTCGAAGTAGGCCACCTGCGCCTTGACGGCGGCGGCCGAGCCGACGCTCGCCTCGAGGACCGCCAGTGACATGAACTCGAGCCCCTCGACCGTGTCGGGGCGATTCCATGAGGTCAACAGCGACGCTGACGGGTCGATGCCGACGCAGAGCGGACCCAGGGCCCGAATCCGCTCCTGTAAGCGCTGGCCGAACGTCTCATCCATGGGCGACCCCTCGCAGTTCCTCAATCGACGTGACCGCGTGGCGTTGCATCCACTCGCCGGCGCCGCTCGCCACCATCCACGCCGCGCGAGGATTGGCGAACGTGGCGGTGCCCACTTCGACCGCACTGGCCCCCGC
>JARCRU010000021.1 GCA_029850535.1 Actinomycetota bacterium | reverse complement strand
GTCTTGAAGCGGTCCAGGGCGAATGGACCCTGCACGCGCTCTGTCACAACCTGCGAAAGCTGGCCAACGCGAGCTCGACCGGGGTGATCACCACCGCATAGTGGGCAAATCTCACCGTCGCGTCACCGAAATCTGCCGCACCGAGTGATGTCGCAGATCATTTCGTCGAACAGTAAACGTTTTCGGGTTGGCGCAGCCTTCGGGGCCGAACTGAAAACCGATTCAGACCCACGCACCTAGCAGCAGCGCCCACGAGCGAGCCGAGCCCGAGCCGTTCCCGAGTCACCTTCGAGCGGCTCGCCGAACGCTTCCCCCCGCGGCCCGTGTCGGCGACCTGGCCGACGACGGAGCTGACGCGACGTTCGATGCAAGCTCTCGTCGCGGCCTCGTCGCTGCTCGACGGTCTCGACGAGCGCACGCGGCATGCTCGTCTCAGCGCGCTCGGTGTCGTCATCGACTGGTTGGCGCTACAGCCCGGAGACACCTGGCAAGAGCGCTGGGACGCCTCCGGCGCCAACGACTCAGCGCGCTCGGACTGGCGACGCCTCGTCACGCGCGGTGCGCGCCGCGACGAAGACCACTTCGGCTCCGCCCTGGCGCTGCTCATCTCGAGCGACGTGCTTCGCCCGAGCGTCGGCTTCTTGCTCACCTCACCCACCCCGAGGCGACTGACGGCCTCCCTCGCGGCGAGCCGGGACCTCGACGGCTTCGCCACACTTATGACCGCACTCGAGGCGACAGGGGTGAGCATCGGCACCAGTCACCCGGCCACGACTCGGATCGCGGCCATCGTCGCGGCGAAGGGCGGCGGGGTCTTTGACGTCACCGTCGGCGACTGCATCGAGGTGCTCCAGATTGCGAAGGCGGCGTTCGCCGATGGTCACTACAACAGTCCCTTCTTTTACCAACTCCTCCACTCGATCGGCGTCTTTTCCGACGACGCCCCGCCCACGATTCGGCTCTTTAACACCGCCGGCAAGCGCAGCGTCGAAGACCTCGTCGATCGCTACCCGATCAACTGCCGGGCGGTGCGCGACCTCCTCGTCGACTACCTCCATGAGCGAGAGGCGCGCCTCGATCACTCGACGATGCGCGCGCTCTCGGCGAACCTCGCCAACGTGTTCTGGCGAGACCTCGAGATCCACCATCCCGGCATCAGCTCGCTGCACCTGACGACCGAGGTGAAGACCGCCTGGAAGCAGCGCCTCATCGAACAATCGACGCGCACGGGCACGGTGCGTCTGGGCGCGATGGAGATTCTCTCGAGCGTGCGCGCGTTCTACCTCGACATCAACGAATGGGCGCACGACGACCCCGCGCGCTGGGGACCGTGGGCCGCGCCGAGTCCGATCCGCTACGCCGAGATCTCGCACAAGAAGAATCGTGATCGCCGCAAGTCCACAATGGACCAACGCACCCGTGAACGCCTGAGCGAACTGCCGTCGCTCGCTCGCAGTGCGGAGGCCGAGCGCCGAGACGCCGCGCAGCGGCTGAACATCGCGAGCGGAACCGGGCCCGGTGAGACGTTCCGCGTGGCTGGCGAGACGCTGGTGCGATCGAGCCACGGCGGACGAGCCGTCACCCACGTCTGGGCGCAGGACCCCGACACCGCCCAGCGCCGCGACCTCACCTTGGAAGAGCACTGGGCGTTCTGGGCGTGGGCGGCGATCGAGGTCTTGCGCCACACCGGCGTGCGCATTGAAGAGCTCGGCGAGCTCTCGCACCACGACATGATCGAGTACCGACTGCCCGACACTGGCGAGGTCGTTCCGTTACTGCACGTCGCTCCCTCCAAGACCGACGTCGAACGGCTCCTCGTCATCAGTCCCGAGCTCGCGGACGTGCTCAGCGCGATCATCTGTCGCGTTCGTGGCGAGAACCAGACGGTGCCCCTCGTCCTCGCCTACGACGAGCACGAACGCACGTGGCTGGCCCCGATGCCGCTCTTGTTCCAGCGCCGCTTCGGCGCCGAGCACCGTCCCATCGGCCCACAGGCGATCCGCGACCTGCTTGGTCGTGTCGTTGAGCGAACCGGGATCACCGGACGCGACGGCAAGGCGCTGCGATACTCCCCACACGACTTTCGCAGAATGTTCATCACCGACGCGATCTTGCACGGCATGCCGCCGCACATCGCTCAGCTCATCGCCGGACACCGTGATCTCAACGTCACCATGGGCTACAAGGCCGTCTACCCCGAGGAGGTGATCAACGGGCACCGCGCCTTCATCGCCCGGCGCAGAGCGCTGCGTCCGAGTAGTGAGTATCGTGTGCCGAGCGAAGAGGAGTGGGAGGAGTTCCTCGGCCACTTCGAACGCCGAAAGGTTTCACTCGGGACGTGCGGACGCTCCTACGCGACGCCGTGTATCCACGAGCACAGTTGCATCCGCTGCCCGTTACTTCGCCCCGACCCGCGCCAGCGGTCACGTCTCGTCGAGATTGAGGTCAACCTCGGGTCGCGCATCGACGAAGCCATCCGCGAGGGCTGGTCCGGTGAAAGCGAAGGACTCGAGGTGAGCCTCGCCGCGACGCGAGAGAAGCTTGCCACCATGGACGAGATCGCGGCCCGTCAGACCGAGGACCACCTCGACACACCCGGCTTCGCTCGCACTGCCGTTCGCGTCGTCACCACCCCGCCGCGTCCCGAACAGAGTGAACCCTCATCGACACCGACTGCAACGCTTAACTGAACTCTTCGAAAAGTCGTCCTCTTGATGTCTTCGACTGCGTGCCGGTAGTTCGGAGAAGACCTGAAGCAGCTGCTCTTCATCTTGACGGTGAGCGGCGACGGCGCGGTGCCGGTGGCGCACCGCGTCACCCACGGCAACACCGAGGACTCCACGACCCACGTCGCCACCTGGGACTCGCTGTGCCAACTGTTCGCTCGCCGTGACTTCCTCTACGTTGCTGACTCCAAGCTCGCCACGCGAGAGAACATGGACCACATCGCCAGTCACCAGGGCCGCTTCGTCTCGGTGTTGCCCCGCACGCGTAAGGAGGACCGGGCGATGCGCGACTGGCTGGTTGAAAACGAGCCGGACTGGACCGAGGCGTTCACCCGGCCCTCTCGCTACGTCGGTGGTGACGCGAACCTCTATCAAACGGCGCCAGCCCCGTGGCCGAGCGCGGAGGGTTACCGGGTGATCTGGTGTCGCTCGAGCGCCAAGATTGATCATGACGCCGAGACCCGCAGGTCCCGGATCGCGGCCGGCATCGCGGCGATCGACGAGCTGAACCAGCGCCTCCTCTCACCCAAGACCCGAATGAAGGACGTGGTGGCGATCGAGACCGCTGCTCGCGCGGCCCTCGAGGCGACGTCCTCGGCGCGCTGGGTTCGCTTCGAGCTACAAGAGCGCGAGGAGGTGCGCATGCGCCAGGAGACCCGGGGGCGACCCGGCGCCGACACCCGCTACCGACGCGTCACCCGGCTTCGGCACTACCTGAGCTTCTCGGTTGACGAGGATCTCGTCGTTCATGACGCGAGAAGCGACGGCTGCTGGCCCCTCATCACCAACGACCGAGACATGGCCGAGGCGCAGTTGCTCGTCGCCTACAAGCGCCAGCCCGATCTTGAGCGTCGCCATCACCAGTTGAAGAGCGACCTGTTCGTCGCCCCGATGTTCCTGCGTGATCCCGCGCGAATCGAAGGTCTCATGGCCTGTCAGTTCATCGCCCTGCTGGTGCGCTCGCTCGTCGAATTGCTCGTTCGCCGGTCCATGGCCGAACGAAAGATCACCGAGATCCTGATCTACCCTGAAGACCGGTCAAGTGCAGCTCCGAGCACGAAGCGCGTCTTTGAACTCTTCAAGGGAGTTACCCGTCATCACCTCTTCGACGGGGAGGGGCATCTCCTGAAGACGTTCTCACCGACCCTCACGGACAAGCAACTTCAACTCCTTGATCTGCTGGGTGTTTCAGCCGATCGCTACCTCTGAGTGGGGGACGTATTTGGCACCCGAGTAGTGCGGAAAGAGAGCTGAGGTGCTTTATAGCCAAGATTTTGAACTTTGAATCAATGCGACGACAACACGTTGAGGAATATTTTGATGTTCCAATTCCCTTGAATTGCGAAGCGATTTCACCGTCGTGTCGGTCTCCAACCATTTTGGGTGAAAACGAAGACACTAAAGGGATACTTGACTTGGCCACTAAAGCCACATAAACCTATACACCAACGTGACAAGGAATTCTTCAGCAACTCCATATGAGCTCAAAGAGTTGGATTATCGTACAGAGTTCCGACCGGACATTCAAGCGGCGCGAGCCCTGGCTGTTTTCCTGGTTGTCTTGTATCACGCGGGATTTCCTGGCGTTCACGGTGGTTATCTCGGGGTTGACGTCTTCTTCGTCATTTCGGGCTTCGTAATTACTAACGTACTCCTGCGAGAAAGATCGTCGAGAGGCACCACTTCGATTCCAGGTTTCTACGCGCGCCGGATTCGACGGATACTTCCTTCGGCGACGGCAGTACTCGTTCTCACAGTTTTCGCTACTTACCATTGGTTGAGTTTTGTTACTGGCGCAATCAATGCTGTTGACGCAAAATACGTTGCAGCATTCGTCGGAAATTTTCACTTTGCTCTTCTTGGAACGCAGTACTTCACCGCCACTCAACCACCGTCGACGCTTCAGCAATACTGGTCTCTTGCTGTTGAGGAACAGTTCTATTTAGTATGGCCAGTCTTGTTTTTGGTCCTTACGTATCCCTGGAAGAAGACTTCGCCCGTTACTCGATTGGTGACGGCGCTGGTGACCATTGGTGGATTGTCTTTAGCATGGAGCATTGTTGAATCGAATCGCAATGAACTTTGGGCATTCTTCTCCCCACTATCTCGTGCTTGGGAACTTGCGTTGGGCGCACTTCTCGCAGTTCTCGGACCGCACTTGCGTGGTCGAGGTCCCCGGTCGGGACTAATCCTCTCGGCCATCGGTTTAGCGACGATTCTCGTTTGTACCTGGTCCTATTCGTCGACGACTTTGTGGCCAGGGACGGCCGTTATTGCCCCAGTTCTGGGAACCGGACTCATTGTTGCCGGAGGATCATTACGGGGGGTAGACCGTTTCGGCAATATTGTGAAACTGTCTCCGATCCAATGGACAGGGAACATCTCGTATTCGCTGTACTTGGTGCATTGGCCGATTATCGCGATCGCCACGCAGTACGCCACGTCACCCTTGTCGTTGTCTAGTCGAATTGAACTTGTGATTCTCTCGGTGTTGCTGTCCGCTGTGCTCTACTACGTTATTGAGAATCCAATTAGACGCTCTACCTGGTTGGCAAGGCGACGACTTGCAACTTATACTTTCGGCGGTCTTTTAATTGGAATATCTTTCGTCACGATTTATTGGCATCTCAGTCACTATTAGGAGTCCTTTGGCGGACGTCCTCCGCATTTGCTACCGCTTGTAGGGCGACGCATTCGATGACCAGC
>JARCRU010000020.1 GCA_029850535.1 Actinomycetota bacterium | reverse complement strand
CTGAGCTCTACCGGGAGTGGATCGGCAACGACCGTCGCATCCGTGACCTACTCGCCCAGATACGGACCATCGACGCGAAAGCCGCCGAACTCATCCTGAAAGAAGACGTCAGCGAGTAGGACTTAGGTTTAATCGCAAGCTGAGAGGCTGTGTTCTATTTGGCGTGTGCGCCAGGAGCCACGACGGTCACCATGACGAATCGCAAATCTTTAGAGCCTAATGAGATTCCCTTCGAAACCCAATTTGCTCTTTGTGGGCCAACCTCGATCGGTTGTAACAAGTACACCAGCGCCATGTTGAATAGCGGTAGCAATCACTAAAGAGTCGGGCAACTTGAGTTTCTGGCCGTGACGAGCTCGCAATCTCGCAGCCACAACGGCAATCTCAATATCAAGTTCAGCTACCACGAGTGGGAAACGATCGATGAACTCGCGAATTGCCGTGATCGACGACTCGCCATCGCGCGCCGGGGATATCAGCGCCTCTGCAAGGGCTGAGGCCGGAACTGCTATTTGGTCTCCGCGCTGGCGACCGTTCGCCAATTCTCTCTTCGCACCGAGATGGTGTGCGTCGCTGTCGTCGAAGAAACCAATGAGAATACCTGCGTCGATGACGGTTAGTCCCATTCGTTGCGAAGTTGTTCAAGGATTCCGTGTTCGAATACGCCCGTCAAGGACCCAGAAAAACTCTCAAGAACATCCTCTTCGCGCTCGAGCACCACCCGTCCAGGGCCATCAGCTCTTGCTATGACACGCTCACCCGCTTCCAAACCAGCGACTCGCATCGCGTCGATTGGAATCGTCACCTGGTGCTTCTCGCTAATCCTGGTGCCACGCCACCGTTTCTTTACTTTTTCCATATTTGTAAAGAATATCAGTTCCTCACGCCGAGCAAGCATCAAAAGTCTGCGCCATACCGTCCAGATTCCTTCAGACCAACAATCGAAAACGGCACGATACCTGGTCAATGAGGTGACTTCACCGCCTGAGGCACTAGCGAGACTTCACCGAGATTCGTGAAGGCCAACTTTGTGGACCTTGGTCACACAAGAAGAACCGAGTTCGGGCAACTACCGATTCAAGAATCTACGTGTCACACTCAGTTGAAACAATCCGACCGACCCGAAAGTGATCAATCGCTCCGCGTTCCCTCACGCCCTAGCCATCCGCGACGACGGCGGCGGTATCGATTGACCACTCGACCATGCAGCCTCAAGCCACGAAGCAATTGCAACCTCGACTTCGGCCACGGCGTCGTGCGGTGTGTCGCCTAGCGCCGAGCAATAAGACAGGTCGGGGACGTCGGCCACCCACGCTTCATCTTCGTTGCTCCAGAACACGTTGATCGGATAGACCGGAAGCATCACTCGCTCTCCTCGATTGTCAAATCATACCGCTTCACCAGAGAAATGAGTTGGCGAAGTTGATAGGGCTTCGCCTGACCTCGCCGATCTTGCAGGTTCAACTGTTCGGGAACATCGAGTCGCGCGTACAGGTGTTGGCTGCCAGTTACTCTCAATTCTTCGAAGCCAAGCGCCTCGAGCAGAAGTTGCGCATCTGAAAAGTCAACATTCGTAACCGCTCCGCTCGTCAGTCGAAGAAGGAGTCTGGACGGCTTCATTGACCGCGATGGTATCGGGCCGCTGTGACTTCCTCGCTAGCCGACCTTGCGGGTGACGACGATCAAGGTTGGCAACCACCAAACCATCGATTCGGAGTGGACCTTGAGTCACGCCATAAGAACCGGAATTTCTCTAATCTCGGTTTCTGCTCATAGACAATACGTACTAGGGTAGACGTATGGCGAAGCCCGAGAACAGCAGAACCGGAGATCTCCTGAAACGAGCACGTGTCAGCGCCCGGCTGTCGCAGACCGATGTTGCACGTCGTGCGAGCGTCGCCCAAAGCGTGATCAGTGCATACGAGTCCGGCCGCAGGGAACCGTCGGTCTCGACGCTCGAACGACTCGTACACGCGACGGGACACCGCCTCGTCCTCGAGTTGGAGCGTTCGAGTGATTACCCGCTCGGACTCCCGGACACCCCTCTGGGTCGTCGGCTCCGCCAGCGCCGACGCTCGATACTCGCCTGTGCGGCGCGCCATGGTGCGAGCAACGTCCGCGTCTTTGGAAGCACTGCGCGGGGTGAAGATCAGCCCAACAGTGACGTCGACTTGGTGGTCGATTTGGATCGGAAGACCGGACTATTTGCGTTGGAAGCACTGCGCAGGGAACTCTCAGAGATTCTTGGCGTCTCTGTTGACGTTGCTCCTTCGGACAGCCTCCGACCTCGGGTTCGCGAAGAGGTTGAACGAGAGGCCATCCCACTTTGAGCGCACGACACGACGAGGAGCGCCTCGCCGATATTGTTGACGCAATCACCGCAATCAGGAGCCACCTCACTCGTGGCGATCTTTCCGACGGACTCATTTTCGACGCCATTCGGTTACGACTTATCGAGATTGGCGAGGCCGTTAAGTTGTTGGATCCCGAACTCCTCGCGAGCGAGCCAGATATCAGGTGGTCTGACGCGGCCGGTATGCGAGACTGGCTGGCGCACCCCTATTTCGACACATCTCGAGCAATCGTCGAAGCGACAATTGAGGAGGATCTTCCCCCACTCGAAGCAGCTGTCCTGCAACTTGAAGCGCGGCTTGAACTCTCCAAGCAACACACACGCAACATTCAAAATCG
>JARCRU010000019.1 GCA_029850535.1 Actinomycetota bacterium | reverse complement strand
GTCGAGGATGACCCAATTGGGCTTGAGGTTCATGCCGGTCAGGTGGTATTGGTCGATCTGCTGAGCCACCCACTGCCCCGCTAGAAAACCGTGGTTGTAATAGGACGCCGGGGTCTGATCCGCCGGGGTGAGGGGTCCACTCACGGTCCAGAAGGAGAGCCAGGTTTCACGCTTCTTCGAGGCCAGGATGCTACGTCCCATCAAGTAGTCCGGCGATTGGGTGAGGGGAGTCGGTGGGGCGAATCCCACCCAGGGGGCGCTCAGAGTACCGAGACCTCCGGTCTCAGAGATGATGGGCCAACCGTCGGTGATGGCGCGGGTCCAGTCATTGCGGGGAATCGCGTAGACCCCGACGCCGCGCGCGGCGACCGTGCCCACTCCCGTGGCGAAGAGTTGCAGAGACGTTCCATTGAAGAGACCGGTGACTCCGGCGATGGTACTCGCCGTCGTGGCACCCGCACTGAGAGAAACGTCATTGGAGGTCCACGTGATTGCCGGCAGTGTGTCGGTGTAGTCGTAGATGTCACCCCAGTTGGCGGCGCGACCCGCGACATTGATCGACGTCGGAGTAGCGCTCAAGAAGATATTGCCCGTCCACACCGGTGAACCAGTGATGACCGAAGTCAGGTCACGGTACTTCCAGAGCGCCGCGCTCGTGGAGGAGGCGGCGAACAATTGCACGTGATTGGCGGTCGAGAGACTGGCGATATAGATGGTGGGACCATTCGTCGCTATTGACAACTGACCCGTGCTGGGTGGACTTACCGAGAGGTTGGTGACGTCGGTCGCCGTCCATGATCCTGTTCCAGCGACCGTCTGGGAGAAGTACTCGACGTGACCCGCAGTGGTCGTTGCCGCGAACGCGGAGGTGTTGCCCGGTAGGGAGACGGGGGTGTTCAGCAACGTCGGTGAGCCGGTGAGTGCGGTGACGTCAACGGCGGCGCCCAGTGACGGGGGAGTATTGAGTTGACGCCACTGCATCGGAAGCACGACGGCGTCACCCTTGGTAGAACGGTCCACAATCATCGCCGACATGCTCGACACCGAGACGCTCACCACTCCGGGGCTCATCGGGACATGACTCACGACGGTGAGGTCGGTGACGTTGAAGGGGGCTGACGACGTGACGCCACCACTCGGGACGTTGCTCTGATTGGCCGGTATGACATGCGAACTGACGTGTGATGTCGTCGTCGAGGTGAGCGGCGTCGATACCACGTGCGGCGTGATCAGGATGAGTCGACTGTGGGTGCTGACGTAGACCACGTCGACGTTGCCGAAAGGGTCGAGGAAGACGTTGGGGTCCGCCGCCGCCGCCGGGGCGTTCACCAGTGTGGTGAGATTGTAGAAGGCGGTCGTCGTGCTCGCGTTGCGCACGAAGAGGCCGAGGTCGCCATTCTCGAGCCGCGCGCTCAGCGCGAACTCGCCGTCACCCGCGACGGCGTGGGCGCCACCGATGATGGAGTGCCCACCGAGGTCGGCGGAAAGTCCCTGCGTACTCCAAGAGCCGGTTGCGGAGCTGTCGTATTCAAAGAGCGGTGCGGCACCGTTCGACGATGACGCCACACCAAACCCCACCGCGGGGAGCGTTGCGCCGATGATGACGATATTGGCCACCATTGTTGTTCGTCGAAACCTCACTCGCATCCTTTGACTATGGGGGGACTTCCTCGCTCGAAAACGTGTACGTTCAGCCTAGTTGGCGCCAATTAGCGGATCACGAAAGCGTCGTGAAACGTAGTGCCCGTGAGATTGGGCTATAGCCGATGGCGTTTCTCGCACGAACTCTCACGAGATACGTACTCGCCCCCTTGAGGTTGGTGAGCACAATGCTGGTAGCACGCCCGGGGTAGGAGTGCCAGTTCTGACCCCCGTCGAGACTGATTTGTACTGCGACGACGAAGGGGGTATTCGCCGCGTGTGGCTTTAACGTGATCACCGCACCGCGGTGGCGGGGGCTCACACCTGTCACCACGGGGGTTACCGGAGCGAGGCGGTTGAGCGGAACCGGATGAACCACCAGCGTCGTGGAGTAGAGGGGTGCCCCATGTAGCTTCACCGTGAGCACTACCGAGGTCGGTTCGCTCGCCGTCAAAGTGAAGGTGGCGTTGCCGCTGGTGTCGCTGGTGACGGTGTAGAGCGATGAACTCGCGGCGCGTGCGCTCGAGGGGTCTGAATCGATGAGCACGTTTCCGGCGTGCGCGTGGACGATGAGAGTGACCGCGGTGTCGGTGACGGGATTGCCATTCGCGTCACGCAGGGCGACCGTGAAATGTGAAGGGCTCAGGGCGTAGTTCGTCGCGGTGGAAGAGATCAGGGAGCTGTGAGCGGGACTGGCGGGGCTCGGACAGAGGTCATTGACGAATGTCGGGTCGGGGCTACCGAGTCCTGAGGCCATGTCGTAGCCGACGCCCGCGCTGTACTGACCGGTCCCGAAGAGATCGTTGCTACCAGTGGTGACGTCGACGAAGCCTTTGCCACTGCGCGCCAGGGCGTAGAGGGTCGGGTTGATGAAGCCCAGTCGTGGCGTGTTGCACACCTGCGCGGCCGTCGCGACGAGGGCGCTCACCAGCGGTGCACCGATTGAGGTGCCACCGATAGAACACCATCCCTGGCAGGCGTTGGCATTGCTGGTGAAGTAGTTGATGAACCCGGCGAGAGGGTCGGCCATCACCGAGAGATCCGGCACCATGCGCATCGTTGCCCCGGGGGCGATCCCGGGGGCACTCTGCCACGTCGGGCGCGACCAAATCTGTGAGACGCCGCCTCCCCCCGCGCCGCCGTTGGAGTTCCACACCGTTTGGGTGAGCGGCGAGATCGAGGTGACGCTGAGACCGCCGACTCCGGTGACGTAGGGCTGAGAGGCCGGGTCGTCCACCGCGGGCGCGTTCGACACGATACCGGTGCAGTCCGACGAGCCGTTGTCACCGGCTGCTGCGATGACCGTCTGGCCCTGGGCCGCCATTTGCTGGAAGATCACCTGTTCGGCCTGCACCGCTCCACTCGGATCGATCTCGCAGTCGCCCCAGGAGGTGGAGACGATCGAGGCGGTGTTGTCGTTCGCAATCTGAGCGAACAGATCGACGGGGCCGGACGAGGCATTGGGCGCCTGATAGATCTTCAGGGCGGCGCCGGGTGCGAGCGCGCCGGCGGCCTCGACGTCCATGGTGGCCTCGTTACTGAAGCCACCTTGTGCGCCGCCATCGACGCTGACCGTCGAGATTGAAGGGTTCAACCCGTAGCACTGGAAGTACACGGCGCTGTCGGCGGCACTGTACTGGCCGAGTTCGTAGACGGCGATGGTCTGACCTGCTCCGTTCTGGCCGGCACTCCACGCGCCCGCCAGTCCGTAGAGCTGAGCTTGTTGCTGCACGGTGTAGCCACCACTGGCGCCACTGGTCGCGGCGTTGGCGCACGTGCTCGGCAACGTCACGTGCGCGGCGCGAGGTGCGGTCGCGTGCGCGGACACGAGTCGTGAGGAGGGCGACACAACGCTCGAGAGACCAGCGACGGCAGAGACATCGTGAGCAATCGATGCAGGCAACGTGGCCGGGCGAGTGAACTGAGCGCGCAAGGATCCATCGGCCAGGTGCACCGTCTCAACGGGAGTATCGAAGGCACGGGCAATCGCAGTGGTGCGTCCGGACATCTCGAGCAAAGTTCGACTCGTGGTGACCCGTCGCACGTGCAGACCAAATCTCTCGAGATAGGAACGCACTCTCTGGAGGGTGGTTGGCGAGGCACCGTATCGCGCGGCGAACTGGGTGGGAGTGAGGAAATGGCGATAGAAGGGCGACGACGGCGTGGAGAGTGCGGTGAGGAAACTGTTGAGACCCGCGGCGTTGCGCAACGTCAAGGCGACATCAAAATTGGTCGTGAGACGTTGGGGCACGACCCGAGCAGAGGCGGGCAGTGCGCTGGCGCCCGCTACGACCACTCGCGCGTCGGCGGCGTTGGCCACGTTGGAGATGGGCGTAACGAGCGACGCGAAGGCCACTGCCACCGCGAGAAGGGGCGCAATTGAGCGGCGCGAAAATGTCGACATGAACACAGCCTAGGAAACCTGGGAGTCGACCGTGTTATCGCGCACCCCCGGCGCCTCAAAAGTTACAGAAATTTTAAGAGTCACTCTTGAGGGGGTAACCCGCCGCGGCGTAGCGCTTGGACAAATCGCCGCATTCTTCACAGATCGTCTCGGGCACGAGACCCCAGCGGATCAGCCATCCAAAAAGGGTGCAACCCAGGCAGAATCCGAGAAATCCTTCGAGCGAGGCGGCGACGATGAGAGGGGCGAGGAACCAGCGAGCGGCGGACCAGCCAACTGAGAGCCACGTGAGCGAGGCTGAGATCGTCAAGACAGCGCCAATACCCTGGGCGAAACGCTTGGGTGGCCCCGGGACAAATTTCTGCCAACTCACCAGACGTGGACCGCTCACGCGGGTCGCGAACTGGCCGAGGGGCGAGAGGGTTGGCCCGGTGGCGACTCGCGCGATGAATCCGTAGGTTAGGGGAATGAGCATCCACGACCAACCGGTGACGAGAGAGAGGACGGACATGAGAACGACGCCGAGGGCGACGCTGCGCGCCGCCGCGTCATTCACGGGATTAGGGAATGCGAACAACTTCTTCATGCCATAAATCCTAGTGAAAAAGTCATTAATTGTGTCACCGGCTTCATCAGGTCAATCGGATGGTGGTGAACACGCCGATGCCCACGACCCGTACACGCACCGCGCGCGACGAGAGTCGTGAAATGAGCCACGTGTCCACCCATCCCCCACAGCGTGCGACGCTACGAAATGCACTGGACGGGAGGGTCAAGTGGAGGTCGCTCCCGAGTGACGCCCCGAGCGCGCATGGGGCCAGGCGCGAGACGATCAGTCGGCGGCGCGAGGCGTGACGCGGGTCCGAAAGCGCTACACGCCACCGAGGCCGTTGGGGCAGAACTCCCTTGCCGTCGAGACATTGGCCGCTGGAGGTTCGACGTTGGGGCTAACAGTGCTCGAAAAGCCAGCAATTCCCCCCGCCCGCCACACCGTCGGCGATACCCGCCGCGCGAGCGCCATGGCCGTGGCCAACATTCTTACTACTCTACGAAGGTGAAATCTTCGCGACAGTTCACCCTAAAAGCCGAAGCGGACATCCTCGCTCATCTACCGTGGGGTTTGTGTACCTGATGACCGGAGAGTTGATCATTCCCCACGACGCCCCGCGCGACCTCATACGTGCCGCGGGGGGCATCGTCATCCGTTCGGTGACCAATGGTCGCTTCGAAGTAGCGTGCATCTTTCGTGAGGCTCGCGGTGATTGGACGTTTCCCAAGGGCAAGCTCGACGCTGGCGAGACCTTTGAGCAAGCGGCACTTCGCGAAGTCTGGGAAGAGACCGGCATGCACTGCGAGGTGATCCGTTTCGCCGGTACGACCAACTACACGCACCGTAAGGGGCGGCCCAAGATTGTCGCCTATTACCTCATGAGCGTCGCGGCGGGGGAATTCTCTCCGAACGACGAGGTCGACGAATTGGTGTGGCTTCCTCTGGAGCGAGTGCGTGAGCACCTGACGTGGGATCGCGACCAGGAACTCTTCGACCTGGTGGTGACGATGTCCGAAGTGCGGGCCCAGGCTTCTTGATTTCCTACTTCACCCGCTCCAAGAACGACCGGGTGGCTTCGTGTCGGGGTCGTTCAAAGAGATCTTCGGGAGTTCCCTGTTCGACGAGGACTCCGTGATCGAGGAAGACCATTTGGTGCGCCACGTCGCGCGCGAAATTCATCTCGTGCGTCGCGATCAGCATCGTGGTGCCGGACTTCGCGAGATCGGTGAGTAGGTCGAGTACCTCCCCGACCAGCGTGGGATCCAGTGCGCTCGTGACCTCGTCCAACAAGAGCAGTGAGGGTTGCATCGCGAGTGAACGCACGATGGCGACG
>JARCRU010000018.1 GCA_029850535.1 Actinomycetota bacterium | reverse complement strand
GGGAGTCGAACCCGCGACACCACGATTATGAGCCGTGTGCTCTAACCACCTGAGCTACGCCGCCTGGCGAGCCCTCTGTCGGGATTGAACCGACGACCCCTTCCTTACCATGGAAGTGCTCTACCACTGAGCTAAGAGGGCAGTCGTGTCAAAATGACACGGTTGGTCAGTGTACTCCGCCACGGGCACTTGTTTCCAACCGCCAAGGACTACCCTTTTAGGCGATGAGAACCCGCCTGGTCGAAACTGCCGACGCGACCGCGCTCATGGCCATCTACAACCCCGAGGTTCTCGAGACGACCAACACCTTTGACCTCGTCCCGCGCTCGCTCACCGAGCAGCGCGAGTGGATCGTCGCGCACCAGTCGTCGCACCCGTGCTTCGTGGCGATCAACGAGAGCGACGAGGTGGGCGAGGTGGGCGCACACGGCGAGAGAATCCTTGGTTTCGCCGTTTTTTCGCCGTTCCGCTCGCGCCCCGCCTACGCCTCGACCGTCGAAAACTCGGTCTACGTCCATCGCGCAGCGCGCGGTCGCGGGGTGGGTGAACTCCTGATGAAAGAACTTATCTCCACCGCGAAGATCTCGGGATATCACGCCATCATCGCTCGCATCGTCGGCGAGAATGGAGGAAGTATCCGGCTCCACGAGAAGGTAGGGTTTACCCTGGTCGGAACCGAGATCGAAGTGGGCCGCAAGCACAATCGCTGGCTCGACGTCGTCGAGTATCAGTACGTCGTTCCCGACGGACGCGACTAGGACTGCAACACGTCGCTGGGCTCGTGCGCCCAACTCCACTGAGTCCAGCGACCCATCGGGACCACCAGTACCCCCCCGAGGACGACAATCGCCGTGGCGATGAGCAGTACGTTGGACTGGACCAGACCCGTGACTAAGTCCCGACCACCGGGCAGGCCCGCGAAGGGACCAACAATGGACAACAAGAGAATCCAGAAATGTTGGCGACGAACGTAACTGGCCGACAAGAGCGCGACGCCCCAGACGAAGTACCACGGCTGCACCACCGGTCCGAGCACGACCAGAACGAGCAGCGAGAGCCCGAGGAGGCGCACCCAGGAGTGTCGCTTGCCCGCGAGCAGCAACCACGCGGTGGCTCCTAGGGCCAAGACGAAACCCAGTGAGCGGGTTACCGTGAGCATGGTGGTGACGCTGAGCGAGTGCAACCCCAGGACGTGTCCGGTGTCTGCCAGCGCTAGACCCAGGGCCGTCATGGGCGCATCCCAACTGCGCACGGCGCCGTTCGACGTCAAATTGGCGACCCAGCCCCAACCGAAGCCCGCCAACCACGTCCACAGGGCGAACACCACCGCCGTCACTCCCAGCGACAGACCAATGGGGCGTAGACGTTCGCGCAACGACGCACGTGATCCCAGCCACGTCCACGCGATGAAGACGAGACCGAGCGCTGCGGGCGCCTTGACGGCCGCGGCACACGAGCACACCACCACCGCCCAGACCAAGTGACGGCGCAGGGCCAACACCACGCCCCAGACCAGCAGAGCCGCCATCAGCGCGTCGTTGTGGGCACCATCGACCAAGGTGATCAGCACGATGGGGTTGAGGGTGCTCAGGGCGAACGCCTCGCCGCGGTCACGACCCAGGTGCCGTGCGAGAGCGCTCACCCCCAGGCCCAGCGCCACGACCGCCACCACCTCGAGGAGGCGTAGACCTATCACCGTGGCGAGCTGATTGTGCTGAGCGAGTCGGTCGATCGAGCCGTCGAGGCTCAAGAAAAAGGGACCGTAGGGAGCGGGGGCGTTGCCCCAGAGGGGGTCCACCGGATTCACGTAGGGACTCGATCCCAACGAGAACGGACCCAGCACGTAGGGGCTGAGGTGGTAGCTGGTCATCTCGCCCTGCGCGGCGTAACTGAAGACGTCGCGCGAAAACATCGGCGGGGCCACCACCATCGGTGCCGCCCACATGGCGAAAATCCACCACAATGAACGCAGTGGAGCGCCGGGGTGCAATTTGAGTATCTCCACCAGCCGCAACCACACCCGCATCAACAGCAACAAGCCCCCGTAGCCCAAGACCACCGAGAGCAACAGTGTCACTTGGGTGGGCGAGGTGGAGATGGCGCGGGCTGGCTCACCGAAGAACCAGGTGCCCGCCATGTCGAGTTTGAGTGGCGAGTTTGGAAATGATCCGCCCGCGAAGAGCAGACACATGGCGAGGAATCCCAGCACCGCGGGCTGCCAGAGAAACTCCCAGCCCTCGAACGGACCGGGTCGAAATCGTCCCAGGGGGGTGTAGCGACGTTCGAGAAACTCAATGCCGGACTCGAGCGTTCCCGCGGCGCTCTCGTAGCGCCGGTACACCCAGTGGGCGCCGCGCGCCAGACCATGAAACATCGAGTCATTCACGACTAGTCACCGTACTCGCCGCGGCGCCCGAGGGACGTGGTCAATTCAGCCTCGCTGAATTGACCGTGGTGGGCCGGGAGGGATTTGAACCCCCGTAGGCAAAGCCGTCTGGTTTACAGCCAGATCCCATTGGCCGCTCGGGCACCGACCCGTGCACGAGCCTAGTGCCTGGGATCGCGACGGTTCCAATGAGCAGTCCTAGACTTTCGCTATGCCTAGTTTTGACATCGTCTCCGAGATCGACATGCAAGAAGTTCGTAACGCTGTCGATCAAGCCAACCGCGAAGCGTCGACCCGGTTCGACTTCAAGGGTACTGGCGCCACCATCGAGATCAGTGACAAGGAGCTGACGCTGTCCGCCTCCACCGAGGACCGCCTCGGCGCACTCTTCGAGTTGCTGAAGGAAAAGATGGTGAAGCGTTCGGTGTCGCTCAAGACCCTCGACCCGGGCAAGGTCGAAGTCGCGAGCCACGGCAGCGCCCGTCAAAAGGTGAATCTGAAGGCCGGAATCTCTCAAGAGGTCGGCAAGAAGGTGAACAAGATGGTCAAGGATATGGGAGTCAAGAACCTGAGTTCCTCCATTCAGGGTGATCAAGTGCGCGTGACCGGCAAGCAACGCGACGACCTGCAGACGGCGATCGCGTTCTTCAAGGAAGCCGACCTCGACGTTCCCCTGCAGTTCACGAACTTTCGCGACTGACCCGCTCGCGCTGCGCGCGTAGCGAATGCTTGGCCCGCGTAGGGCGATGCCCCGGATGAAAGATGCGGTTGAACAACAGCATCTTGAGGACCCAGAAGATGGCGAATGCGGCGATGTTGGTACCGCCCACGATTGCGGTATCGAAGAGGTGGGGCCAGTGATGCGAATGCACGACGTGTCGCGCGTACGTGGCGCCGACCAGCGAGAAGGTCATGCCGAACGAGGACATTCCCACGTAGGGCAATATCTCTCCGCGTAACGAGGAGCGACCGCGCTTGCCCCACGCCCAACGCCGGTTGAGGTGATAGGCGGGCAGCATCGCGGCGACGTTGGAGAATAACGTGGCCTGGACCTCACCCGGAATGATCTTGAAACCGTAGGTGATGAGAATGAGACTCTCGGAGATGGCCGTCGAGATGAGCGACGTCGTGGTGAAGCGGATTAACTTCTTGCCCTCATAGCTGCGCGACCACTCGCGTAACTCACGCAGGTTCCGTGGCACCCTGCTTTTCTTCCTCTTCGCGAAGATGTTCGTCGATGCCGACGAGCGGATGGGTGTGGAAGATTCGATTGAACAACAGGATCTTCAAGACCCAGAACACGCCGAAACTAACCAGGTTCATGCCTCCCACCAGCATGGTG
This sequence comes from Actinomycetota bacterium, assembly GCA_029850535.1. Lineage (GTDB taxonomy): Bacteria > Actinomycetota > Acidimicrobiia > Acidimicrobiales > RAAP-2 > RAAP-2. The sequence continues at coordinate 12,447 of JARCRU010000018.1, read as the reverse complement.
TTGACCGAGTGATCGAGGTCGTGACCGTGAACGAAACTCTTGACCCACGACGCGCCGATCAGTGAGAAGGCGATGCCGGCGAAGGACATCAGCCAGTACGGCAAGACCTCTTTGCGCCAGTGGCTGCGGCCGCGCTTGCCCCAGGCCCAGACGCGCGTCAAGTAGTACGAGGGCACAATCGCCACGATGTTGCCGAACAACGTGGCCGAGATGATGCCGGGCAGGAGGTGGAATCCGTAGACGATGAGAATCGTGCTCAGAGAGACCGCCGTGGTGATTCCCGAGGCCGCCGTGAAACGGATGAGCTTCTTACCCTCGTGGGACTTAGACCAAGCGACGATGTCGCTCACGGCAATGGACACCCCTCAACCTTAGTTCCTGCGCCGAGAACCGCCGAGGCTGGCACAATGGTCCTATGTCCCTCGCTCTCGATTTTCTTGTTGACCTGCTAGATCTCGAAGCCATCGAGGTCAACATCTTTCGCGGCAAGCACCCCGAGGGAGATCGCCAGCGCACCTTCGGCGGGCAAGTGGCCGCCCAGGCCCTCATGGCGGCCGGTCGTACCGTCGACCAGGGTCGCGTGCACTCGCTGCACTCGTACTTCTTGCGCCCCGGCGACTCGAGCGCGCCCACCCTCTACGAGGTGGACCGCATCCGCGACGGCCGTAGTTTCGCCACCCGACGCGTCGTAGCGATCCAGCACGGTCGTGCGATCTACAACCTGCAGGCAAGTTTCCACCGCGACGAAGTGAGTCTCGAGCACCAAGTGGCGATGCCCGACGTACCTCCACCCGAGTCGATTCTCCCGGTACAACAACGCGCGCACACCGAGTTCGGCTACGTCGACGACTGGAACCGTCTGCCACATCCGATCGAACAGCGCTATATCGGAGAGCTGCCCTGGCACCCGGGGCACTCCCCCGAGCCACGCCAGCAACTCTGGATTCGCGCGGACGGGCACTTGGCCGACGATCCATTGCTGCACGCCTGCATCGTCACCTACGCCAGCGACATGAACCTCTTCGACGCCATGCTGGCCCCTCACCAGGTGCGCTGGGACGATGGTTCCTTCATGGGCGCGAGTCTCGATCACTGCATGTGGTTCCATCGTGACCTGCGCGCTGACGAATGGATGCTCTACGACATGGACTCGCCCATCGCCCACGCGGGCCGTGGGTTGGCTCGCGGCTTCTTGTTCTCGCGCGACGGCGAACTCCAGGTCTCCATTGTCCAAGAGGGCCTGACGCGACTCTTGACTCCCCCACAACCCTGAAGTCAGGCTCGCGTTAGGCGCGTTGAGCGCTGCGCGGGTCGCGCGACCGGCGCCTAGTGCTCATTCGCCTGGCCCGCGACCGGCTTATACCCCTTGCACGTCAGGTGCAACGTCGGAATCAAGCTCGGATTCTTCGTCACGATGCGCAGTCGGTAGTCCGAAACGATCTGGCACAACTCGGACAATGATCCCTGCTCACCCGAGGCCCACGAGGGGAACGTCACCGCCGAGTGTGTCGCCTTGATCGTGCCGCTGGCGGTGTAGTCCCACGTCAACGCCGACCAGAAATTGCCGAGCTTGTCGTCGGCCGGAACCGAGTACTGCCAAAAGACGAAGGGGCCACCCACATTGGCCTCGCGAATCACCGTCTGGATCATCATGGGCGTGGGGAAGGTGGAGCCAATGAAGGCCCAGTGCCAGGGGAATGGGTACGGCGTCTCGTGACTGACCCCCCACAGCAAGCCGCTCGAACCCACGAGTGCCAATGACACGTGCGCCAGAGCTCGTGCGCCGACTCGGCGCACCCACTGATCCACCTTTCTCAAGAGGTCAGTCAGGAGCACGAACGGCACCCACACGACCGTGCAGGTGGCCAACCACAGCATCTTGGTCGCGTAATACGACCAGTCCACGCCACCCGGGTGGAACGTGTGCATCCAGGCAACGAGGAGCGCGAGAGCGGCGAACTCACTCAGGAGCAGACTGCGCACCCATCGCTGTCGGGGAGTGGGGGCGACGGCCGCCACGGCGATGACGGCGACCCCGATCCACACGAAGATGCGCGGATTGCCGGCAACGATTCCACCCGGCGACTTGAGTTGGGCCACCAGCGTCGAGCCCTTCACCAGCAGGGCGCCGACGACTCCCGCCACGCTGAGCGCGGCGAACGCCAAGGTGAGTTTGGTCGCTCGCAACTCAGACGCCGCCGACGACGCTCGGCGCAACTCACCGAGGTGACGTGCGCCGCCGAGGAATCCAAATCCGAGGGCCAGCGCCGGGATTACCACCACGAAGGTCCACGAACCCACCACGAGGAAGAGCGCGAAGGTCAATGTCACCAGTGTGAAATTCTCGTACTCGTTGACGATCCTCATTCCCAGAACCAACGCGGCGAGCGCGAAGACGAGACACCCCATCGCCGAAAGGAATCCTCCCGACGAGCCCAGACCGAGGAAGAGTGCGCCGATCGAGATGGACCCGCCCGCACCCAAGGGGATCACCAGATACAGCGGTAACCGCTGAGGGTCGCCGTCGGCCCGAGTGAACGTCTCGGTGATCGCGGCGATGAAGGCCAGGGCCACTGCGACGCAGGTCAGCACGACGGTCGCCACCATGGCCTGCACGTCGCGCACCATCAGGGCGGCGGCGGCGAGATTGCTACGACCTCCGGCTCCGTCGAAGACCGCGCTGATGGCATTCACCAGTGCGGGGTAGGACGTCATCTCCTTCAGCGTGATGCCACCGGCGGCGAGAATCTGTCGCGTGCCGACGACCTGGTTGCGAGCATCACCCGTCATGAACCACGTCAGTCCAAAGTCGTTGCCGTGGAGTTTGATCGCCTCGAACATGGCCTCGACGAGCACCACGCACATCACCGCGAGCCACGGTTCGCCGCTCACGGGCACGTTCGACCGTCGCGTGCTCGGGTGCGGTGTTCCCGAGAGGCGCCAGTACGCGCCGAACCCCGCTACGAGCGGCACGAGCAGGAGCACCACGTACACCCATTGGGGATGAGCACGCGGCACCAGAAGCGCGAGGATTCCGCTCTCGCCGATGACAAAGGTCGACTCGATCACGATTCCGGCCATCCACGACGTCGGTCCCGAGAGCGCACTGACCCAACGATTGACAATGGCGGCGAACACCCAGACTCCCGCCAGGAACAGGAGGGGGGGGAATCCCACCGTCGCGAAGGTGAGCCCCGTGACCACCGCACCAGTGAATCCGTAGAGAATCCACTGACGCCGCTTGAGCGGGGCCTGGAGGAATGGGCGCCTAGCCACGACGTATCGACCCCGTCACGACCTTCACGCGCGACCCTTCGCCCCTCAAACTGGTCCCACCGAGGGGAGCATCGCGCGCGGCGACAACGCGAGCGGCGACGACGTCGCAGGATTGACGAGTGTCTCGCCGCTCACGAAGCGGACTCGGAATCCAACATTTCCTTCATGAGCGCCAATTCCTGCACGAGCACTTTTTGATGGGCCGAGAGTCGGCTCATCGACACCGAGAGATGAAAAGTGAAGAGAGCGAAGAAGAAGAGCCCGAAGACGAGCACCATGTCGGGCGGATTGGACATTCCAAAGAGATGGGCTAGCGGCGTGAAGGAGCCGAAGGGGAGCGACGCACTGAGCAGGGCCGTCGCCAGACTGACGCCGAGCCACAAGATGGCGTGCATCTCCGTCAATTGCTTCTTGCGAATCGCGCGAATGGTGACCGCGAGCAAGACGATACTGATAATCCCCGCGAGAATGTTTCCTCTCATAATTCCTCTCCTCCCATAACGCCGACCAGTAGTCCGACGGTCACTCTGATCATGAAGTACAGGGTCTTGAGACCCCGGATACTCGACGTACCGTGCTCTCGTGCCTCCATCTTGACGGGAACTTCGCTCACCCGCAGTCCGAATTGACGCGCCAGCACGATTGACTCCACTTCGGGATAGTCGGTCGGATAGTGCACCGCGAAGAGTTCGATGCCCCGGCGATTCAACGCGCGAAAGCCCGAGGTCGTGTCGGTGAAGCGGCTTCGCGCGCGCCACGACACCAGCGCCTGGAGAAACTTCATCGCGAAGCGGCGATTGCGAGGTGCGACATAGTCACCGCGTCCCAACCATCGCGAGCCCACGACGAGGTCCGCGTCACCATCCACCAGTTGTTCGAAGAGGTGATACGTCTCGCTCGGGTCGTGCTGGCCGTCACCATCGATCTGTACCGCGAAGGAGTGGCCTCGCCGTAGCGCGAACTTATAGCCCGTCTGGACCGCGCCGCCTATACCCAAATTCGTCGCGAGCGATAACACCGCCGCACCGGCGGCGCGCGCATTCGCTCCCGTATCGTCGGTGGACCCGTCATCCACCACGACCACGGTGGCGCCGGGCATGTGCTCACGCACCGCACGCACCACTGTCTGGATCGATTTGCCCTCGTTGAAGGCGGGAATCACGACGCAGGTGCGAGCGTAGGCATCGGCGAGTTGCTCGGGCGTCACTCCTCAATATTCGCACATGTCTCTCAAAATGCTCCCGGACAGGGAATTTTCACGGTGCGATCGCGACCTCCGACACGTTTCCCAGAGAGCGCAGAGTGGTCGACCTAGTGTTGGTTCACCTCGTCACCGTGGCGAGCTGGACGGGTGATCGGTCGTCGTCGCGCGGGTGCGGGTGAACCGCATCGTGCCCAGAGAGGACGAAATGAGAGAGGTGTCAGTCATCATCCTGGCCTACGGGAATGAGCCATTGCTCCCCGAGTGCGTCAGCGCGGTGTTGGACTCTCGCGACGTCATTGTCCAAGTGATTCTGGTCGATAACGGCGCGTCGTCGATATCCGAGGTCGCCAGTGACCCTCGCCTCGTGTGCCTTACTCCGGGGAGCAACACGGGTTTTGCGGGCGGGTGCAATCTCGCCGCGTCGCACGCCGTCCACGAGGACCTGGTATTCGTCAACAGCGATCTCATCGTTCGAGGCGACGCGATTGCGCTGCTCACGTCGCGCCTCTCCGACGAGGGGGTCGGGCTGGCGACCGGCGCGGTGCTGCTCCCGGGCGAGCCGCTCGTGGTCAATTCGATTGGCAACCCCATCCACTACCTCATGTTCTCGTGGGCGGGCGACTACGGCGAACCGTTCGCCGAACACGACCACGAAGAAGCGGTGGCGGGCATCTGTGGGGGCTTCTTCGCCTGTCGGCGCGATTTGTGGAATCAACTGGGTGGCTTCGATGAGCGATATTTCGCCTACGCCGAGGACGTCGATCTCTCGTTACGCACCCGGCAACTCTCGCGTAACGTGGTGTTCGAACCACGAGCGGTGGGCATTCACCACTACGAATTCACCAAGAACAACACCAAGTGGTTCCTGCTCGAACGAAATCGACTCATGAACTTTCTCACGCTCTACGACCGCCGCTCGAGGTGGTTGCTCGCGCCAATGTTCGTGCCGGTGGAAGTCGGCGTGCTCCTCGCGGCCCTGCGTGGCGGGTGGGCCCGTGAGAAACTCCACTCGTGGCGATGGCTCTGGGCGAATCGATCACACCTGCGTGAACGACGTTCCCTCATCACCGCCGCCAAGAACGAATCCCCCTCGCGGTGGACGACGATCTTGTCGGGGGAGATGGACATCCCCGGCGAATTCGGACTTCGGGTACCACCCGCGGTCAACTGGGTCCTGGGTCGATACTGGCGTGCCGTCAAGTCGCTCGTGGGCTGATACCGGTTCGCCCACGATCACGAAGGGTGGAATCGGTCGTGTCGCGCGGGCGCGCCTCTCGCGAGGCGGTGCTGACGTGGACTTCTCGAGCCGCGGGCCAGTCGAATTAGAGTTTCCTAAGCAATGAGACATTCCTTGAGCGACTTGACTCCGACTCGCGTGACTGCCGCCGTCCGTACTCAACTCAAGTCCGGGATCTTCGGGCGTGGCGCGATGTCCTACCTGGTCGCCTTCGCTGGCATCAGCGTCGCGAGTTTCGTCTTCCACCTCGTCGTCAGCCGCCTCCTCGGTCCGACCCACTACGGCGTCATGGGGGCGCTCCTGGGCATCATCAGCCTGCTCACCGTCCCCTTGGGTGCGGTGCAGATCGCCGTGACCCAGGCAGTTGTCGACAAGGAGGTGGCGGGACAGTCGTTCTCGATGGTCCGGGTGACGTGGCGATCCTTCCTCGCCGGATGCGTCGCCATGGTCGTGCTCGCGGGATTCGCTCCCCTCATTGATGCATTCCTCCACATCGGTTCGCCACTACCCATCTTTCTCGTCGCCGCGTGGATCCCTCTGGCCACGGTCTCGGCGGTCTTACAGGGATCCCTCATTGGCGAATACCGCTTTCGTCCCGTCGCGTTCGCTTCCTTCGTCGGTATTGGACTCATTCGATTGATCCTCGGCGACGTGATGGTCAGTGCGGGTTTCGGGGTGTCGGGAGCAGTGGCCGCCACCATCTTCGCGCAAGCCTTCACCATGCTGTCGCTCTTGTTTTCCGCCCGCCACGAATTCCTGGGGCACCGTCACGCGTCCGTCGTGCGAACGAAGATGCGCGACACCGTCTTGTCGGTGGCCGCGCTGGCGGGATACACCACGCTGATCGGGGTCGATACGTTCCTCGCCCAGCACTTCTTCTCGTCGTCCCAGGCCGGCAAGTACGCCGCCGTCGCGGTTGCCGCGCACATCGCCTTCTTCATCCCGGCGGCCCTCGTCACGGTGGCCTTCCCTCACCTCGCCGACGGAAAGGGGACCAACGAATCAAGTCGAAGGATCTTCCGCCAGACGTTGCGCGTGAGTGTGGCACTCGGGGTACTCGCGGCCGCTGTGATGACGGTGTTACCCGCCTTGACCATCCGTATCCTCTTCGGCGCCAAGTACGCCGGCGCCGCTTCGATACTGGGGCAACTGTCCTTCGCGTCAGTCGCGGTCGGCCTACTCATTCTCTTCGTGTATCTGCACTTGGCTCGGCGCTCGGTCATGGCGCTCACGCCGTGGATCGGAGTCGTCCTCGCCGTGGTCTTGATCTCTCTGTTCCACCACTCCAGCGAGTCGGTCGCACTCATCATGTTGATCGTCAGCCTCGTCACCATGGTGGTCGCTGGCGTCCCGGCCTTGCGCTGGCGCATCGAACACGACGAACTCGTCCCGTAGCGGGCGTGGCGGCGACGGGTCTCCTGCTTCACTCGAGCAACGACGTCGTGGTGGCCACTAAGTCCAGTAGCGATGAAGGACGGTGACCACGTAGGCGGCGAAGACGCAGACTTGCAGGACCACCAGAGCGCTCGACGCGTAGTCGTCGACGATGGCCGACCCGCGGCCGAGCCGAGCAGGCGTCGATGCCGACGGCCAGCCCAGGACCACCAACAGTGAGGGCACCAGCGGCAACAGATATCGCCCCTGGAAGCCCGCGATCGTGCCGGTGGCGTAGGGCGTGTCGACCAAGTAGAAGGTGAACATCAGCGCCAACGCCGCGAGCACCACGATCGCCACACCACCGAGCGTTCGCCCGACGTGGTCGCGACGCAGCGAGATCGCCCCCACCATGACGAGGATCAAGATAACACCCATCCCCTGATAGAACCAGCTCGGAAACCAGGTATCGAGCCAGCCAATACCGGCGATGAACTCCTTGGCGTACAGCACGCCGTTCACGCGCAAGGTGTGCGAGAGTACCGCGAGGTCCGTGAGGGGATGCGTGAGCACCATGAACAACTGACGAATGGGGACGACCCCCGCGAGGGGCGCTCTCTTGCCCAGTGGACCGGCGAAGAACTGCACCCACACTTCGTAGGCGAAGGTGACGCTCCCCGTCACCACGAGTGCGCGAAGCACGTACCGTCGAAAGTGAGAGGTCAGGTCCGCCACCGGTAGCAGTAGCCCGAGGAGCAGCAGGGGGGGCTTCTCGATCGTCATGAACAAGAGGCTGAGGAAACCGACGCGATCACTGGGATCCGACCAGAAATTCCAGGGGCGATTCCCCGAGGTGCCCACGGGTGTTGGGGAGTGGTAGCGGTTGTAGCACGCGGCGGCGAAGACCGTCGACAGGGCCAGTAGGAGGCCATCGGGGTTGACCGAGATGGCGAGAGAATTCACCATGGGCAACAACAAGAAGACTCCGAGAGCGAGGGCGAGGCGCCTCGCGAACTGCGCCATCGCCCATCGCGTCAGCGCGACGAAGGCGAGGAGGTTCATTATCTCAGCCAAGTAGTACCCCACGAGGAGTCGGCCGCTGAAGAGTCGGCCCAGCGCGATGCCGAGGACTTGGGGGGCATACAAGAACGGAGCGTTGCCGCCGGTGTCGTACACCGTGAAATATTTAGGGGAACTCCACGTCTGACGCCAGCCGTAGACGAATTCGGATGTCGCGACGCGAGCGCCGGGACCCGCGGCCATACCCGAGAAGACGACTTCCATTTGATAGACCCCGACGGGAAAGGTGTTGCCGGGAGACCCCCCCGATGTCGTGTTCGAGACGTGGCCCTGGGCGAGACCAAAGGCCCGATCGAAATGGGCGAACGCGTCGGGACTCTGGAAGGGAGGGGTCAGCGCAATGAGTCCGAGCCCCAGGACGACGTAGAGCGAGAAGAAGACCCGGAGGAATCCCGAGGAGAGGCGCGCACCAGGGCCGGTCACGTGCGCGCTCGAAGTACCATCCACTCGCCAGCGAATCGAAGTGGCGATGTCGCGGGCCCGCCCGAGGGGACGGGGACGGTGTCGGGCGTTGGCATCTACCACCCGACCCGATTTCGAGACGCACTGAGAATCGGGCGCTTCTCGCGTGTCGTCGTGATCCGGGCCCCAGGGCGCTCGCTCGAATGGGCACGTCGCCGGAGATTGGGCAATCGACTTCTCACTTATGGTCTACGTTCTCGGATTTCTCCTCAGATTTTGGTCATCCTATCGTCAACCGGCGACCCACCCTTCGTGCGACGCCGAACCCTCTCTCGTCACGAGACGACCGTCCTGGCACCGACGCCACCCACCCGCGGCCACGACGTGACGCGACGCATCCGCCCCTAGCGTCTACCGGTCCGACGAGAAGGGACTGCCGCGCAGAACTTTGGACGCGTCGATCGGCGAGGACGACGGGCGATTCTGGGCGAGCACGACGATGTCGTACGGTCGGCGAGCCTCGGCCGCCAGCGGGTTCCAACCGGACTGCGCCACCAAGGACACTGCGCTACGCGTGTCCAGGACGTGGTGGTGAACGGCGCGGGTGTGAACGTTGTCCTGCACCCGAGCTCGCAACTCCTCGCGCGTGCGAACTCCGGAGTCGCGTTGTATGTCGTGGAGTCGCACGATCTCCTCGAAGTGCGTTTCGTCGCCTTCGGCGACGTCGTCGGCTTCGTCCTGGAGGTAGTGCTCCATCGTCGTCACGGGTCGCCGCCAATCGAAGGTTCCTTCTCGGTGGGGCACGACGAGGCACAGGTACCCATCGGGCACGCAGATCCTCTTCCACTCCTTCAACGCCCGCAAGGCGTTGGCGGTGTGCTCCAAGCAATGTGAGGAGAAGACGACGTCGTAGGAGTGGTCGGCGATTCCCCACAAGTCGGTGGCTTCGCGCAACCACTGAACACCGAGGGTCCGACCCTCAGGGGCGAAGGGCGCCCCCTCGACCAGTGAGCCCTCCCACAGGGTCGTCGACGAGAAATTCACGATGTCGAGGCTGGTCGTCACGGGGTAGATCGGCAGGATCCCCCGACGACGAAAACAGCGGCTCGGCCCACCGATTTCGATTGCGCGGGCGTTCGCGGCAACGTCGAGAACCTCGTGGGCGATCGACGACTGAGCACCCGTCAACATATCCTTCGCCACCTGAAGCGAGCCCCAGGTTCCCTGGCTACGCCACGCCGCGCTCAACGAGGAGATCTTCATGCGAAGGCAACTTAACACTCGCCCTCGCCTCGACCCCACACGGGTCCGCGAAGGGACCCGACACCGTCACCTCTGCGCTGGTCCTAGCGACGGCCCCGCCGCAGGAATTGGTACTCACGTCGGCCCATTCGCCCGAGCACCGCATCGAGCACCGCTCGGGCAATGATGCCGACGCCCAACAACAGTGATCCCACGCCGTTGACCGAGACGAACGCTCCGGCGATGACGACGATTTGCGCCGCGTAATAGCGCACGACCAGGCGGCCGCGCAGCACCAAGTACGTCGAATTGCGCACGATGTAATAAAAGCGTTGCGCGTTCTCGTAGGGGTGATCCTTCACCACACCGTCGTAGCGCTCGCCCAAGAGGTGGTCAGTGGTGATCGCGCGTTGCTGCAACACGATGTAGTGGTGACGGCGAAGTGAGGAACAGAAGTCAAAATCGACCTGGTCGATGAACAATGATTCGTTGAAGCGGATGTGGCGGGCCACGTCAGATCGAATCAGGTTCCCGCTGGTAATCACACCGCGACGCTCGGTGAACGCACCACAATCGCGCAGCACGAGAAGGCTCTCGGCGTAACGGGTCAGCCAGATGCTCGCCGGCTGGGGGTGCGGACGTAGTGCCAGGATCCCACAGTTCCTCACGAGGTGCTCGTCCAAGGCTGCATAGTCGTGGAGGATGCCGCGCACGGCTCCGGCGCTGACCAGCGTGTCCTGGTCCATCGTCACAATCCAGGTGGGATCTTCCAGGAGGGCTAGTCGCACCCCTACGTTCAACGCCGCGCCGATACCGAGATTGTCCGCCAGTGGAACGACCGTGACCTGGTCACTCGCGGCGTAGTGGTCCACCAGGGTCGCGCGATTGTCAGATCCGTTGTCGACGACAATCACTCCGTCGACTTGCTCGGCCACCGACTGAACCGCGTCGTAGAGCCTGCCGGGGTCGGGATTCCACGTGACGAAGACGGCGCGAATCCCCACCGGCGCTGGAATCGACATGACCTTACCTTATTGCAGCACCTAGGCACCGTACGTCGTTGGTCCTCGTTCTGGCGCGGTGAGGTCGAGTTCACACACTCGGACCGTCATATCGACTACTCGCAGAGTTAGCTCGAGGAGCCAGGCGAGGACACTTGAGAGCGGGAACCTAGTCAGGTGGTCCGTGCGCCAGCCTACAAGACGACCGTGCGGCGGCGGATACGCACAATGAGACACCCAACTAGTGGCACACTTGCCGTTCCAGAGGGTATACAACGTCATCGCTGCGCCACCCAACAACCCCCGAGGAAATACGACCATTGCGTCCGCTCGCCAAGGTGCTGGCGTGAATCGACCAACGGTGCGTCGCGTAACATATGCGTGGCCACGCCTTGCGTCGCCCCACTCACCGGTGACGATGGAGCACTTGCGTGGTGACGGCTAACGCGTAGTGACGCTAACGCGTTCTCGATCCGACTGAGATGAACGTTCAACTCCTTCTTTCCTCTAGAAAACGGTATTCGCGTCGACCTAAGATCCCCCGGATACCGTCGCTACAGCCCCTCGCAACCACCAAAAGACAACGTCCTATTGATGTGGCTCCATGTTTCGAGACATACGCTCCGCAGAAGATCAAGTTCTGGACGAGATAGAAACGTAGCGCCATGCGACGACGCAAAACAAGGTACGTCGAGTTTCTAGAGATGTAATACATCCGCTGAGCATTCTCAAACGGGTGGCTCGTTCGCGCTCCTATTGACATTTCGCCGAGTAGGTGATCCATCGAATTCTTCTTCATTTGGAGAACTCGATTACCCTCACGACGAACGGCGAAGCAAAAATCAAAATCCACCTGGTCGATGAAAAGTTCTTCGTTGTAACGAGTTCTCCGCGCGATATCAGCGCGCACAAGGTTGCCACTCGTAATCACTCCTCGACGCTCTATAAATTTGCCAAGATCTCTCACCGTCATCAACCGATCCGAGTATCGAACAATCCAGGGGCTAGAGGATTGGGGAGGAGAACGCATCGCGAGGACTCCCACAGACTCTCGTGTCCCCTCATCAAGTAATTCATAGGACTCAAGAATCTCGCCAATGGCTCTGTCGTGTAGCAACGTGTCTTGGTCCATCGTCAGGATCCATTCCGGAGTCGAACCTAGTGCTCGCTCGACGCCCACGTTAAGAGCTGACCCAATTCCTTCGTTTTCTTGTAGCCCAATGAAATCGACGCGGTCGAATTTCGCGGCTAGATCTCTCACGTGCTCGCGATTCGACGAGTCATTATCGACAATGACGACTCCGTCCGTTTGTCCTAGCAGTGCCTCAAGGGACGCGGTCAGTCGATCGATGCCAGGATTCCACGTAACTACCACGGCACGAACATGATCCCCTCGTGCACTGGTCATGAAATCACATTATTGCAACCGCGTAGAGCCTCCGTACGCTACCGATCAGCCTCGCTACATTCGCACTCAGCGCGCGGACATCGGCACGAAGTCACGAGCGTCAGAACCGATGTAGAGCTGACGCGGTCGCGAGATCTTCATATCCTGCTCGAGGAGCTCCTTGAAGTGCGCGAGCCAACCAGCGGTCCGCGGGATGGCGAACAGCACGGTGAACATCTCGACG
>JARCRU010000017.1 GCA_029850535.1 Actinomycetota bacterium | reverse complement strand
ATGGGTGACGGCGTCGAGATGCTGCTCGAATACAAGCTGTACGAACCCTCGTTCTACACGATGGACGTGCCCGACTGGGGAACGTCCTTGGTGCAGTGCCTCGAGTTAGGTGATAAGGCCAAGGTCCTCGTCGACACCGGCCACCACGCGGTCGCGACCAATATCGAGTTCCTGGTGGCGGTGCTGCTGCGGACCAAGCGTCTCGGCGGGTTCCACTTCAATTCGCGCTTCTACGGTGACGACGACCTGATGGTCGGCGCAGCGGACCCCTACCAATTGTTTCGCATCATGTTCGAGATCGTCGACGCGGGCGTCGTGACGCCCGACGGCAACGTCGCCTTCATGCTTGATCAGTGTCACAACATCGAACCCAAGGTTCAGGCGGAGATCCGATCCGTGATGAACGTCCAAGAGGCCACCGCCAAAGCGTTGCTGGTGGACCGCGACGCGCTCAGCGCGTGTCAGCTCGCGGGGGACGTGCTGGGGGCGAATGCGATCTTCACCGACGCCTTCTACACCGACGTGCGCCCGCTACTGGCCGAGATGCGCGAGGAGATGGGCCTCGACCCCGACCCCATCGCCGCGTATCAGCGTTCGGGGTACCAACTCAAAATCGAGTCTGAGCGCGTCGGCGGTCAGGCGGCGGGTTGGGGCGCCTGATGGCCGACTTCACCTACGACGTCCCCTCCGCCGTGCAGGAATTGTTGGAGCGTTCCCACCGGCTGGGAGCCGACCCCACGATCACCAACTACGCCGGCGGCAACGCCAGCGCCAAGGCCAACGTGGTCGACCCCGCCAGCGGTGAGAACATCGACGTGATGTGGGTCAAGGGCTCCGGTGGCGACCTCGGGACGCTCACGTTCGCTGGATTAGCCGCCCTGCGTCTCGACGCGATGCACGCCCTCAAGAACGTCTACCGTGGGCCGGAGTTCGAGGACGAGATGGTCGCGGCTTTCGATTACTGCCTCTTTGGCAAGGGCGGCGCGGCACCGTCGATTGACACCGCTATGCACGGACTGGTGAACTGCGCCCACGTCGACCACCTGCACCCGGATTCCGGGATTGCCCTCGCTACCGCCGCCGATGGTGAAGCGCTCACGCGCGCCATCTTCGGCGACAAGGTCGTGTGGACCCCCTGGCGCCGGCCTGGTTTTCAACTCGGTTTGGAAATCGCCGCACTCCACGACGCCCATCCCGACGCCGTCGGCGTCATCCTCGGAGGACACGGCATCACCGCGTGGGGTGACACGAGCGAGGAGTGCGAGCGCAACGCGCTGTTCATCATTCGCACCGCGGAGACGTACATCGCCGACCACGGTCGACCCGAACCCCTGGGTCCCAAGGTTGCGCACTTCGCTCGACTCAGTGATGCCGAACGGCGCGCGAAGGCCGTCGCGCTCTTCCCGACCCTGCGCGGCATGGCGAGCATGGACCGACCTCAGGTGGGGCACTTCTTCGACACCGACGCGGTCCTGAGCTTCCTGGAGTCCGAGCGTCACGGCGAAGTGGCTTCGCGGGGTAGTTCGTGTCCGGACCACTTCTTGCGTACCAAGGTGCGCCCGATGATTCTCGACGTGGCTTCGCACACGAGCGTCGAGGAGATGATCGTTCGCCTCGGCGAATTGCACCAGGAATATCGCGCGGCCTACTGCGCCTACTATGACGCGTACGCCACGCCGGATTCACCCGCCATGCGCGGCGCGGACCCCGCTATCGTGCTCGTTCCCGGCGTCGGCATGTTCTCCTTCGGCAAGGACGCGCAGACCGCACGGGTGGCCGGGGAATTCTTCATCAACGCCATCAACGTGATGACGGGGGCTGAGGCCATCTCTAGGTATGAGCCCATCGAGGAGTCCGAGAAGTTCCGTATCGAATACTGGCAACTCGAGGAAGAGAAACTCAAGCGCATGCCCAAGGGCAAGGCCCTCGCGTCGCGCGTGGCCCTCGTCACCGGTGGCGGTTCGGGCATCGGTGCGGCGACGGCGCGACGACTCGCCGCCGAAGGCGCGCACGTGGTCGTCGCCGACCTCGACGCTGACTCCGCCGTAGTGATGGCCAGCGAACTTGGCTCCCTCGACGTCGCGCGAGGTGTGGCCATTGACGTCTCATCGAAGGATGCCGTTCAAGCGGCGGTCGACGAGGCGGTGCTGGCCTTCGGTGGGGTGGACATCGTGGTCAATAACGCCGGACTCAGTATTTCCAAGTCGCTGCTCGAGACCACTGAACGCGACTGGGACCTTCAACACGACGTGATGGCCAAGGGTTCTTTCCTCTGCGCTCAGGCATCAGTCAAGGTCATGAAGGAGCAGCGGATGGGCGGCGACATTGTCTACATCGTGTCCAAGAACGCGGTATTCGCCGGTCCCAACAACGTCGCGTACGGTTCGGCGAAGGCAGACCAGGCCCACCAGGTTCGTCTGTTGGCGGCGGAACTGGGTGAACTCGGGATCCGGGTGAACGGCGTGAATCCCGACGGAGTGGTGCGGGGCTCGAAGATCTTCGCGGGTGGATGGGGCGCTCAACGTGCCGCCGTCTACGGCGTCAAGGAAGAGGACCTCGGCGCGTACTACGCGGGGCGCACGCTCCTCAAGCGTGAGGTCTTGCCCGAGAGCATCGCTAGTGCGGTGTTCGCGTTGTTGGGTGGCGACCTCGCTCTCACGACTGGAGCACATATTCCCGTCGATTCTGGCGTCGCCGCCGCCTTCTTGCGATAGCCAGTGGCCGCCCGATCCGCCGCGGTCGCTGCCGTCGACCTCGGCGCGTCGAGCGGCCGCGTCCTACTGGTCACCGTGATGGAGGGCCGTCTGGCACTCGAACAAGTGGCGCGCTTTGCCAATGGCGGTCGTGAAGTCGACGGAGTGTTCTCGTGGGATATCCCTCATCTCGTGGAAGAAATCGAACGGGGCCTGGCAGCCGCCACCAAGTTGGCGACGACGCGAGGACTGACTCTGGAGTCCGTCGGTGTCGACTCCTGGGCGGTCGACTACGGCCTGTTGGACTCCACGGGAGAGCTACTGCGTCTGCCGGCTCACCATCGCGACCCGCGCACGAACGCGTCCTTCGACGCGGTCACGAGTCAATTCGACCCCTGGTCCCTCTATCAGCGAAGCGGCATCGCCCTGCTCCACTTCAACACCTTGTTCCAACTCGTCGCCGACGGGACTCTCGCCGCGTCCGCTCAACACCTCCTACTGATCCCCGACCTGGTGAACTACTTGTTGTGCGGGGTGCGTGCGTGGGAGATCACCAACGCCTCCACCACCCAGTTGCTGACGCTAGAGCGTGAGTGGGATGACGAGATGTTCGCACGTTTTTCACTGCCGCGACACTTGGTGGGAGCCCTCGTGAATCCCGGGGTGACCCTCGGACGCGTCACCGCGGCGAGCGCGCTGGCGGCGGGGGTGGACCCCAACACGAAAGTCATCACCGTGGCCTCGCACGACACTGCCTCGGCGGTGCTGGCCGTACCCGCCGCCAACCGCCACTTCGCCTACGTGTCCTCGGGCACCTGGTCACTCGTGGGAGTGGAGCTTGATCACCCACTCATCACTCACGAAGCCTTCGAGGCTGGTTACACCAATGAGCTGGGCGCGTTTGGTCGGACTCGCTTGTTGCGCAACGTGATGGGATTTTGGTTGTTACAGGAAGTGATTCGCGAATTCGCGCTCGAGGGTGTGGTGCACGACGCGGCCACGCTCACGGAGCAGGCGCAAGCGCTCGCGCCGCGTCGGTTCCTCGTGGACGCCGAGAGCGACGAATTGCTCGGACCGGGCGACATGCGAGGGCGACTGGCGGCGCAGTGCGTTCGCGTCGGGACCGACGTCCCCGTGACTCCCGCTGAGTTCGCACGTTGCATTCTGGATTCACTCGCCTTGGCCTATCGCCGGGCGATTCGCGGGATTGCTGCACTGAGCGGGGTGAGCGTCGAAGTTATCCACATCGTCGGCGGTGGTGCGCAGAACGAGGTGCTGTGTCAATTGACGGCTGACGCGTGCTCCCTCGCGGTCCACGCGGGCCCGGTCGAGGCGGCGGCGATTGGCAATGCCGTGGTGCAACTGAGCGCGTTGGGAGTACTCGAGGAGGACGTGGAGGCGATGCGACACCTGGTGGGCTCCTCGTTCCCCACTCGGCGGTTCGTTCCCCAGGGTGGGGAACGTGAGTGGGATGAGGCCGCGAACCTCGTGAGTTCCTCTCGTCGCTAGGCGCAGTGTGGTCGAGGCCGTGACAGCACAGTCCTCACGCCTCGACCTATCGAGCAATGAGCGTGTGGGACCTATCCCAGGGCCCCACCCAGTAGGGAACTGCCACTACTGCCGAGTTGTTTTATGAATGCGGGAGTGATGACCAGGGGTGAGGTCGGCGTGCGAACCGCCAAGGCTTGGTGCGCGAAAGTGGCGGACACTCGCACCACGGCATTCCCGTATTTTTTGACCGGGGTCACTACGGTGAGGTGGGCACCGGTGGCGACGGAGCCCGACATCGTCACCGACACGGTGTAGGTGCCCGCTGCCTTCGTGGAGGACGCCGGACGAAGTCCGAGGGCCTTGAGCTCGGTGGAGAGCGAACTCAGGAACTTCGCGACGGAGCCCGACTCGCTGTAGCCTCCCGCGACGGGAGTGGCCGTGCCCCGGGCCATGATGTTGGCGAGCGCGCTCAGCAGCAGGTTCTCAGCGTTGGGGATGGTCGAACGAGTCAGGTTGAGGCCCAACGAGGTGTGGGCGTACTGGGCGACGAGGGAGTAGGGGAGTTCGATCCATCTCTCTCCCAGGAGCAGGTTCAGTGTCGCCAACGTCGTCGTGCTCGACGTCATGCCGGGCACCTGGCTCAACGCGGTGAAGTTGATGTTGAAGTAGATGTTGGACTTATTCTCAAGGATGGTCGCAACGCGCGTGGCCCCGTGCATCACCACGAGACTCTGGTTGACCTGATTGAGTGAACTCTTGATCGGTAGTCCGGCCAGACTCTGCTCGTTCAAATCGAAAGTCAGGTGTTGAAGTGCCGCCGTGTAGTGGGCCAGAGCAGGGTCCGCGCTCGTGAGAGCAGCGCTGAAGTGCACTTGGAGATAGGGACTTGCACCGTACGTCTTTTGAGCCACCGACAGCGCCGCCGGGATGCTGCACGCCGAGAGTCCGACTGACGCGACCGCGCTCAGCGTCACCACTTGCCAACTACGTCGTTTCACCCTGCGTCTCCTCTAGTTCTCGGCCTGAGGCGTCGCCAGCTTGCGGCGACGTCGGCCAACGTTGTCCAATCTAACGGTCGTATCCCGAGACGCTTTCGTGGTGTGGTCAATTCTTAGATTGACGCGATGGTTTTACAACGACGTGACGAGAATTACGTCGAGCGTGCGCGGGCCGTGTACACCCTCAATGCGTTCGAGCTCGATGTCCGACGTCGCTGAGGGCCCCGAGATCCACGTCTGGGTCGACGTGGGGTCGAGTCGGGCGATCCCCTCGGGTACCACTTCAACGATTTGGTCGTCGAAGATGACAACAATCAAATGGTCGGGAACCAAGGAGAGTGCTCGACGACCCTGTCGAGCTCCGGAGTCCAGCACGATGGTTCCCGTTTGAGCCATGGCGACGGCGCAGCCCGAAATGGTCGAGTCGATGGCGTCGAGGTCCGCGACCGAGAGGTGGGGCTCATCGACGTGCACCGTGACGTGGCTGCGGTCGAGCCAGTCAGCGGGAAGGTCGCTCGGCACGGCCAGCGAGGTGGACCCGTGGGCGACGAGGAGATCATTGATGACCGCACCGAGCGCCTCACGCTGGCACTCCACGACGTGCGCACGGTAGTCGACGAGGCGATCCTTGAGCAGTTCGCGACGCTGCTCCGTGTCGAGATCTCCGCTCACTCGGTAGGCGCGCGTGGTGGCGAGAGTCGAGTGGCGGACCTGATCCGCGAGGGCGGCGCTGATCGAACTGAGAACACCGTCGCGGCCAGCGACGTCGACACCGGCGTGACCCGGTGCGTTCTCGTGCGAGGTGCCGTGATGGTGGACCATGGTGTCGTGCGACAACGCAGGGGCTGGTCCGGTGACGTTATCGTCTTGGTGGGTCGAGGCGAACCACGTGCGAAACGACGTCGCTGGTGGCACCGGGGCGTCACGTGCGCCACTCCACTTGTTGAGAGGCGGGGGCAGGAATCGCAGGGTTCGCAACGGCAGGCGCCCGAGCACTCCGCCGGCGGCGATGGCGCGCTGAAAGAGGCGCGACGAGGAGAAACCCTTCTCCATCAATTTCATGGCAACGAGTTCGGGGTCGAGAGGGTGATCGCGTCGCTTGTCGTCGACGACCTCTGAGCGCAGACGCACCAGAATCTTAGGAATATCAATCTTGACCGGGCACGCGACGTAACACGCGCCGCAGAGTGACGAGGCGTAGGGCAGCGAATTTTCGAGCGGCGTGCGCTGTCCGCGTCGCAACTGCGGCACCAACACGGCTCCGATCGGACCGGGGTAGGGATTGCCGTAGGAGTGACCGCCCGTACGCTCGTAGACCGGACAGACGTTGAGGCACGCCGAGCAGCGAATGCAGCGCAGGACGTCGCGCCCGGTCTCCTCCGCCAGGGCCGACGAGCGACCGTTGTCGATCAACACCAGGTGGAAGTTCGACGGCCCATTACCCGGGGTCGCGCCAGTGAATATCGACGTGTAGGGATTCATCCTCTCCCCGGTCGACGAACGCGGCAGCAGTTGCAAGAAGACCTCGAGGCTTTGCCAATTCGGCAGGATCTTCTCGATGCCCACGACCGAGATGAGGGTGTCGGGCAAGGTGAGGCACATGCGCCCGTTGCCTTCGGACTCCACGACCACGAGCGCGCCCGAGTCGGCAATGACGAAGTTCGCCCCTGAAATTGCCACGCGGGCCGAAAGGAAACGTTGGCGCAGGTGCGCGCGCGCGGCCGCCGCGAGCGCGCGGGGGTCATTGCTGAGATCCGCGGGGGCGGCCAGTCCGGACTTTCCCATCTCGTCGAGGAAGATCTGGCGGATCTGGGAGCGGTTCTTGTGGATGGCGGGCACGAGGATGTGCGACGGTAGGTCGTCACCGAGCTGCACGATGAGTTCGGCTAGGTCGGTCTCGTAGGCGGTGATGCCGTGCTCTTCGAGGGCGACGTTGAGTTCGATCTCCGCGGTGGCCATGGATTTGACTTTGACGACGGAATCGACGCCGGTGGCCTGGACGAGTCTGACGACGATGTCGTTGGCCTCGGCGGCGTCGCGCGCCCAGTGCACTACGCCACCGTGAGCGGTGACGTTCTTCTCGAGTTCGACGCAGAGTTCGTCGAGGTGATCGAGGGAGTAGTCCTTCAGTGCGGCTCCGGCGCTACGAAGATCTTCCCAATCCTCCAGTTCGCCCACCACCTTGAGTCGTTTGTTGCGAATCGTGGTGGTGGCGTGGGCCAAGTTCGCACGTAGCTGTGCGTCAACGAGGGCCGACTTGGCGAGCGTCGGGAAGGGGAGCTCGGTATCAAAGACCTTCGACACGGGCACTCCCTTCGTGGCTCGCCAGAATCTCGGCGACGTGCATCATCTTGATTCCGGTCTGGGCTCGTGAGGAGAGGCCGCCGATATGGGTGAGACAGGAGTTGTCGAGCGCGCAGAGTACATCGGCGCCCGTGCTGCGTAGGTGCGAGAGTTTGTCGCGACCCATGACCACGGAAGTATCGGAATTCTTGAGGGAGAACATTCCGCCAAAGCCGCAGCAGGCGTCCTCTTCGGGAATCGTGACCAGCTCGAGACCCTTCACGTGACGCAGCAAGGTCTTGGGTGCCTCATCGAGTCCGAGTACGCGTAGGGAGTGACACGTGGGGTGATAAGCCACGCGGTGAGAGAAGCTCGCGCCCACGTCGGTGACATTGAGAACGTCGGTGAGAAACTCGGAGAACTCGTAGGTTCGACCTCCGACCTCGTCAAGGTCGTGAGCCAATGACTCGTCACCGAGTGAGCGCGCTGAAGTCGCGTAGAGTTCGCGCACCGTGCCGACGCATGACGCCGAGGGCGAGACGATGACGTCGTAGTCAGAGAAGACGTCGCGAAAACGTCGAGCCAGGTGCAGCCCCTCCTGGCGATAGCCGGCGTTGAGGTGCATCTGGCCACAACACGTCTGCTGGGTCGGGAAGACGACGTGGTGACCGAGCCTTTCCAGCACCTCCACCACGGCTCGGGGGGTGTTGGGGAAGAGTCCATCGTTCACGCAGGTGATGAAAAGTGCGATTTTCATGCAAGAGACCTTCCTCGGGCGCCGATCGCTTCGCTCACTCGACACTACCTACGCGACACGGATCAGGAGCTTGCTGACGACGAAATATTTTAACGTTTCAGAGATAGTACCCCCGAGTCGACGCGCTGCGCCGGTCGAAGGGCTCACTCGTAGGGGCGCCTCCGCAGCGGTGTAGTTTGGCCCTAGGTCGCTCCGCCCTGGCAAAGGACTCAGTCAATGAGTAAACGTGAGACTGTCGACACTACGACATTTCGCCATTCGCGGCGTCTCGCATTGATCACGGTGTGTCTGGTCATGTTCTTGACCTTCATGGACATGACTATCGTGTCAGTCGCCCTCGGGAACGTACGCTCCGATTTGCACGCCGGAGTTACCCAACTGCAGTGGGTCGTCAATGGCTACGGACTCACCTTCGCCAGCTTGATGCTGCTCGGTGGGAGCCTGGGGGATCGTCTTGGACGTAAGAAGGTCATGTTGCTGGGCTTGGGACTGTTCGCGGCGGGGTCCTTGCTGGGTGCACTCGCCACTTCCACCAATGTGCTCATTGGTGCACGCGTCATCATGGGCGTGGGGGCGGCGGCGTCCGAGCCCGGGACTCTCTCGGTGTTGCGCCAGATGTACCCGGAAGGTCGCGAACGCGCACGAGCCATTGGCACGTGGGCCGCGGTGTCGGGACTCGCGTTGGCCTTCGGTCCGGTGGTGGGCAGCGTCCTCGTCGCTGTGGGTAGCTGGCAGGCGGTCTTCTGGTTCAACGTGGCCGCCGCCGCCGTGATCATCGCTCTCGCGCTCGTGAGCGTGCCCGAATCATCGAGTCCGCCGAGCGGGCCGCTCGACTATGCGGGCTTCCTCCTCGGGTCAGCGGGCCTCGGGGCTCTCACCTTCGCCGTGATCTTGGGAGAGAGCAACGGGTATCGCACCTCGTGGGTCATCGGACTCTTCCTCGTCGGCGTAGTGGCGCTGGTCGCGTTCGTGAGAGTGGAGCGTCGATCGACAGCCCCGCTGCTCGACATGAGGTACTTTCGCTCCTCGCGCTTCAGCGGCGCCCTTGTCGTTGCCTTCATTTTGTACTTCTCGATCTTCTCGATCTTCTTCTTTACCGCCCTCTACCTCACGGCGGTGATCAATTACAGCCCCGAGCACACGGCGCTCGAGTTCGTGCCGATGGCTGGCGCAATGATCCTGGCCTCCGTGATCGCGGGACGGCGCGTCGCGCGGATTGGACCACGTGCCCCCATGGCCGAGGGCTGCGTATTAGCCGGCGCGGGTGTGTTGCTCTCTGCGCTGCTACTGGAGTCCTCGCATCCGTCGCCTTGGCTCATGGTGACACTGGCCCTCGCGGGCTACGGCTTTGGATCAAGCGTGGTGCCCATGACCTCGGTCACACTCGCCGAAGTACCCTCCGAGCGTTCGGGGATGGCGGCCTCGGCCACCAACACGAGCCGTGAACTTGGCTCGGTGTTCGGTGTAGCAGTCCTGGGTGCGCTCGTGAACGCGCAGTTGACCGGGGCACTGGAACATCGCCTCCAGGCACTGAACATTCCGAGGTCGTACTTTCAGACCATTATCAATTTCATCGAGACGGGTGCGACACCGACGGGCGTGACCATCGGCAGCGGGAGCGGCAACTCGATCGAGGATCGAGTGGTGGCCGCGGTCTACGGCGCCTTTCGCAATGGCCTCGAGCAATCGCTGGTGGTGGCGGGAGTAGGGATGCTGGTGGCCGCGGGTATCGCGGTACGGACCCTCGGACCGCGTCGAGACTCGGACACCGAGACTGGGGGTTTTGAAACGTGAGTCGTCCGAGGGGGATCTCTCGAGGTTGAGTAGTGACGAGGGGCCTCTAGCGCGAGGGCCAGGAGTGGAGTAAGAATTTCGTAGCGACGTTGTGTTCAAAGGAGGCATCCATGCGACTCTCGTTTCGTTCTTCCCTCGTGGGAGTTCTCGCCGTGGCCCTGGGGGCGATTGGCACCCTGCCGGCCGCGGGTTCGTCCAATAAGCCCTCGACGCCTCGTGCCGTTCACGCCAGCGCCGTGAGCACGCGTGCTCGAGTGACGTGGACCAGGCCGGCGAGTACCGGTGGTTCGGTGATCACCAAGTACGTCGTGTCGTCGACACCGGCGGGCCGCACCTGCGCCACTCGAACGCTGGTGTGCACCGTGACGGGCCTCAAGAACGGCACCTCGTATAGCTTCAGCGTGGTGGCCTTCAACAAGAATGGAGCGGGTGTGCGTTCCGCGATGTCGAACAAGGTGACGCCCAGGGCGAGCACCGCCAACTCGCGAGTCCTCGTGGTGCGGCCCGCGACCGGGCTGAAGAACGGGGAGAAAGTGACGGTGTCGGGATCGGGGTTTACTCCCAAGGATTCGATCTACTTGGTGGAATGTCTCGCTACCGCCAGCGGCCAGAACGGCTGTCGGTTACCGACGTCGATTCCCACCCCTATAACCATCACCTCGAAGGGCATCTTGCCCACCACGACTTTTACGGTGTCGACCGGCACCATTGGTAGCGGTAAGTGCGGCACGACGAAGGCGAATGCCGCGGCGTGTGCGATCAGCGCGGGCAACGCTACCGGGGGCGACACGGCGCAAGCCATTATTACCTTCAAGTCGTAACTGTCACTGCCGAGGCCACTCGATGGTCGCTGGGTCGACGCGGCTGAGGTCGCCGTCACCTGGTGGATGCCCTCACACGCCAGAATCCGAGACCTCGTGAAGGACCGCGCGCGACGGGTCGTGCCCCGAAGGGACGAGGGGATGCTGGTGCGAACGGCGGCGAGTGGGTAGGTGTGGCCACGTCGTACCCACCTGGCCCCACTCGCCGCAACGGCGTCGGTCGAGACGCACGACGTGCCTCCAGGGCACGACTCGGCACGACTCGGCACGACTCGGCTCGACTCGGAGAATCGGCGAACTGGCTCACCCCTTGAGCGAGTAGACGACGCTGACTTGAACGTTGACTGATTGACTGCCGGCTCGTAGCGGCACGCCTGAGGCGAGCCCCGACGCTTGGAAGTTGGTGTAGGGCACAATGACCGGCGACGAGTTCTCCTGGTCGGTGATAGTGACAATAGACCCCAGCGCCGTTCCGCCGCCGCCCGCTACCTGAGAGGCTTCGAGCCGAGCGTTCTGCATTGCCTTCGCGCGAGCTGTGGCGAGCAGTTGGGAATCATTGGAAATTGAAAAGGAGACCCCGTAGAGCTGGATTCCGTTGCCCGCGGCGCGAACTGCGCCGTCCAGCGCCGCGCCCGCCTTGCTTAATTGATGCATCGTCACGTTCAAGTCGTCACTCACCGTGAAGCCAGTCACCGCACCTTGATTGTTCGTGTTCTCGTAGATGTCGAGCCCCGATGTCTGCATATCCTTCGGGGTCACGCCGTCGCGGAGCAGCGAGTTCTCCAGGGTGGAGACGCGTGCATTGTTGGCGGAAAGGGCTTGCGCCGCGGACTGCGCGACGTTTTGAACGCCGATTTGAAACGACACCGTGTCGGGAGTTCCCTGCACGGTGCCTGAACCGGTGACCGAGATGGTTCCCGGGGGGGCGGATCGGGAGTGACCGATATTGTTCCACACCAGTCCGCTCACCGCCACCACGAGTCCTATCGCGAGCACCATGGTCAACTGCGATGGACGCCTCCGCCGCGTTGATCCGTGCGGTCTCTCAAGTGAAGCGCCGGTTTCATTCTCCTTGGTGTTCTCACTCATCGCGCCTCCTCGTTCACTGCCCTCGCGGTGATCACGGGCACGACCCTCATCGTCGAACCCGCGTCGATCGCTCATACCAACTCACTGTGTGCACCGTCGCTGTACTTACCGAAAAGTTGCTGCGTGGGCGAAAGTCGGCTCTCTCAAATCCGACGTAGCGCCAGCCGGGGCGCGATTCTCGTCGTCGCTGACGCCGGGCAAGTGCTACTCACGGTGATACCCGAGGGATCAGGTCGCGGTGCAGTGACGACGAGTCCACGTTGTTCGAGGGTGCTCAGCACGGAACGGCGAGGATCCCAACGAGGGCGGATATTCTTCGCGCGAGTGGTCATTGCCCGTCGGCTGGCCGCATCGAGACGACAATCTCGTATGGAAGAATGGCGCATGGGCAGTCCACTGAGTCGTGATGCACGACTCCTCGTGGGGGGCCAGGCGGTCCGTGGTTTTGGCTACGGATTTACCGCCGTCGTCTTGGGGGCGATGCTGGCGGCGCGACACGTGGGTGCGCTGAAGGCGGGCGTCTTGCTTGCCACCCTGATTGCCGGTAGTGCCGCCGCTTCGTTGATCGTGGGAGCGTTCGCAGACCGTTTTGGACGTCGGCGTTCCTACGCGATTTTTTTTCTCACCCTCGCCCTCGTCGGCGCCGTGGTGGCGGTCAACCCGCCACTGTGGCTGCTCTTCATTGTCGCCCTCACCGGCACCTTGTCCACCGACGTCGTCGATAACGGGGCGGCGAGCACTCTGGAGCAAGTCATGCTGGCGGCGGACGACGCCGGAACTGGTCACGTCTACGGGAGGTACAACGCTGCGGGCGCCGCGTTCGGCGCCCTGGGCGCCCTGGGCGCGGGGGTGGCCGGAGCGGCGTCGAAGACCAGCAATCACGTGTGGCTGTTCTCGTTATTGGTTCCCGTAGGTATTGCGGGTGCCCTGTGCGCGTGGGCGCTTTCCTCGGCGGTCGAAGCTCCGCATACGAGCGATGCGGATGGAAAGTTGGTTCGGCCCGTGCGCACCAAATTGGGGCCATCACGTGTTGTCGTGCACCGACTCGCCCGGCTCTTCTCCATGGACGCCGCCGGTGGTGGCCTCATCACCACCGGCTTTCTTTCGTACTACATGACCCAGCGCTACGGCGTCTCGCTCGCCACACTCGGGTGGCTCTTCTTCCTGGTGTCGGTCTTGCAAGCGATCTCGGTGCTGATTGCCCCCCTCCTCGCTCGTCGTTATGGTCTGGTGCCGACGATGGTCTGGACGCACTTGCCGAGCAACGTTCTCATGGCGTCGGTGGCTTTCGCCCCGAATTTCAAAGTTGCGGCGACCTTGTTGTTACTGCGCACCACCTTGTCGCAGATGGATACCCCTACGCGCCAAGCGTTGGTCATGACAATCGTGACACCGTCGGAGCGAACGCAGGCGGCGGCGGTGACGAACGCGGCGCGCTATTCAGTGCGGCCCTTCGCTCCACTCGTGGGGGGCGTCTTG
>JARCRU010000016.1 GCA_029850535.1 Actinomycetota bacterium | reverse complement strand
GTTCAGGCCCTCGTACTTGAGCCAGACGTTGGCCCCCACGCGCTCGGAGAGGCGCTCGGCGAAGATCAGGGGCGTGTTCCCCTCCTGGAGGGTGATGATCTCATCCACGCCCTCGAGGTCGAGCCATTGACCGTACTCCTTCAACAGTCCGTTCCAACCCGTCACGCGACACCTCCGTCAATTACGCGAATACACGCGCCGATGGCATCCACCGACGTCAAGTGATCTAGCTCATCCATCGTCGTCGCCACGTCGCGAGCCAGCGCCTCGTGCGTCAGGAACGACAGCCGCGCCTCCTGGCCGAATCCCGACTGCTCCATGGACTGGATCGACACGTTGTGGCGACCGAAGACCCCGGCCACCTGGGCGAGCACCCCGGGTTCGTCACGCACGTCGATACTGAGGTAGAAGACGCTCGAGAGATCACCCCCGTCCACGCTCACCAGTCGGTCGTCCACGGTGAAGGGCACGTCGTGGCGCCCGTTGACGCGATTGCGGGCGGCGTGCAACACGTCGCCGAGCACCGCGGTGGCCGTCGGTGCGCCGCCCGCTCCTTGGCCGAGCCACATGAGGGGTCCACTCTTATCACCCTCGACGAAGACCGCGTTCATGGCGCCGTGCACGGCGGCGAGGGGGTGGTCGACGGGGATCAACGCGGGGTGCGTACGGCGCGAGAGGCCGTGTTCTCCGACACGCTCGACGACACCGATGAGTTTGATGACGTAACCGGCGCGTCGGGCGTAGTCCACGTCCACCGAGCGGATCGTGGTGATGCCCTCGCGCGAGATGGACTCGCCGTGCAGCGCGGTGCCGATGGCGAGCGAGGACAGGATCTGCACCTTCGCCGCCGCGTCGAAGGCCTCGACGTCGGCCGTCGGGTCCGCTTCGGCGTAGCCGAGGGCCTGGGCCTCCTTGAGCGCGTCGTCGTAGTCACGACCCTCACTGGTCATCTGGGAGAGGATGAAATTCGTGGTGCCGTTCACGATGCCCATGACGCGGTTGATCTTCTCGCCCGCCAGCGACGTGCGCAGCGCGCGAATGATCGGAATGCCCCCGGCGACCGACGCCTCGTAGAGCAGGTCCGCGCGGTGCTCGTGGGCCAACTGGGCGAGTTCGGTGCCACAGTCGGCCATCAGAGTCTTGTTGGCGGTGACGACCGACGCGCCGCGGCGCAACGCGGTCTCGATCCAGTCTCGCGTGGGGTCAATTCCTCCGGCCAGTTCCACCAGGATGTCCACGTCCTCGCGGGCGGCCAGACGCAGTGGATCATCCATCAGTAACGACGAATCGATACCCTCACGAGGCGTGGTGACGTCGCGAACGGCGACCGCCACCAACTCCAGCGTCGCGGTGGCCCCGTCGATGAGTGCGACCTGTCGCGAGGCGTCGCCGAGCATCTCGATGAAGGCGCGGCCGACGAAACCCGCACCGATCACCCCGATGCGCACGTGCGGCGTAGTCATGGATAAAGGCTAACCGTATTCACGATGACGCTCGCCTACGCTTCGAGGCGCGCGAGGTCGTCGAAGGTCTCGCGACGCAGGACGACGCGAGCCGTGCCGTCGGCCACGAAGACCACCGCCGGGCGACCCACCCGGTTGTAGTTCGAGGCCATCGAATACCCGTAGGCCCCAGTCACTGGCGTGGCGACGAGACTGCCCACTCCCGTGGACTCCGGTAGCCACGCCTCGTCGATGAGCACGTCGCCACTCTCGCAGTGCCGGCCCACCAGTCGCACCGCCTGGGGACGCGCGGCGAGCGGTTGCGCCACGTCGAAGGCCTCGTAGCCCGATCCGTAGAGCACCGGGCGCGGATTGTCGCTCATGCCCCCGTCCACCGCCATGTAGGTTCGCTGGGTGACGGGCTTGACCGCGCCGACGCGGTAGAGGGTGAGCCCCGCCTGGGCGACGATGGCGCGGCCCGGCTCGGCGGTGATCCGCACCCGGGGATCGAGTCCGGCCGCCGTCGCGGCGGCGCGCACGGCTCGACCCCACTGACTCAGACTCAACGTCGACTCCCCCTCGACGTAGGCCACGCCGAGACCCCCGCCGATGCAGAGTTCGTCGAAGTCGTCCTCGGCGATGAAATCCACGAGAATCTTGATGGTCTCGTCGAAACCGGCCGTATCGAAGATCTGGGAACCGATGTGCGCGTGCACCCCGTGCACCGTGACGTGCGACAGTTCGCGTAGCGCGTCGATGGCGCGCCGGGCGGCGCCCGCGGCGAGGGAGAATCCGAATTTGGTGTCCTCTTGACCGGTGCGGATGAATTCGTGGGTGTGGGCCTCGACCCCCGGCGTGACCCTCACCAGGCAGTGCAGGGGCCGCGTCGCACTGACCAGATCACGCAGTCGCTCGATCTCGTCGAAGTTGTCCACCACGACGCGGTGCACGCCCACCTCCAGAGCGCGTTCGAGTTCGCTCGGGAGTTTGTTGTTCCCGTGCACGATGACGCGCGAGGGGTCGACGCCCGCGCGCAACACCAGGTCGAGTTCACCGCCGGTGGCGACGTCGAGGCACAGGCCCTCCTCGACCGCGAGGCGAGCCATCGCGGCGCACAAGAACGACTTGGACGCGAAGGCCACACCGTCGTCGAAGACGGCCGCCGCCTCGGCGCACCTCGCTCGCAGAGTGGCCTCGTCGTAGACGAAGAGCGGCGTCTCGTAGGTGGTGGCGAGCTCGATCAGCGACACGCCGCCCACGAGGACGTCGTGATCGGTCAACTCGGCCGTATCGGGTAGCAGGGAGGCGGCAATCGGCTTAGAGGACACGCAACCCCCGTCCAGTAGGCTGGACTACGCGCCCTCGTAGCTCAGGGGATAGAGCATTGGCCTCCGAAGCCATGTGCGCAGGTTCGAATCCTGCCGGGGGCACGAGAAGTGACGACGCGGACTCAGACGTCGGGCGCGACGTCGCACTTCGCGATCGCAACCGCATCAAAGACGCCATCGTACGGACCCGTTTCCCTGGCTTTTCTCGCGCCACACCTTCGTCCCCACGATACCCCGGGGCGTGCGACCGAACTCTTCTGTGATGTTCGCACACCGCTAGGGGATGATGATCATGCGCACGGTGTCGGTGACTTGGGCTCCGCCCGTCGCCGAACCCGCCATGACGACGATCGGGTCACCCGGCTGAGCGATGCCCGACTTCTTCACCTCAGCCACCGCGACCTGACAGAGTTCGTCGATGTCGTTGGCCGGCGAGAGCACGACGCGGTCGATGCCCCAGGATCCTCGCAACTGGCGCGAGGTCGCCTTGCTCGGCGTGATCGCCACGATCGGCATCGGCGGGCGGAAACGCGAGATGGCTCGCGCGGTCATCCCCGAACGGGTGCACGCGACGATGGCCACGGCCTTCTCCTCCATCGCCGCGCGCCACGCGGCGCCGGTGATGGAGGCGGTGATGCGCGTCGACTGATTGGCGTGTCCGACGTGGGACTGCAATTCCAGTCCGGCTCCCCACTTGGCGTAGTCGAAGGAGGCTTCGGCGCGACGCACGATACGGTCCATCGTGATCACGGTACCGACCGGGTCCTCACCAATGGCGGTCTCGCCCGAGAGCATGACCGCACTGGCGCCGTCGAGCACGGCGTTAGCGACGTCGGTCACTTCGGCGCGGGTGGGCACTTGGGCGTGAGTCATCGACTCGAGCATCTGGGTCGCGACGACCACGGGTCGCGCGTAGCGGATCCCGTGACGCACGATGAGCTTCTGGAGGTGGGGGACTTCCTCGATGGGCATGCGCACTCCCAAGTCGCCGCGCGCCACCATGATGGAGTCCGAGACCGCGACGATCTCGTCGAGGTTCTCCACGCCTTCACCGGTTTCGATCTTGGCCATGAGCAACACGTCGTCGCGACTCAACACCGAACGCACCGAGACCATGTCGAAGGCCGAACGCACGAAGGAGACGGCCAGGAAGTCAATGTCCTCTTCCTTCAGCGCCTCGAGTCGCGCGCGGTCGTCGTCGGTCGGCAGACGGTCGTTCAGGATCGACGCGGGCAGCCCCATACCGGGCTTGCCCACGACGGCTCCGCCCGACGTCACTTCGGTCAGGGTGGTCGCACCCGTCTTGGTGACCACCAGTGAAATGCCGCCGTCGCCGATGTGCACGTGGTCCCCGGTCTTGAGGTGCATCAAGATGTCCTCGCGCTCCACCGCGATGCGATCAGCGGTCGACGTCTCACCGAAGGCCTCGACGAGTTCGATCACGTGACCAATCTCCAAGTGCACCGCCACGGTGCCGAAGGATCCGGCACGGATCTTGGGACCGGGGATGTCGACCATGATGGCGATGTCCGGGGCGAGGGCGCGCACGCGACGAATGCGCTCGATGTTCGAGGGGATGTCACCGTGGGCCATCGAAATGCGAAACACGTCAACTCCCGCCTTGACGAGATTGAGAAGCACCTCGTCACTCTCAGAAGCGGGTCCAATGGTTGCTACGATTCGCGTGCGCCGCACGATATTCCCCTTAGAGTCTTTTCACCACTCTAGTTGAGGGCAACATTGTCACTTCGGGCCTCAAGTGAACGTTGCGTTTCGTCATCACACCTCTTAGCTCATTATTAACGAGTGGCACGGGCTAGGCGCGTGTCGCACCGCGCACCGGCACGACGACGTCGTTGCCGTCGACGTTCACCACTTGCAACCTCGTGCCGTAACTCGTCGCGAGCTCCTCGGAACGGATGACGTCGTGCGCCGCACCATCGTGCAGCACCTCGCCGCGATGCAACAGGACCAGTCGGTCGGTGAAGAGCCCCGCGAGAGTGAGGTCGTGCAGCGTCGCGATCACCGTCAAGGCGCATTCCTCGACCTCCTTCTTCAACAACTCGAGTATGTCCATTTGGTGGCGCACGTCGAGGCCGGTGATGGGTTCGTCCAGTACCACCACCTTGGTCGCCTGGGCGAGCGCACGCGCCAGGACCATGCGCTGGCGTTCCCCACCCGACAGTGACGCGCCGTCGCGGTGGCGAAAATCGCCCAGTTCGAGTCGCTCGATCACTCCCGCCACCACGTCGCGGTCGCGCCGCGACGGTGCCCGTAGGGCCCCGTGGAAGGCCACGCGACTGAGCGCGACGTAGTCCAGCACGCTCATGCCCACCGGGATCTCGGGGTGCTGGGGCACGTAGGCCACTAGCCGGGCGCGCTCGCGCTCTCGGAGCCGGTCGAGTCGCTGCTCGTCAATCGACACCGTGCCGCGCGAGAGAGTGCGCAGGCCGGCGAGCGCCGCCACTAGCGACGTCTTGCCCGCGCCGTTGGGACCAATGATGGTGCACCACGTGCCCGCGGCCACCTCGAGACTGACGTCGTGCACCAACGTGGTCGTTCCCGCCCTCAACGTGACGTGATCGAGGTGGACCATCGTCACGGCGTACTCATTCGACGCACGCTCAAGATCAACACGAAGACCGGGGCGCCAATGATCGCCGTGACCACGCCGAGGGGCAATTCCGAGGGCGCCATCACGGTACGGGCGAGGGTGTCGCACAGCACCAGGAACGCCGCTCCGAACAGCACCGACAGCGGAAGGATGCGCCGATACGACGTTCCCACCAAGAGTCGCACGATGTGCGGGACGATGATCCCGACGAAGCCGATCAGTCCCACCGCCGACACGATGGCCGCCGTGCCGAGCGAGGACGCCGCCACGACCAGGAGGCGCACCGAGCGCACCGACAACCCCAGCGAGCGCGCCTCGTCGTCGCCGACGCTCATGACGTCGAGCGCGCGCCCCGCCAGGACGCACACGACGACGCACCCGACGACGTAGGGCAACACGACCAGGACCGAGTGCCAACTGGCGTTGGCCAGTGAGCCCAGCAGCCAGATGTAGACACTCGCGATGGACTGGGCCGAGGACTGTTGTTGGAGGAAGGTCTGGGCGCTGGTGAAGAGCGCCGACACGGCCACGCCGGCCAGTACCAGCGTGGCCGTGGTCGAGCGCATCGATCGACCCCCGATCACCCAGGTCAACGACACCGCCACCATCGCGCCGGCGAACGCCAGCAGCGGCGTCCAGGTGGGGATCGTCGCGGCGTTGGCGACGTCCACGATGGCCAGGGTGGCCCCGAGACCCGCCCCCGCGGCCACACCGAGCAGGTAGGGATCGGCGAGGGGGTTGCGAAACACCCCTTGATAGGTCCCCCCCGCCACGGCCAGCATCGCCCCCGCCAAGAGTCCCAGCACCATGCGAGGTGCGCGCAACTGCCACACCACCGAGGACTGGATCGACGTCAGCGTCGAATGCCCGAGTCCCAGGTGGCTGAAGGCGTCCCCGAGGATGCGCGGCGTCGAGATCGGGGTCGGTCCGATGACGAGCCCAAGGACCACGGCGAGCACCAGGGCCCCCGCGGTCACGACGGCGACGACGAACACGCGTCGTACGCTCGGTGGGCCCGCCGTCACGGAGCGACTTACTTCCAGACGCGCGGGTCAGCGAGGGTCTTCTTGACCGCGTCGGTGATTTGACGCATCAAGACGACCAGGCGCGGTCCCCAGCGCGAGGCGACGTCATCGCTCAGGTTCACCACGTGGCCATTGACCACGGCGCTCACCTTGGCGAATCCCGGGCGCTTCGCCACCTTGGCGGGCGTGATCTTGCAGCAGAGGGTGTCGGCGAGGAAGATCATCTTGGGATTCGCGCTCACGATGTACTCAGCGCTCAACTGCGGATAGCCCGCGTCCGCCGAGGTGGACTTGGCGTCGGCGATGTTGATCACGCCGAGCGACTTCATCAACGCGCCCACGAACGTCCCCGAGGTGAGCGAATAGTACGTGGGGTCGAGTTCGTAGTAGGCGGTCAGTTTCTTGGTGGGGTGAGCGGGAACCGACTTGACGTCGGCGGCGATGGACGTGGCCATCGACGACGCCAGCGCGTTCGCCGCGGCGGCGTGTCCACTCAGCACACCGAGTTGGCGGATCTGCGCCAGGGCGCCGGCCAGCGACGTGGGCGCGTCCTGCGCGACGACCTTCACGCCGAGGGCGCTGAGCTTCTCCTTGATGGAGTTCGCGTCGTAGGAGATGATGACGAGATTGGGCTTGGTGCTCGAACCCGAGGTCGACTTGCAGATGCCCAGCACCGCCTCGACGCTGGGATTGAGCGCGTTGACCCGCTTGGTCGGCAAACCGTGCGTCGGGTAGTTCGAATCGCTGTCGACCGCCTGGACCTGGGGTCCGGCACCGATGGCGAAGAGCGTCTCGGTCGCCGTCGGCGAGAGCGACACGATGCACTTGGGCGCCGTGGGCACCGTCGCCGACGAGGGCGACGCGGCGCTGACGAGGGGAATCGCAACGGCGCCGAGTGATACGGCCAGTGCGAACCGGAGGGACGTGAACATGGATATCTCCTTTCCGTCGAAGTGGTGTGGACGACGGATGGATATCCGATCGACCGCCCTTTACCTCGAGAGCTGTCTTGGTACTCTCCTCGTCGCAGGCGACCTGGCTACGTGGGCGAACACCCACTTACAGTTGCGGGACAGCGTTGGAATCACACCAACTTCGCTGCTCCGAGGCACCACCGACCATAACCCACCACGCGCTCGGGCGCGAATGCAGCGCCGCCGCGTCGAGCAACCCTCGAGGGGGACCTACATCTGCGAGGGCGCCTCGATGCCGAGCAGGGAGAGTCCGAGCGCCAACGTGCGCGAGGTGAGCTCGCACAACCCCAGGCGTTCGGACCTGGTGGGTTCCGCGGCCGCGAGGACCGGGCAGGCCTCGTAGAACGAGGTGAAACGCTGCGCCAGGTCGAAGAGGTAGCCGCTGAGTCGATGCGGCTGCAGGCTCGCGAGCGCCGCCGCCAGCGCCTCGGGGAAGGCCACGAGACCCAGGGCTAACTCGCGTTCGGCCGGATCGGCGAGGGCGAAGGACGTCGTGGAGGGATCCCAGGGACTCTCGAGGCGGCGAAAGATGGAGCGCAAACGGGCGTGGGCGTATTGCAGGTAGGGTCCGGTGTCGCCCTCGAAGGCGATCATGCGGTCCAGGTCGAAGACGTAGTCGCGTTGACGATCCGTCGAGAGGTCGGCGTACTTCACGGCCGCGCGCGCGATCTGAGTGGCGAGGTGGTGGCGATCGTCCTCGCTCATGTTGCTCGAGCGCAACGCTAGGGCGGCGTCGGCGCGCTGCGTGGCCTCCTCGAGCAGGCTCACGAGCTTGATGGTCTCGCCCGAGCGGGTCTTGAACATCTTGCGATCGGGTCCCAGCACGTTGCCGAAGGCCACGTGCTCGCAGCGCACCGAGTCCGGGAGCCACCCGGCGGCGCGCGCCACGGCGAAGACCATCTCGAAGTGCTGGCCCTGGGGGGCGCCGACCACGTAGAGCATCTCGTCGGCGCGCAAGTTCGACACGCGATCGCGCACCGCGGCCAAGTCCGTGGCGGCGTAGCCGAATCCCTCGTCGCTCTTTTGTACGATCAGTGGCAACGGCTCCCCGTCACGATTGGTGAAGCCCTCGGGGAACACGCACAGCGCACCCCCGCTCTCGACGAGCAGTCCCGCGGCGTCGAGGTCACGCACGACGCCCTCGAGCATGTCGTTGTAGTACGACTCGCCGACGACGTCGGCGGGCGTCAGCGTCACGTCCAGGGCGCGATAGACCTCGGCGAAATAGGCCACCGATTCGTCCACCAGGATCTGCCAGAGACGACGCGTCTCGCGGTCGCCCCCCTGCAGCAGCACCACCCGCGCCCGGCTGCGCTCCTTGAAGGCGTCGTCGGACTCGAACTTCTGGCGCGCGGCCCGGTAGAAGCTGTCGAGGTCGCCAATGGAGAGCGAGGCGATCGCCTCGTCCTCACCGAGGTCGAGCAAGTGCTCGATCAGCATGCCAAAGGGGGTGCCCCAGTCGCCGACGTGATTGCGCGCGATCACCGTGTCACCGCGGAATCGGTACATGCGCGCCAGCGCGTCGCCGATCACGGTCGAGCGCAGGTGTCCGACGTGCATCTCCTTGGCCACGTTGGGCGCCGAGTAGTCGATCACCGCGACGCGGCCGCTGCGGCGCGCCACGCCGAGACGCTCGTCGCCGAGCAGCGCGCGTAACTGGTCGTTCAAGAAGTCCGTCGTCAGCGTCAAGTTCAAGAACCCGGGTCCGGCCACCTCCACCTCGGCGATCCCGGCCAGGTCGAGTCTCGCCAGGACCAGACGGGCGGTGTCACGCGGATTCTCCCCCCGGGACTTGGCCAGCGCCATCACGCCGTTGGCCTGGTAGTCGCTTCGGTCCGAGGTCCGCAGGGCCGGGTCGGCACCCTCAGAAACCGTGTCGAACGCACTCGTGAGTCGGCTAAGGAGAACGTCGTAGGTGGAAGTCACCCCGCCATTCTCCCACCTCGCTCGCCCGCACCGGTGCCGTACCCGCGCGCGCGCCCTCGCGGGTATCCAAAAAGAGGGCAGAATAGACCTATGACCTCCTCCCTCAACTCCTTCAACGCGCTCGACACCCTGGACGTGAACGGTCGCACTCTGAACTACTACTCGCTGCGCGCCAGCGGTCTGAGCCAGTTCGCAATCGACCGTCTGCCCTATTCCATCAAGGTCCTCTTGGAGAACCTGTTGCGTCACGAGGACGGCGTCAAGGTGACCGCGTCCGACATCGAGGCCCTCGCTCGATGGAGCGAGACGCCGACGCGTCACGGCGAGGCCGCCGGCGACGACGCCACCGAGATCGCCTTCACGCCCGCGCGGGTCTTGATGCAGGACTTGACCGGCGTACCGGCCGTGGTGGACCTCGCCTCGATGCGTGACGCCATCATCGCCCTGGGCGGTGACCCCGCCAAGATCAACCCGTTGGTGCCCGTCGAGCTCGTCATCGATCACTCGGTCATCCTCGAACGCACCGGCACCGCGCAGAGTTACGACCAGAACGTGGCCATCGAGTACGACCGCAACATCGAGCGCTACACCTTCCTCAAGTGGGCCCAGAGCAGTTTCGACCAGTTCCGCGTGGTCCCACCGGGAATGGGCATCTGCCACCAGGTCAACCTGGAGCACCTCGCGCGCGTGGTCTTCGAGAACCAGGGCCTCGCCTACCTCGACACCGTCGTGGGCACCGACTCACACACCACCATGGTCAACGGCCTGGGCGTGCTGGGCTGGGGCGTCGGTGGTATCGAGGCCGAGGCCGGCATGCTGGGCCAGCCCACGTCGATGCTGATCCCCCCGGTGGTGGGACTTCGCCTCGTGGGTACGACCAGAGAGGGCGTGACCGCCACCGACGTGGTTCTCACCATCACCGAGCTGCTGCGCCGCCAGGGCGTGGTGGGTAAGTTCGTCGAGGCCTTCGGCCCCGGTGTCGCGGCCCTCTCACTCGAGACGCGCGCCACCATTGGCAACATGTCGCCGGAGTACGGCGCCACCTGCGCCATCTTCCCGATCGACCGCGTCACCCTCGACTACTTGGCCTTCACCGGGCGTCCCGCCGAACAGTTGGCGCTCGTCGAGGCGTACGCCAAGGCGCAGGGCATCTGGCACGACGCCGAGGCGCTCGAGCCCACGTTCTCGGAGTACGTCGAACTCGATCTCGCGAGCGTCGAGCCGAGTCTCGCCGGGCCCAAGCGCCCCCAGGACCGCGTGTCGCTCTCGGGGGCCCGTGGCGCCTTTCGCACGGCCCTCGGACGTGAGCCCAAGGAGGCCCTGGGCACCGGCGTCGCCGAGCACTTGCGCGACGGGGCCGTGACCGTGGCGGCCATCACGTCGTGCACCAATACCTCCAACCCCTCGGTGCTCGTCGCCGCGGGTCTCGTGGCCAAGGCCGCCGTCGAACGCGGCCTCAGTGCGAAGCCGTGGGTGAAGACCTCCCTGGCCCCGGGCAGTCGGGTGGTCATGGACTACCTCGAGCGCGCCAACCTGGTCGACTCCCTCGACCAGTTGGGCTTCTACCTCGCGGGCTACGGCTGCACGACGTGCATCGGCAACACCGGCCCCCTGCTCGAGGGCGTCTCCGACGCGGTCAACGAGCACGACCTCTCGGTCGTCTCGGTCCTGTCGGGCAACCGCAACTTCGAGGGGCGCATCCACCCCGACGTCAAGCAGAACTTCCTGGCCTCGCCACCGCTGGTGGTGGCCTACGCGCTGGCCGGCACGATTGACATCGACCTCTCCAGCGAGGCGCTGGGCACCGACCGCGACGGCCAGCCGGTGTTCCTCGCCGACCTCTGGCCCAGCGACGCCGACGTCGCGGCCGCGGTGCGCGCGTCGGTCACCCCCGAGATGTTCGAGGAGCGCTACGCGAGCGCCTTCAGCGGCGACGAGAAGTGGCGGGCGGTCCCCGCGACCAACGCGGTCACCTACGCCTGGGACGACCGTTCGACCTACGTCAAGTTGCCCCCGTACTTCGAGGGACTGACGATCGAGCCCGGCACGGTGAGCGACCTCGAGAATGCGCGCGTCCTCGCCAAACTCGGCGACTCGGTCACCACCGACCACATCTCCCCCGCGGGCAATATCCGCGCCAGCGTGCCCGCGGGCCGCTACCTGACCGACGGCGGCGTCGCGCCGGCCGACTTCAACAGCTACGGCACCCGCCGCGGTAACCACGAGGTCATGGTGCGCGGGACCTTCGCCAACATTCGTCTGCGCAACCAGTTGGCGCCGGGCACCGAGGGCGGCGTGACCATCAAGTTGCCCCAGGGCACGGAGATGTCGATCTTCGACGCGGCCATGGCCTACGCCGCCGAGGGCACCCCGTTGATGATCCTCGGTGGCAAGGAGTACGGCAGCGGATCGAGCCGCGACTGGGCCGCCAAGGGCACCAAGTTGCTCGGCGTCAAGGCCGTGCTGGTCGAGAGCTTCGAGCGCATCCACCGCTCCAACCTGGTTGGTATGGGCGTGCTCCCCCTGCAGTTCCTGGCGGGCGAATCCGCCGCGACCCACCAGCTCGACGGTACCGAGACGTTCTCGATCCACGGTCTCGACCCGCTCAATCGCGGCGAAACGGTGCCACGGGTGACGGTCAACGTGGTGCGCGAGAACGGCGAGTCGCTCAACTTCGAGGCCCGTCTGCGCATCGACACGCCCACCGAGGCCGAGTACTACCGCCACGGCGGCGTGTTGAACTTCGTCCTGCGTCAGTTGGCCCAGGACTAGTTCGACTTGAGCGCGTGCGTGACCGCCGCGTCGACGCTGTCGTAACAATGGATGTCGTGCAGCACCGGGTCCGGTGCGCGCACGAGCACGTCGCGCACGGTGGCGCTGGCGCGCGCGAAGGACAGCGAAATATGGTCGTTGGCTAAGTCGGTGACGATCTGGCTCAGGGTCGCCAACGCGGTGTAGTCGATGTCGGAGATCGCCACCGCGTCCAGCACCACGTGTCGCGTCGTGGGGTACTTGCGCATCAGGTCGTGCAGTTCTCGGCGAAAGACCCCCGCGTTGGCGAAGAAGAGGTCCTCGTCGAAGAACAGCGCGAGCACGTGGTCCACCCGGTCGACGGACTTGGCGTCGTAGGGCTCCCAGCTGGTGGTGTCGCGGCGACGGCCCATCTCGACCATCCGCGGACGCGCGGCGCGCCACATCTGCGCCAGCAGGGCCAGCGCCACGGCGATACCCAGTCCCACCTCGACGCCCAGGAGGATAACGCCCACCCACGCGACGAGGGCGAAGGTGAATTCCACGCGACTCGTGCGCCAGACGCTGCGCAGGCGCGCGATCTTGATGAGTCGTCCCGCGATGAACAACAAGACGCCCGCCAGTGAGGCGAGGGGGATCGTGCGGGCCTCGCCCATGACGGGCGAGAGGATGAGCGCGCCGATGCCGGCGACCATCGCGACCAGCTTGGTGCGCCCCCCCGCGAGTTGCGAGACCGTGGTCCGCGCGGGCGACGCGTCGACGGGAATCGTGCCCACCAGTCCCGCGACGACGTTGGCCAGTCCGACGCCCACGAAGTCGCGACTGAGGTCGTCGGCGACACCGATCTCGTCGGCCGAGGTACGCGCGGTCGCGGCACTTTGGCTCATGATGACCACCACCAGGGTCAACGACGTCGTGACGATCACGCTCCACTCGTGCAGCGAGAGCCACTCGAGGCGCCAGTGCGGGAGCCCCACGTTCACCGACCCGAGGAGCTGGACCCCGTGGTGACCCAGCGAGAGGCTCGACGTCACGACGGCCCCCAACACGACCGCCGCCAGGGCCCAGGGCAGTCGGGGGTTGATCTTCTCGCCGGCGACCATGATGACCAGGGTCGCCACGGACAACGCGAGCGACCAGCCACTCACCTGACCCAGGCGGTGACCCAGATCGTCGAGGCGTTGGATGAGCGAGTCACCACCCGAATTGACCCCGAGGGCGTGCGGGAGCTGGTGGACCGCGATGATGACGCCGATCCCGCTCAAGAAACCCGTGACGATGGGGACCGACATGAAATCGGCCAACCAACCCAGTCGAAACAGCCCCACGAGCA
Organism: Actinomycetota bacterium; assembly: GCA_029850535.1. Classification (GTDB taxonomy): domain Bacteria; phylum Actinomycetota; class Acidimicrobiia; order Acidimicrobiales; family RAAP-2; genus RAAP-2. The sequence goes on along the minus strand of JARCRU010000016.1, from coordinate 5,614 downwards.
CGAGCAGCGCGCCGGTGACGACCGCCGTGATGGCGACCACGTCGTAGTACTGAGAACTGTTGGGCACGGCGATGCGCAACAGCGCGACCGCGAAGAGTGGCGCAATGGTGGAGTCCGCCCCCACCGAGACGATGGGGTTCGAACCGACGACGGCGAACACCAGCGTCGCCGCGATGAAGGCGATCATGGCCGCGAAGGCGGGCACTCCGGCCAACTGCGACGTGGCCAGTTGCTCGGGAATCGCGATGGCCAACAAGGTCACGCCCGCCAGCACCTGGCCGGCGGCGTTGTGGCGGGTCACGCCACTCAGGAGTTCACGGACCCCGTAGTGCGGCGCTCGTTCGCCAATCGGCGTGCGCTGGTGGTGGTCGCTCGGCGACGCTTTCGCCATGCGACTACCCTAAACCGAGTGGATCAGGCGGTGTTGACCACGCGAAAGGTCTCGCCCAGGCGCCCCGGCGCCAATCCGGCGACCTCCGCGCTGGTGGTGGCCCACGACCTCATCATCTCATCGAGGTCCTCGCGGTCACCCACCTGGGAGACGTGGGACCTGAGCGCGGCAATCTTGGTGGCAAAGGTGTCGGTGATGTCGACCACGAGGTTGGGGCTCAATCCCCCCACCCAGACGGTCGGCACCGCGTGGGGGGCGAAACCCTCCTCGAGGAGTTCGGGAAAAGCGTGGGGGTTGCGCGCATCGGGGTACACCGCGCGCAGGGTGGCCTCGCCGGCGGCCATGTGGTCCGGGTGCGAGGCGTAGATCCGTTCGAAATTGCGCTCGGGGTTCTGAGTGATCACCAGGTCCGGGCGATGGGTGCGAATGACCCGCGAGATGGCCTTGCGCAACTCGAGTGTGGGTTCGACGCGACCATCGGGCCAGCGAAGAAAGGTCAGCGTGCTCACGCCGACCGCCGCGGCGGCGGCCGTCTGCTCGGCCTCGCGAATCGCCGCACGCTCATCCTTGGTGAGGGTCGAACCGTCTCCCCCGGCGTCGCCCGAGGTCACCAGACAGTAGGCGACGTCCACCCCGTGACCGGTGAGCACCGCCATCGTGCCCGCCATGCCGAAGTCGATGTCGTCAGGGTGCGCGACGACGACCAACGCTCGCGTGACGTTCGCGTCGGGTTGGTAGACGGGAAGGACGTTGTCACTCACGGGTTGGTCGTCTCCTTGGTCGGGTCCCAGTTCGCCAGATCCTTCAAACGCGGGTCGTTGGAAAAGACCTCGACGACCGGACGCTTCATGGCGAGACGTCGCATGATGACCTCCGCTTCGATGATCTGATTCCACAGCAGCAGCGACACGACCACGCCCGTGGATCCCGCTCGAGCGGTGCGGCCCGAGCGGTGCAGGTAGGCCTTGTGATCCTCGGGCGGGTCGAAGTGCAGCACGCAGTCGACCCCGTCGATGTGCAGTCCTCGCGCGGCGACGTCGGTCGCCACCAGAACGGCGAGCTTGTCCGCGCTGAAGTCGGCCAACGCCTTCTCGCGCTGACTCTGACGCAGGTCGCCGTGGATCGCGGCGGCGTCGACGCCCTCCTTCTGGAGCTGCTCGACGAGGCGGTCGGCCCCGCGCTTGGTCCGACAGAAAATAATGGTCTTGTCGAAGGAGTTGCAGATCGTCGCGGCGACCTTGATGCGGTCCATCTGGTGCACGGTCAGAAAATGGTGCACCATGAGCGACACCGTCTGGGAATCACTGGCGACCTCGTGGAAGACCGGATCGGTCAGGTAGCGCTTGACGAGACGATCGATCGCTCCGTCGAGCGTGGCCGAGAAGAGCAACGTCTGGTGCGGGTGCTCGGCGATGCGACGTAGCACCCACTCGACCTGGGGCATGAAACCCATGTCGGCCATGCGGTCGGCCTCGTCGAGGACGAGGACGTCGAGCTTCTCGACATTGAGTTCCCCGCGGTCGCCCAGGTCGATCAGTCGACCCGGGGTGGCGATGATGATGTCGCAGCCCTTGCGCAGCGACTTGACCTGGCGTTCGATGTCCGCGCCGCCGTAGACCGCGTTCACGTGCAGACCGAGGGCGGCCCCCAGGGGCTCCATCACCTCGTGCACCTGCACCGCGAGCTCACGCGTCGGTAGCAGGACCAGCCCGCGCGGGCGGGCGGGACCGCCCTCGGCGCGCACGAGCGTCGCGCTGGCGGCCACGCGCTGGAGCATCGGCAGACCGAAGCCGAGCGTCTTGCCCGAACCGGTCTTGGCCTTGCCGCACACGTCGCGCCCGGCGAGGGCGTCGTGAATCGTCATCGCTTGAATGGGGAAGGCGGTCGTAATCCCCTGGGCGGTGAGGACTGCCACCAGTTCGGGTACGACTCCCAATTCGGCGAAGGTCTTCTTCGTGTCGTAGGAGTCTGGAGACGCGGACGTCTCGATAGTTTCGTTACTCATGGGCCAACAGTCGTTTCTCGGTTGGACCCGGAACCGGCGTTCGTAAAGTGGGCCCAAGCTCACTTCTAGAGCTTCCCTTCTAGTCTAGAGGCGAGGTCGACTCCGACCTCGCACGACGACAAGGAGCACCATGTCCCGACTCCAGGTGGGTTCGCCGGCCCCGAGCTTCTCTCTGAGCGACCAGGATGGTCGCACGGTGAAGTCCACCTCCCTGCAGGGTCAGCGCTACGTCATCTACTTCTACCCCGCCGACGACACTCCGGGCTGCACGGTCGAGGCGTGCGGTTTTCGTGACGAGTTCGCCGGTTTCAGCGATCTGGGGGTACGGATCCTGGGCGTCTCGCCCGACCTGGGTCCCTCGCACCAAGCATTTCGCGCCCGGTACGGTCTCGACTTCGACCTCCTGAGCGATCCCGCCACCACGACGATGGCGGCCTACGGGGCCTACGGCGAGAAGATGCTCTACGGCAAGACCGTGGTCGGCGTCATCCGTTGCACCTTCGTGGTGGGTCCGACCGGTCTCATCGAACACCTCTGGTACGGCCCACGCACCACGGGACACGCCCAACGCGTCCGCGCGGCGATCGAGGGCTAGCGACGCGGGCGCGCGTGGCGCGCCGGGTGCTTCATCGAGCGCCAGCGGTGCCAGACGCCCGCGGCCAGTACGAGCACCACCAGCGCGATGATCGGGTACTGCGCCTCGTGGAAGTACTTCACGAAGTACTGATTCTTGCCCGCGTGGTACCCCAGTTCGGTCAACAGCGTCGCCCAGATCGCCGAACCAATGAACGTCAGCACCAAGAAGCGCCCGCGCTTCATCTCCGCGAGACCGGCCGGCAGGGAGATGAGGGCGCGCACCACGGGGACCAGACGACCCACGAGCACCGAGGGGGTGCCGTACTTCTCGAACCACACCTCCGACGCGTCGAGGTCCTTGTGCGAGAGCAGCAGGTACTTCCCGTAACGATCGACGATGGCGCGTCCCGCGAAGCGACCCAGTTCGTACGCGATGACCGAGCCGATGACCTCGCCGATGGTCCCGATGATCAAGACGTTGACGACGCTGAATTGCGGGTGCGCGCTGAAGGCGGTGGTGCAGTAGGCGCCGGCCAGTCCGAAGGCGACTTCCGAGGGGATGGGCAGGCACGCCGAGGAGAGGACCGTGATGAGAAAGAGGCCGATGTACCCGTAGGTCGAGATGAAATGTTGCATTGCTCTATTCTCCTACTTTCGCCCCGGGGCTCGCGACGTCATAGGCAATTCTTACTTTTGGTGCAGTGAACACCAGTAGGACGTGCGACCCCCGATGATGTCCACGCGCATCGGCGCCGCGTCGCGCGGGCACAGGCCGCCCGCAATGCGACCGGGCATGTGATCACCCAGGTGCGATCCCCCCCGGCGCTGCAGGGTCCTCATGGTCTGAGTGAAGGACCGAAACAGCGCGGTGCGCTGGTCGGCGCTGAGTCGACCCGTGGGCGTGCGCGGATCCACGCCCGCGCGAAAGAGAATCTCGTCGCCGAGCAGGTTCCCGACGCCCGCCACGGCCGACTGGTCGAGCAATCGTGCCTTGATCGCGGGGCCCTCGCCGCGGGCGATCGTGACGAGCTGGGTGAATTCAGCCTTGCTCAGTGTGAGCGCGTCGGGTCCGAGCGCGGAGAGGTCCGGGTCAATCTCGACGCGCGCGAGACGACGCGGATCGTGCAGCAGCAACTGGCGACCGTCACCGAAACTCATTCCCGCGCGGATCCAGTCGCGGCGAAACGAATGGGGTCCGTAGAAGAGCCCCTCGATACCGGCCTCGGAGTCGATCAGCAAGACGCCGGTCATCCCGAAGCGCATCGCGAGGCGCACGCCGTCGGTCTCGATCAGCATCAATTTGCCGCGGCGGTCGGTGCCGGTGACGCTGAGCCCCTTCACCGTGCGCGCCCACTGCGCCGGCGAGAGGAGCTTCTTGGCGGCGTAGGCGTCGCTCCACCCCTTGGTGATCGTGGCCCCCACGAGTCGATCGGCGAGTTGGCGGTAGGACTCCACTTCCAGCACTTCAGGCACCTCGGCACATTATCGGAACGCCAAGTCAATTACTAAGGTGGTCACCATGGCTCTTGAGAAACCGCAGTGGCGCGAACTCTTCACCGAGGTCGTCACGTCCGGTCTGTGCACGGGTTGCGCGGCGTGCGTCGTGGCGTGCCCGCACGACGTCTTGGACTACGACGCGACGGGCGGGGTGTATCGACCCTGGCACCTCGACATCGACGGGGGGCGCGACGATTGCACGCACGGCGTGAAGGGATGCACGATGTGCACCCGCGCCTGCCCGCGTTTTCGCAACTGGGAGTCCGAGATTGACACCCACCGCTTCGCGCGCGAACGCACCGAGGACGAGGTCTTTGGCATCGGCGACGTCCTCCTCGCGCGTTCCAGCGACGAGACGCTGGTCGAGAACGGCCAAGACGGTGGTTTCGTCTCGACGCTGCTCGTCTACGCCCTCGAGAACGACCTCATCGACGCCGCCCTGGTGAGCGGCCTCGAGGGTGACGGCACCACGTGGCGCGCCGAACCGCGGGTCGTGCGCACCCGCGCCGACGTGCTCGCCACCGCGAAGTCGCGCTACACCTACAGCGCCAATCTGCTCGCCTACCCCCAGGCCGTCGAAGCCGGCGCGGAGCGCATCGCCCTGGTGGGCATGGGCTGCATGGCGTCGGCGCCGGGAGCGATGCAGACCCGCAAGGCCGGCAAGGTGGCGCGCCGGCTCAGTCTCACGATTGGCCTGCTGTGCTCGAAGACCTTCGACGACGCCATCTTCGAGGAACTCTTCGAGAAGCAGTACGGACTGCGGCGTAGCGACATCGTCAAGATGAACATCAAGGGCGTCTTTCAGATCTGGACGCGTGACGGTGCGTACCACGAGGTGCCCCTCAAGGAGGCCCACGCCTACACGCGCGAGGGCTGTAAGAGTTGCCCCGACTTCGCCGCGGAGCACGCCGACCTCTCGGCGGGCGGCATCGGCGCCTTCAACGACTGGACGCTCGTGATCGTGCGCACCGATCAAGGTCGCGACCTCGTCGCGGCCTTGAAGGAGCGCGGCCTGATCGAGACCCGACCCGGCGATGACGACCCCGGCGCCGTGGCACTGCTGCACAAATTGGCCCAAGTGTCGCGCAAGCGCTGGCCCGAGAGCGCCCCTCCCGGTCCACGGCGGATTCCCGTGCGCCTGTCTC
>JARCRU010000015.1 GCA_029850535.1 Actinomycetota bacterium | reverse complement strand
TCACGCTGCTCGCCATCATCGGTCCGGGTCTGATCGTCATGGTGGGCGACAACGACGCCGGGGGCGTGTCCACGTACGCCCAGGCCGGGCAGAACTACGGCTACACCCTGCTGTGGACTCTGCCACTCCTCATCCCCGTCCTCGTCATCATCCAAGAGATGGTGGCGCGCCTCGGTGCGGTGACCGGTGTCGGTCACGGCCGCTTGATCCGCGAGCGCTTCGGGCGCTACTGGGGCAATCTGTCCATCTATTCGATCCTCGTCCTCAATTTCTTGATCATCGTCACCGAGTTCATCGGTATCTCGCTGTCGATGGAGTACTTCGGCGTCTCGCCGTACCTGTCGGTGCCCGTCGCCGTCACGCTGCTCTTCGCGGTCACCGCGACGGGCTCGTTTCGCCGCTGGGAGCGCTTCATGATGCTCTTCGTCGCCGTCAATATCTTCGTCGTTCCACTGTTGGTGGCGGTGAAGCCCCGCGTGCATCAAGTGATCGTGCACGCCGTCACCCCGGGCATCCGCGGCGGCGCGAGTTCCACCGCGGTCTTGCTCATCATCTCGATCATCGGCACCACCGTCGCGCCCTGGCAGTTGTTCTTCCAGGAATCCAACATCGTGGACAAGAAGATCACGCCGCGGTGGCTCAATTACGAGCGAGCCGACACCATCATCGGATCGGTGATTGTCGTCATCGGCGCCGCGGCGCTGATGGCCTCGGCCGCCGCGGGCCTGTCGGGTCACGGCGGCACCAACGCCTTCACCTCGGCCCTGGACGTCGCGCACGGTCTGAATCGCTACGTCGGCCATGGGGCCGGCGGGTTCTTCGCGATCCTGCTCCTCAACGCCTCGGTGATCGGCGCCGCGGCGGTCACGCTCGCGAGTTCCTACGCCATCGGGGACCTGTCGAGCAGCCACCAGGGACTCAACGCTCGCTTCTCCGAGGCCCGGGGTTTCTACGGCGGATTCGCCGCGCTGCTGGCGGTGGCCGGCACCGTGGCGGTCATTCCCCACGCGCCGCTCGGTCTCATCACCTTGTCGGTGCAGGCGATCTGCGGATTGATGCTGCCCTCGACCACCATCATCGTCTTGCTGCTGTGCAATGACCACGCGGTCATGGGTCCGTGGGTCAATCCCAAATGGCTCAACGCCATCGCCATCACCATCATCTCGGCGCTGGTCGTGCTCTCGATCGGTCTGATGGTCTCGACACTGTTCACTTCGGTGAACGTCATCGTGCTGCTCCAGTGGCTGGCCGGTTTCGACGTCGTGGGTCTCCTCATCGGGCTGCCCATCGGGCTGCGCAGGATGGCTCCGGCGCCCACATTCGATATCGACCGTCGCGACTGGCGCACCCCTCGCCTGTCGCTGTTGACGCCACTGCCGAGTTCGCGCGCGCGCCGGTACCTGATGCGCGGGCAGAGCGCCTATCTCTTCACCGCCGGCGCCCTCTTGGTGGTTCGCGTCATTCAGATCTCCACCTCGTAATCTCGGGTGATGACCTCAGCGACCCTCCTGTGCGTCCACGCGCACCCCGACGACGAATCGTTGTTCACCGCCGGCATCACCTCGCACTACGCCGAGCGCGGCGTGCGTAACGTCCTGGTCACCTGCACCACGGGCCAGCTCGGCATCGACGACCACGGCCTCGCCGGGGCGCACCCGGATCACGACGCCTCGGTGACGCGCGCGACGCGCGCGGGTGAACTGATGCGCGCGGGGGAGTTGGTGGGCTTCGATCGACAACTCACCCTCGGTTTCAAGGATTCGGGGATGATGGGCTGGCTGGCCAATCAGGACCCCGACGCGTTCATGAACGCCGACGTCGAGGCCACGGCGCGGATCATCGCCGACATCATCGACCAGGAGAACGCCTCGGTCGTGGTGACCTACGACGACAACGGCTTCTACGGGCACCCCGACCACGTGATGGCCCACATCGTCACCCGCCGCGCGGTCGAACTCAGTTCGAGCGCGCGGCGCCTGTTCTACCCCGTCGTGCCGCGCAGTGTGCTGGTCTCCTTCGTGGCCCGCGCGCGCGAGCAGGGGGTGTTCCTACCGGCGTGGGTCGAGGACGCGGTCGCCGACATCGCCGACGAGTTGGTGGCGTGCGTCATGGACGTCTCGCGCTTCAGCGCTCGTAAGCAGCGCGCCATCGCCACCCACGCCTCCCAGATCGATAACGCCGACCTGGTCACCATGGACGCCGCGCTGTTCTCCCTCATCTTCGGGACCGAGTACTACCAGCTCGGTTGGCGTCGTGACGAGTCGTCACTAGCCTGTGTCGAGGATTTGTTCGGAGGCCTGAGTTGAGCGATTTGACATTCTTGGCGGTGCACGCGCACCCCGACGACGAGGCCACGTCGACGGGCGGGCTCTACCGGCTCCTCGCCGACCAGGGCGTGCGCACGGTGCTGGTGACCTGCACCAACGGCGAGTGCGGTGATGACCCCGAGGGCGCCAAGCCCGACGCCGACCACCACGACGCCGACCTCGTGGCCGCGGTGCGCGCGACCGAGCTCGAACGCGCGGTCAAGGTCTTGGGCATCGACCGACTCATTCGACTGGGGTATCGCGATTCGGGGATGATGGGCTGGCCCCAGAACGACGACCCCGAGTGCTTCTGGGCGACGCCGGTGCACGAGGCGGCGAAGCGGTTGGCCGACATCTTGAACGAGGAGCGCCCCCAGGTCGTGATGACCTACAACGAGGTCGGCTTCTACGGGCACCCCGATCACATCCAGGCCCATCGCATCACGCTCGCCGCCCTCGAACTGATCGACTACGAGCCCACGCTGTACTACAACGCGATCCCCGACTCGGTCATGGAGATCATGCGAGCGCGCTGGGACGAGGAGGACCGTCGCCGCGCCGAGGAGGACGCCGCGAAGGGCATCGTACGCGAGCCCGAGGGTCCGCCGAGCCTCGATGGCGAACCGCTGCACATGGGGACGCCGGACGAGAAAATCGGCGCGAGCATCGACGTCGCGAGCGTCACGGACGCCAAGTACGACGCGCTGGCGGCGCACGCCTCGCAGATCGGTGACTCGTTCTGGATGAAGATGTCCAAGGAGGAGTTCCGCCAGGCCATGGGGACCGAGTGGTTCGTTCGCGCGACGAATCCCCGGGCGCTGCAGGGCAACGTGACCGATATCTTCGCGGGGTACCGCTAGGCGAACGATGCCGCTCGCGGCCCTACCGCGCTGCCGCGCCGGCGACCGCGAGGACCGCGATGGTGCCTCCGGCGTGGTTGCGCGTGGGCCGGGTCGAGCGACCCCTACTTCGCGTCCAGGACGAGGTTCTCCAGCGGCTCGGGGTGCACCTCGGGGATGAAGTACTCACTCAGGTACTTCTCGCCCTCGTCACACATGATGGTCACCACGAGGTCCTCGGGGTTCTCCTCGAGCAGTCGTCGCGCCGCCACCATGTTGGCCCCCGAACTCGGGCCGACCAGCATGCCGTGATCGCGCGCCAGGCGTCGCATCTCGGCGATGGCGTCGTCGCTGTGCACGTCGAGCACCCGACTCACGAGGTCGCGGTGACGCTGGTAGATACCCGGCACGAAACCGTCGGCGATGCCTTCGATCTTGTGCAGTCCCGTGTCGCCGCAGAGGATCGTGCACGACTCGCTGGGTTCGAGCCCCACGATCTTGACGTCGGGATTGACCTCACGGAAGGCCTGACCCACCCCGATGAGGGTCCCGCCGGTGCCCACGCCCATGACGAAGGCGTCGGGGAGTTCGCCGTCGGGGAGTTGGCTCAAGATCTCGGGCCCGAGCCAGGTGCGATTCTCCTCCACGTTCCACTCCGACTCGAACTGGCGTGGACTGAAATGTCCGGGCCGAGCTCCGAGCTCGCGCGCGATCTCGAGGGCTTGGTTGACGTGGAAGGTCCCGATCGTGACGAGTTGCGCACCGAACGCACTGGAGATGGCGGAACGTTCGGGGCTGAGTCCTTCGGGCATCACGACGATCATCTGGTAGCCCTTGACCGCCGCCACCATGCTCATGGCGTTGCCGGTGTTGCCGCTCGAGGCCTCGACGATGGTGTCGCCGGGCTGGAGCAGACCCTCGCGTTCGGCGCGCTCGATGATGTAGCGCGCCATGCGCGCCTTGATCGAGCCCGACGCGTTGAGGTACTCGAGTTTCACCCAGATTCCGTCGATCTCGATCAAGGGCGTGTTGCCGATGGCGTCGAGGACGGTGCGTCGTGCCGCGTGTGACTTCATGAGATCTCCCGGGATCGGCCTCGTTGCACGAGTCCCTTCCCAGAGACTAGTCAGGCGTGGCGCGCGCCACGGGTGCTCGTTAGTAGCGGTAGCTGTCGGGCTTGAAGGGTCCCTCGACCGCCACGCCGATGTAGTCGGCCTGGCGCTTGGAGAGCGTGGTCAACTTGACGCCCAGGGCGTCGAGGTGCAGTCGCGCGACCTTCTCGTCGAGGTGCTTGGGCAGCACGTAGACCTTCTTCTCGTAGTTGGCCACGTTGGTGAAGAGTTCCATCTGGGCCATCGTCTGGTTGGTGAAGGAGTTGCTCATCACGAAGCTCGGGTGGCCCGTGGCGTTGCCTAGGTTGAGGAGACGTCCCTCGGAGAGCAAGATGATGGCGCGTCCGTTGGGCAGGATCCACTTGTCGACTTGGGGCTTGATGTTCTCGCGCTTCACGCCGGGCAAGTTGGCCAGTCCCGCGATGTCGATCTCGTTGTCGAAGTGACCGATATTGCCCAGGATCGCCTGGTGCTTCATCATCATGATGTGCTCAATGGTGACGATGTCGCGGTTGCCGGTCGCGGTGATGATGATGTCGGCGTAGGGGAGCGCCTCTTCGAGCGTGGTCACCTGGAAGCCGTCCATCGCGGCCTGCAGCGCGCAGATCGGGTCGATCTCGGTGATGATGACGCGCGCACCCTGGCCGCGCAACGACTCGGCGGAGCCCTTGCCCACGTCGCCGTAACCACACACGACCGCGACCTTGCCACCGATCAGCGTGTCAGTGGCGCGGTTGATGCCGTCGATGAGCGAGTGGCGACAGCCGTACTTGTTATCGAACTTGGACTTGGTGACGGCGTCGTTGACGTTGATCGCCGGGAACAACAGCGTCCCGTCGCGCTCCATCTCGTAGAGGCGGTGTACGCCGGTGGTGGTCTCCTCGGAGACGCCGATGATGCCCGCCGCCATGGGGGCGAAGATCTTCTCGCCACTGGAGATGATCGTGTTCAGGAGTTGCAGGATGATCGAGTACTCCTCGGACTCGGCTGATTCGGGCGAGGGCACGAAGCCGGCGCGTTCGAATTCCAGACCCTTGTGCACCAGCAACGTCGCGTCGCCGCCGTCGTCGAGGATCATCGTGGGCCCGTCGAAACCCGGCCAGCGCAGCAGCTGTTCGGTGCACCACCAGTACTCCTCGAGCGTCTCGCCCTTCCAGGCGAAAACCGGCACGCCCCGGGGGTCGTCGAGGTCGCCCTCGGGACCCACGACGACCGCGGCGGCGGCGTGGTCCTGGGTCGAGAAGATGTTGCAGCTCACCCAGCGCACGTCGGCGCCGAGGGCCACGAGGGTCTCGATGAGAACCGCGGTCTGGATGGTCATGTGCAAGGAACCCGCGATACGGGCCCCCGCCAAGGGCTTCGCGTCGCCGAACTCCGCGCGCATGGCCATGAGGCCGGGCATCTCGTGCTCGGCGAGGGTGATCTCGGCGCGCCCGAAGGGCGCGAGGGAGAGGTCGGCGACTTTGAAGTCGAAAGTTGACGAGGTCATGTTGCTCCTAGAAGATGGTCACTGTCCGCCAGGCGCCGACCTCTGTCGCGTACGCCTCGTCCCTCCAGATTAGGCGTTCACCCGGAACTCGACGACATCGCCGTCGCGCATGACGTAGTCCTTGCCCTCGATACGCGCCTTGCCCGCCGCGCGCACCGCCGCCATGGTGCCCGAGGCCATCAGGTCCTCGAAGGCCACCACTTCGGCCTTGATGAAGTTCTTCTGGAAGTCGGTGTGGATCTCGCCCGCGGCCTCCGGGGCCGTCGCTCCCTGACGAATCGTCCAGGCCCGCGTCTCCTTGGGCCCCGCCGTCAGGTAGGTCTGCAGGCCGAGGGCGGCGAAGCCGACCCGCGAGAGTTGGGCGAGGCCGGACTCTAGTTGGCCGAAGGACTGCAGGATCTCGAGGGCCTCGTCGGGCGCGAGCCCGGAGAGTTCGGCTTCGACCTTGGCGCACAGGACGACGCACGGCGCCGGCGCGACGGAGTCGCGCAATTGTTGTTGACGCGCCGGGTCGGCCAAGGTCGCCTCGTCCACGTTGAACACGTAGATGAAGGGCTTGTCGGTGAGCAGGTGAAGGTCAGCGATCGCGGCGTGGTCGAGGCCGGTGGTCTTGGAGATCACCCGGCCGTCGTTGAGGGCGTCGTGGGCCTTCTTCACCTCGGCGAGCTTGGTCGCCACCTCGGGGGAACGCTTGGCCTCGCGTTCCAAACGGTTCATGGCCTTGTCCACGGTCTGCAGGTCGGCCAGAATCAGTTCGGTCTCGATGGTCGCGACGTCGCTCGAGGGATCGATCGTGCCGTCGACGTGGATGACGTCGTCGTCTTCGAAGACCCGCACCACTTCGCAGATGGCGTTGGACTCACGAATCGCCGCCAGGAACTGGTTGCCCAGGCCCTCACCCTCCGACGCACCGCGCACGATGCCCGCGATGTCGACGAAGGTCACCGACGCGGGCAGGATCCGTTCGGATCCGAAGACTTTCGCCAGTTGGGCGAGACGCTCGTCGGGGACCGAGACGACACCGACGTTGGGTTCGATGGTGGCGAAGGGGTAGTTCGCCGCCAGAACGTTGTTGTCGGTGAGCGCATTGAAGAGCGTGGACTTGCCGACGTTGGGGAGTCCGACGATGCCGATTGAGAGAGCCATACGGCTTCCGAGGCTACTGCACCCCTCTAAGCATCAACCTCGCGGGCCGGGGGGCCTCGGGGGACTAGGCGATCTCGGTGAGGACGCCGTCGTCGATCTCGAGGCGACGGTCGGCTTGTTTGGCCACTCGCTCGTCGTGGGTGACGACGAGCACGGTCGTCTGGTGGGTGTTGGCGGCCTCGCGCAGGAACTGGACGATCTTCTGTCCCGTCGCCGTGTCGAGTGAACCCGTGGGCTCGTCGGCCAATATCAGTTGAGGTTGCACTGCGAAGGCGCGGGCAATGGCCACGCGCTGCTGTTCGCCACCGGAGAGTTTGTTGGGGCGGCGCTGGGCCTTGTCACCCGCGAGGCCGACCATGGCGAGCATCTCCTCGGCCCGGGCATCACGAGTCTCCTTGGGCCACTCGGCGAACTCCAACGCGAGCTTCACGTTCTCCTTGGCACTCAGATTCGGGATGAGGTTGAAGGCTTGGAAGACGAAACCGACCTGGCGCGAACGGTACGTGGTGCGACCCGACGAATCGAGGTGAGCCAACTGCGTTCCGTTCACGTCGATACTGCCGGAGTCGGGAGCGTCGAGCAGGCCGAGTAGTGAGAGCAGGGTGGACTTCCCTGAACCACTGGCCCCGATGATGGCGACCATCTCACCGTCGTTCGCGTGAAAACTCACGTCGCGCACGGCGTGCACGTCACCGCCGTCGGTGCGAAAGGTCTTGTTGAGCTTGTCAACACTGAGCATTATTCACTCCTCAATACTTCGGCGGGACGGATACGGGTGATGGTGGCCGAGGCCACGGTGGAGCCCAGGGCCGCGATGACGACCGCCGCCAGGAGCGCGAAGACGAGGGTCGACCAGCCGACCGACGTGTGCAGATTGCCCAGCGTGTTACTGAGCCCCCTCAGACCGCGGAAACCCAGGCCCCCACCGGTGCCGGTGGGCGGAACGAAGCCCGAGCCACCACCACCAAATCCGCCGCCGCGTCGAACGAAGCCGCCAGGGGAGGAGCCGCCTGATGCGCTGACGAGGGCTGAGGTGATGGGGCTCGAGATGATGACGCCACCGAGGAATCCGACCACCGCGCCCATGAGCGTGAAGGTGGTGGATTCGGCGACGAACTGCGAGATCACCGAGCGGTTGGTGGCGCCCAGTGCCTTCAAGACGCCGACCTCACGACGACGTTCACGCACGATCATGAGCATCGAGAGCAACAAGATGATGGCCGCCCCCACCACCGCGCCGATCAAGGTATAGGTCGAGATGGTCTTGACCGAGTTGAGCGGCGACAGTTGCGCCTGCACCGTGGCCTGGGTCGAGGTGACGTCCGCCGCCGTACCGAGGTCCTTGGTGATGGCCGTCACCGCCGGAGCGACGTTGCCAATGTTGTCCACGTAGACCGTCGCACCGGTGATTTGGTCAGTGGCCGCCGCCAGTTTCTGCACCGTGGCCAGCGGCATCAACACCGTCGCGTTGGCGAAGGTGGAGCCGGCGTCGTAGATGCCGACGACGGTGATCGTGGTGCCCCAGGCGCTGAAGGTGGAGCCGACCTTCAAGGAGTTCTTGGTGGCCATGTCGGTGCCGATGAGGGCCTGATCGGCCGTCGACGTCGCGCCGAAGGTGGTGCCCGCGGTCAGCTTCTCGGTGCCGCCACCGTTCGCGCCTCCCACTAGGGCGTTCCCCGGGGCGTTAGTGCCGATCACGCGCACCGGCACGACGAAGCCGGCGCTGCCCGACGGGGCACCACCGACGCCACCGCCGAGGGCCCTGCCGAGGGAACCGGCGGTGATGGGCGAGACCAGGCTCGTCTGGGTGCTGGAGAGTCGTTCGGCGAGTTGCGCCTGCACCGAGGTGACGTGGGGGATCTTCAACAGGCCCGTGATCTGGGCGTTGGTGAGGGGGTTGCCGCCGCCGCCGAAGCCACCACCGCCGAAGCCGGCCGGCGAGACCGTGATGGTGTTGCCGGTCGAGGCGCGCACCGTGTTGATCTTGGCGCTGACCGCGTCGCGCGCGATCAGCATCGAGATGGCGAGGGCGATCGCCACCGCCAAGATGACGACGACCCCGACCGATCGCATGGCATTCCTGAAGGCGTTTCGCACACCTCGACGTACTGCGTTCATCGCGGGTTCCTTTCCGTCATCCAATTGTCATCTTGGCGAGCCAATGGAAGAGGCTCGAAAATGCGCGCTAAGCGAACCCTAAGAATCCCTCGCCACCCGTCAATGGGTCGTCGCGGCCGGTCCGCGGCCCCAGGGCTACATTGAGGGGATGACTTCGCCGGTCCTCCTCGAACTCTCGGCCGTCGCGAAGACCTTCGGTGATCAGGTGGTCTTGGCGCCCACCGACCTGCGCATCGAAGAAGGTTCCTTCGTGGCCATCGTGGGTCCGTCGGGGTGCGGCAAGTCGACCCTCTTCAACATCATCGCCGGACTGCTCGAACCCGACACTGGCGCGGTCCTGCTGCAGGGGCGCAACGTGATCGGGGCGACCGGACACGTGGGGTACATGCTGCAGAAGGACCTGTTGGTGCCCTGGCGTAGCGTCGAGGACAACATCACGATGGCCGCGCACCTCACCCGCAAGGTCACCGACGCCGATCGGCTCGAGGCACGACAGATCGCGCAGAAGTACGGGCTCGGGGAATTCCTGGACCACTACCCCAAGGCCCTGTCGGGCGGGATGCGCCAGCGCGTGGCGTTCATGCGCACCCTCGTCACCCACCAGCAGCTCTTGCTGCTCGACGAGCCCTTCGGTGCTCTCGACGCCCAGACGCGGCTCGACATGCAGCGCTGGCTGCTCGACGTGTGGCGTGAATCGGGTCGCACGGTGTTGTTCATCACCCACGACGTGGATGAGTCGATATTCCTGTCGGACCGGATCCTGGTGATGTCACCTCGCCCGGGGCGCGTCGTCGCGGACCTCGAGAATCCGCTGTCGCGACCTCGCGACCTCGACGTCTTGACCGATCCCACCTTCGTCGCCCTCAAGAGCCGCATCATGCACTTGCTCCATGGAGGAGAGCGATGAATCGCTCGAGGCTCACCAAGGTGCTCTTACCGGTGGCCTCCTTCGTCATCCTGCTCCTACTGTGGCAGGCGGTCGTGGTGCTCTTCAACGTGCAGGGCTATATCGCGCCGCGACCCCTCGACGCGATTCGCGCGGTGAGTGACAACTGGTCCCTGCTCTCACCCCTGGTCACCCAGATCGTCAAGGAGACGGTGTTCGGATTCGCGTTGGGCGCGCTGATCGGCGTCTTCTTCGGGGTCGTCATGTCCAAGATCCCGGCGGTGCAGAAACTGCTCTACCCGACGTTGGTGCTCTCGCAGGCCGTACCGGTCATCGTCATCGCCTTTCCCCTCGCGGCGATTCTCGGCTTCGGCTCGGTCAAGCCCATCATCGCGATCGTCGTGTGGATTGTGTTCTTCCCGGTGACGGTCAGCGTCATCGACGGACTCGGACACGTCGATCACGACTTGTTGAACCTGGCCAAGGTGTACGGTGCCTCGCGGTGGCGCACCTTCATCCAGATCGAGGTGCCCGCCACGGTCTCGCCGCTCTTCAGTGGTCTCAAGATCGGTGCGACCTACGCCATCACCGGCGCCTTCATCGGAGAACTGGCGTCCCCGGAGCAGGTCGGATCCACGGGGTCGTCCCTGGCGCTCTACGTGCAGCACGCCGAGTCGAACCTCAATTCCCCGGCCGTCTACGGCATCACCTTGTTGATGGCGATCATCGGCGTGGCGTGGTTCTTGATCGTGGCGGGGCTCGAGGTGGTGTCCACCCCGTGGCTGCGGCGCACCACGCGACGGCGCTGGCGACGCCGCGACATTGCGACGTCCCAGGGTGACCACTAGCCTCAATGACAGGGTGTTGTCACGAGGGAGAGAAAATGAAGTTTCGTTTAGCTGGGGCGTTGGCCCTGTCCGCCACACTGGTGACCTTGGGGGTGACCGCGTCGAGCGGCGCGTCGGGGGCGGCGCCGCTCAAGTCCGTGACCTTCGCCTACGACTTCCCGGGACCGGACTTTGAGTTGATCCCGATCGTCGTGGCGCAGAAGGAAGGCTTCTTCGCCGCCGCGGGTCTCAACGTCAAGGTGGTCTTCCCCTCCAACACGTCGTCGACGGCCCTGATGCTGGCCACCGGCGCGGCGCAGGTGGGATTCGTGACGACCACCGACATGGGCGTGGCCGTTGACAAGAAGGTCCCGATCGTCTCGATCGCCAACTACTCGATGAGCAACAATTGGGCGATCTTCGCCAAGCCCGGGGTCAAGCTCACCGCGGCGAACCTCAAGGGCGAACTCAAGGGCAAGAGCATCTTCTCCTACGGCGACACCTGGACCGAGGCGATGTTGCCCTTCGTCTTGAGGCGCGCGGGACTCACCGCGTCCCAGGTCGACATCAAGGTCGAACCGACCGCCATCGACACCACCTGGCTACTGGCCGGCAAGGTGGACTTCTCCACCTCCACCACCAACTACGAAATCCCCGGTTTCCAGGGGGCCAAGGTCAAGGGTCAGCTCAGCCAATTGCTCGGCACGGCCGTTGGTGCGCCCAACATCCCGATTTGGGACTACGCCACCACCAAGAGCTACGCGGCGTCCAACGGTGCGAACCTGAAGGCGTTCATGTCGGCGATCGCCAAGGCGACCGCCTGGGCGGTCGCGCACCCGGCGCCGGCGGCGGCGTTGTTCGACACGACCTACCCCGCGAGCGGTTACTCCAACGCCTACAACATCTCGGGCTGGCGACTGACGATCCCCTTCTTGAAGAACACCTCGGGCAAGTACTTCGTCGAGACCAACGCGCAGTGGTCCACGCTGTCG
The DNA here is from genome assembly GCA_029850535.1 of Actinomycetota bacterium. Taxonomy (GTDB): domain Bacteria; phylum Actinomycetota; class Acidimicrobiia; order Acidimicrobiales; family RAAP-2; genus RAAP-2. Next base: position 4,587 of record JARCRU010000015.1, on the reverse strand, counting down.
CACGCCCTCAAGTCCGTTGGTCTGATCTCCAAGGTGCCGGCGCCGTCGTCGTACTACACGAATAAGTTCCTGCCGGCGTCATGAGCGAATCGGCCCGTCCCCGGGCCGCGGTAGTGGGCGCGGTGAACACCGACTTGGTGGTTCGCTGCGACGCCTTGCCGCGCCCGGGCGAGACGGTCCTCGCGGGTGACGTCGAACGACTCCCCGGAGGCAAGGGGGGCAACCAGGCCGCCGCGCTCGCGACGCTCGGCGTTCACACGACCGTGGTCTCGTGCGTGGGACGCGACGAACTCGGTGAGTGGCTCCTCGCGACGCTCGAGGCCACCGGGGCCGATACGTCGTTGGTGCAACGCAGTGCGCGGCCCACGGGTACGGCCTTCATCACCGTCGACGCCGCCGGGGAGAACGAGATCGTCGTGTCGCGCGGGGCCAACGCGGACCTCGACCTGGCGCACGTGGACCTCGACCCCTTCAATCTGGTGCTGGCCCAAATGGAGGTCCCGACCGACGTCGTCGACGAGCTCGCGCGACGCACCTCGACGCTCGTGCTCAACGTCGCCCCGGCTCGACCCGTCGCCGCGGCGACGCTGCGCCGCTGCGCGGTGGTGATCGCCAATGAGATCGAGGCGCAGGCCCTCGAGTTGCGCGAGCTCGCCCACTGTATCGTGACCCGGGGGTCGCGCGGGGCGGTGCACTACTCCTTCGGCGAGGTCGTGGCCGAGGTGGTGGCGCCCGTGGTGGACGCCATCGACACGGTGGGCGCGGGCGACGTGTTCTGCGCCGCCTACGCCTCGCGCTACCTGACCCACGACTCGCCCGAGGACTCCCTGCGCTTCGCCGTCACCGCGGGCGCGCTCGCCACACTCGCCCGGGGGGCCCAGGGATCGCTCCCCACGACAGAAGAGGTGGAGCAATGGCTCGCACGCGCGTCCTGATCGACACCGACCCGGGCGTCGACGACGCCGTGGCCCTCCTCCTGGCCCTCGCTAGTCCCGAGCTCGACGTGGTGGGGGTGGTGGCGGTGAACGGCAACGTCTCGCTCGACAAGACCGCCCTCAACGCGCGTCGTATCGTCGCGCTCGCCGGGCGAGACGACGTGCCGGTCTGCGCGGGGTGCGCGCGTCCCCTGAGCGAGCCAGTGATCGAGGACAGCCTGGTGCACGGCCACGACGGTCTCGGCGACCTCGAGTGGAACGACCCGGCGGTGGCCCTCGACGCGCGCGACGGCGTCGATTTCATCGCCGAGATGATCGACCAGGGTCCGCTCACCATCGTGGCCATTGGTCCCCTGACCAATCTGGCGGTCCTGCTGCAGCGTTACCCCGGCATCGAGGGTCGCGTCGAGCACGTGGTCATCATGGGCGGAGCGTCCCTCCAGGGCAATGTCACCCCGGCCGCGGAGTTCAATATCTGGGCCGACCCCGAGGCGGCGCGCGTGGTGTTCGACGCGAACTGGCGCATCACGCTGATGCCGCTGGACCTGACGCACCAGGCGTTCTTGGACGACGACGACCTGGCCTACTTCAGCGACCTGGGCACCGAAGTGGGTCGGCGCACGGCGGCGATGCTCGAGCCCTACGCCCAGTTCCACGAGCGCTGGTACGGCACCCGCGACGTCATCATGCACGACGCGATGGCGGTGTATGAACTGCTCGATCCCCACGCCATCACCAAGCAGGGCGTGCGCCTGGCGGTCGAGGTGGGCGGCGTGCACTCGCGCGGGGCCACCTTTATCGACCGGCGTCGAGAACACGCCCAGAGCGAGGTGCGCGTCGGGGTGCGCGTCGACAACGACCGCTTTCGCTCGCTCCTGCGACAGCGTCTCGCGACCTACGCCGACTAGTCGCTCAGGTTCAGCCAGTACTCCTCGGCGACGACCAGGTCCTTCAAGACCTGCTCGAGTTCCGCGCCCAGACGGTTCTGCTCGAGGTAGTCGGCACTCGCCGCGATCTTGTCGCCCAGCGTGGCGCGCTTGCGCTCGAGACGCTGCATGTCCTTCTCCGCGTCGCGCAGGAGTCGTCCCTTGGAGACTCCCGCGGAGGCGTTGTCGCCTCCCTCGGGCGCGAGGTCCACGCCCGCGGCGCGAGCGATCCACGCGTCGATGCCGCCGGGGATGTCCTTGATCGAACCGTCGGGATGGACCTCGAGGAGCCGGTCGGTGGTGCGGCTCAGAAACGTACGATCGTGACTCACCACGACGAGGGTGCCGGGCCACTGGCTGAGGAAGTCCTCGAGGAGCCGGATGGTCTCGAGGTCGAGGTCGTTGGTGGGTTCGTCGAGGAACAGAACGTTGGGGTGTCGGGCCAGGGCCAACAGCAACTGCAGGCGGCGCCGCTCGCCGCCGGAGAGTTCGCGCGCCCGGGTCTTTTGGAGGGCGCCGGCGAACCAGAACTTCTTCATCAGGGCGACATCGTCGAGGGAGCCGGGAATCCCCTGGGGTCCGGCCACCAGTTCTTGCACCGTCAGTTCTAAATTGAGGTCCCCGTCACCTTGTTCGAAGTAGGACGCCACGACGGTGGGGCCGTGCTTGAGGGTGCCCGCGGTCGGCTCGTTCTGCTGAGCGAGGAGATTGACGAACGTCGACTTACCCGCCCCGTTGGGCCCGACGATGCCCACCCGGTCGCCGGGACCCAACTCGAGGTTGACGTCCCGGAGCACCTGGCGGGCCCCGGGGTAGGCGAAGGACACCTGGTGCGCCTTGATGACGGTGTTGCCTAAGCGGGGTGTCTCGATGCTCAGATCCAGCGATCCGTCGCGCGCCGCGGCGTCGGGACGCGTCGAGAGGAGACGGTTCGCCGCGTCGATGCGGGCCTGGGGCTTGGTCGAGCGCGCCTTGACGCCGCGGCGCAGCCAGGCGAGCTCGTGGCGTGCGAGGTTGCGTCGAACTTGCTCGGCGCTCTGGGCCTGGGCCTCGCGCTCGGCCTGGGCCTCGAGGAGTTGGGAGTAGCCGCCCGCGTGCACGTAGGTCACGCCGCGGTCGATCTCGATCATGCGCGTGGTCACCTGATCGAGCAGGAAGCGGTCGTGACTGACCAGGATAACGGCGCCACGAAATGCCGTGATCTGGTTCTCCAGCCACGAGATGGCGTTGAGGTCGAGGTGGTTGGTGGGTTCGTCGAGGATCACGACGTCGTGGGGCTGAGAGAAGAGTCGAGCCAGGGCCACGCGCTTACGTTGACCACCCGAGAGGTGAGCGGTCGACACGTCGGCGGCGTCGAGCATGCCCAGGCGGTCCAGAGCGGCGTCGATCTCCCACCCGCTGCCCAGGGCGTGGCGCACGGTGCCGACGGGCAGTTCGGGGATCTGTTCGAGGTAACCGACGTGCAGGGTCTTGGAACGACGGATCTGACCGCCGTCGGGGCTGAGTGTGCCGGCCATGATGCGCAGCAGGGTGGACTTACCCGCGCCGTTGATGCCGACGACGCCGATGCGGTCGCCACTCGAGACGGTGAGCGAGAGGCCCTTGAGGATGGTTCGCTCGGCGCCCTCGAGGGAGACATTTTGAAGATCGATCAGGATAGCCACGTCTGGACAAGGTTAGTGACCGCGTTCACCTCGCCCTTCGCGCGAAGGAGGAAGCAGGAGGGTGATGGGCCCGTCCCGGGCCGGAATGGCCGAGTCGTGCCACAAGGAGCGGGCGAGTCGGGTCGGGTCGAGAGATGAGGGGGACTCACAGATCGCGCGCCACCTGGACCGTTGGTTCGACCGCCGAGCTGACGCCGCGTCGGCGCACGCGTACGCCGCGAATTGACGGAGGACCTCGTGCTGAACCCAGGCGCGACGAGTGGTCAGCACCGGCGCATGACGCGACGGCGTCGACGGGGGAATTGTCGAAACGTTGATACTGCGTAGTGAATTCTTGTTTATCAAGGTTGTCCCAATTACGCCGTCTCGGCCACAGCGCTGCTCTATCTTGGAGACGGAGTATTGATGTCAATGATCAGATAATTTTCCTGATCATTCGCACCAAGTCCGCTTGCGATTGGTGACGCGCTGAAATCGCGTACTCGTCGTACGGTCGCGAATGAGAGTTAGGGAGCCCTATGACGACACGGCAGCGCCGCACCCTCGCGGCGGTGGGTACCGGTTTACTCGTGGGTGTTCTCTCGCTGAGCAGCGTGGCGATGGCGCGAACTGCGCCGCACGCACAACGCAGCGCTCCGAGCAGTCTCGGCGTGGGAACCGTTCTGCGGGTGACTCCGGTGCCCCTGTCGCCCTCACCCGTCAAAGTGACGCAGTTGTCCAAGGCCCCTACCTGGCGACGCCCCGTTGTCGTCGCGGCGACGTCGGGACGGGTCGTCGTGCGCGCGGGCGCCACGGTGAATTTTCGAGTCCGCGCGAAGGGTAATCCCACCCCACGAGTTCAGTGGTACGTCGCGGTCAAGGGCAGCCACTTCTTCAACCAGCTGAGGGGTGCTGTCGACACGACATTGACCCTTCGGCGCGTCGCCACGCGCCAGAACGGCGTGCGCTACGAGGCAGTCTTCACCAATAGGGCCGGAAGCGTTGTCACTCATCCCATCACCCTCATCGTGCGGCCTGTCGCGAAGATTCCCGTCACGACGGTGACGAAGGCGCCCGTTACCA
>JARCRU010000014.1 GCA_029850535.1 Actinomycetota bacterium | reverse complement strand
GGTCGTGGATGCACTGCGAGGGAGTTAGTTCAGGCCTTGACTCGCCATGGGGCCAAGCAATACGGCCGCCGTTCCGATCCCGGAGTGACGAGGACCTGGCCCAGGGCGACACTCTCACCGGTGAGTCGGACGTTCTCCCCCCGCGTGAGTGGCCGCGCGACGTGAATCTCGTTGCCCCGAGGGCTGGCTGCCACCTCTTCAATCATGAACGTGTAGTCAGTTCCGCTGGGCATCGGCGCCCCGGTCATGAACAAGGTAGTCTCGCCTGACTCGAGGCGCAGCTGACGCGAATCTCCAGCGCGCACTGACCCGACCACCCTCAAGTGGGCGCGTCCCACCGAGGTATCGTCAGATCTCATGGCGTAACCGTCCAAGGCGCGATTGTTGATTCCCGGGATGGTGTCGTGGGTCTGCGCCGCGTCATCGCGGACGCACCCGGGGGCGAAGTCAAGCGCCACTTCGAGGGAGATCATGACGTGATCGCGACCGACTGGACCGATGGCTCGAAACTTCGATCATCGGTTCTCGGCCGTCACTCAGTGAGAACGCGTCACTCGCGGTAGCGGACCCGATGAGTGTTCGTTCCGTCCGCGAAACCGCAGGCAGGCCGTGCACTTCGCGCATGAACATGACGACCAGCTCACTTGGGGCGGGCAGTCACGGGACCACCGCAGAGATCATTCGACATCCGAGATGCCCAGACGACGTAGGTCTCCGGGGGAGTCGACATCAGAGAACTCCCTCTCGTGCGCGACTTCCTCCCACTGTGATTGGTCGAGCAGTATGACCCCAGGTTGCGTAGCTAGGTGCCGGAGTGAGCGCACACCGCGTCCGATCAAGGACCCAATGTCCTCCAGGTCACTATGTCCCCATCGAGCCAACAGCGGCTGGGGCCGCCCGTTCACCACCGGTACCACCGAACCTGGTGAGTCCCAGGACGCCAAAAACTTCAGCAACCTCTCACTGATGAAGGGCAGGTCGCAGGCGATCACCAATGCCGCTCCCTCGTGGCCTCGCTCGCGCAGCGTGCGGTGGCCCGCCGCGACGGCGACGAGCGGCCCACTTCCCGGCGGCTGCTCGAGCGTTGCGGGCAGTCCGGATACGCCGGGTCCGACCTCCACGGCGGTCTCGACGACGCATGACAGGAGATTCGCAGTTCGAACGGCGAGCGTGACGCCATCGATTTCTATACCCGACTTATCGAAGCCCATGCGTCGACTCGCGCCGCCAGTAAGAAGAATGGCCCCTACGGCGGGTGACGGCGTCGACACGTACCAACTGTACAAAGTAGGCTCTCCTGCCTAATGTGTGGGTCTAGTTTCACCAGTTGAGAGGACTAGATCTGTCAGTCCGCATGAAGCCGGTAATGATGGTGCGGTGCCACGAACCACCCCCGACTGGTCGCCCGAGAGCGAAGAGGACTACGAATTTGCTCGTCGAGAACTGAAGAAGCGCTTTGCCCAGTGGCGTGCAGTGGTGGGCGCCGCAGTCGAGAAGGACGCTGGGGAGGCGCCGATCCACTACAAGTGGGCCTATCTCGACGGACATCTGACCCGCTGGACCTGCGAAGACCTCGACGACGTCTATCTCGAGTTGCACCCCGCCAAGGTGATGGTCGACGACGACGATCTCGCTGACGTTCTTGAAGAAGCCAAGGCCTTCATCAGTTTCTTGGACGAGACCGGGTTGCTCGATCCCGACAGCGAGCCGGCCGACGTGCTGGTCAACCATGTGGACGCGATCGAGCAACAGTTCCGCCACAACATGGCCGACGCTTCGCGCTACAGCTTCGGCAAGCGTATGTGGATGACGGCGCAGGCCGAAGGAGTCCACCTCGACGATCGGGCATCAGTCGACGCGTTCATCACCGACTTCAACTCCCGACCAATCGCTCAACGTGACGCGATCTTGGGCCCGGGCCTTCTCCCGCGACTCCAGGCGACGGGCCGCTACACCCCGCCGGGGACGCAGCCCAAGGCCCCTTCAACCAAGCGTCGCAAGCGCCGGCGCTGAGGAGCGGCTCCTTCCTGGTAGCGGCGGACAGTAGCCCCCGCGATCGAGCAAGCACAGTGCGATGAGGTTGTCGGTGGACTTGAATCCGTAGGCCATGCGGGTGAGGAGGCGCAGCTTCGTATTCGTGCTTTCCACCAGTGCGTTCGACAGCCCGTCGTTAGTGAGCGTGGCGACGATGGAGTCACGGTGACGAACGATCCGCCGATAGAGATCGACGAACGCGGGGATCCGACATCGCCGGGCCCAACCGCACCAATCGTCGAGCGCTTGAATCGCCTGCGTGCCTCGGAGTTGGAAGATCAGTCGGAACTGTTCCTTGAGTAGGTAAGCCCGGTACAAGGTCTTGTTCACTGACGCCACCCGGCTGAGACTTTGCTGCTGTCGGTTAGTTAGCCGGTCGGGGTTCTTCAACAGTGCGTAGCGGCATCCCTTGAGGTGCGCAATGAGACCCGGTGCCCCGGTCGTCTTCGCGTCACGCCAGAGAGCCTTGCGCACCTCGTCGAGCGCCTTGGTCGCCCAGGCCACCATATGGAATGCGTCGGCGCACAAGGTGGCGTTCGCGCAGCGTTCACGGACCACGGTGGCGATCCACTCCGCCGCGTCGGCACTGACCAGGGTGATCAGGGCCGAACGCTCTTCACCCAACAGATCGAAGAACTGTTCGAGAGTCGCCTTGTCGCGTCCGACCGCGGCCCACACCAGACGTCCGCTGTCGTGGTCGACGACCACGGTCAAGTACTTGTGGCCCCGGCGGTAACTGATCTCGTCGATGCCGATGCGACGCAGTCCGTCAAAGGGGTCCTTCGCGACGCGAGCATCAGCGACCACCCGGGTAATGATCGCACCGACGCTGCGCCACGAGACGCGCATCAACTCAGCGACCGCGCTCTTGGAGGTGTGGGTCACGAGCCATGCGACCACGTCGTCGAAGTGGCGCGTATGGCCGGCCCCGTGGCGGGCCCAGGGCACCTGGGCGACCGTCGGACCGTGAGTGGGACACTTCACCCGCGGAGCGTCGGACTGCAGGTGACACACCAAGACTCCCAGATCCATCGCGCGCCAGTTGCGACGTCCCTGACCCTGGTCATAGCCCGGCGCTCGAACCCCACAGAGCCCGCAGCGCCGCTTGGTGTGACGACGAGGACGCACGTGAATCACCACCGACTCGGCCTCTTCGTCGAAGTCCACCGACTCGATCACGGTCGCCCGGTCGACACCGAGCACGTGACGCCATACATTGGATGCGAGCACGCCAATCTCCTTGTTCAGTTTTCTTGAGCTTCAAGTACTCAAAAAACTAGGCAGGAGTTGGCGTTGCTCGTTTTACGGCTTGATTTGGCACCCACACATTAGGCAGAAGAGCCTCAAATCTTCGATCCTGACAAGGAGTACCCTGCAATCGTGATCAGGCGCGCCTTAACTATCGGGTCATTGGTCGCGATTGGTTCCTTGGCATTGCCATTCGTCACTGTCACTAGCGCTGTCGCGGCCGAAGGGCACTTTCGGAGTAGCCATGGCGAGCCACTGAACGATAGCCACGTAACGCCGGGCGCAACTTTCAACGTATCGACAGCCACCATTTGTCGATCGGGCTACGCCTCAAGCGTTCGGTACGTGCCGGAGTCAGCGAAGAATCGGGTGTACGCCGAATATGGAATTCTGCACCATTCAACTAACCAGTATGAGATCGACCACCTAATCTCTCTCGAACTTGGTGGAAGCAATTCGATTTCAAATCTTTGGCCAGAGTTGAATGACCATCCTAATGGTTATCTGAATAGCAAGGACATTCTCGAGAATCGTCTGCACGCTCTCGTATGTTCGGGGGCACTTTCTCTCAGTTCCGCACAACGGCAGATTTCAACGGATTGGGTCGTGACGTACCACGAGTATCTGGGGGTTTGGCCCTCGGGACGGACGTCGACTCCTTTGCCGACGACGAGGGGGCCGGGGACAACGGCTCCTTCGTCGCCATTCGTTGTCAGAATATCCATTGTTTTCGCATCTGTGGCCCCTGGTGGAACAGAGACCCTGACCGCATCTTCCCGCAAGCACCAGGACTCCTGCAATTTAGTGGTCATCCTGCCAAGCGGTAGAAGGAGCACTGCTAATGGTCTTGGTACCACGCCAGTTGATGCCCGCGGCGATGCAACGTGGACCTGGCGAATCGGTTCAAGAACCGGGGCCGGAACTGCTCAGGCCACGGTCACGTGCGGCGTCGGCGCAGCCCACGGAACATTTGCGGTTACGTAGTCTGGACCTACTAGAAACGCCGTCGAATTCGAAATGCGAGAGGACGACCGTCTGGGTCGAAGATCAATCGATAGGCGAGGGAGGCCCAACGACGATTAGCCGATGATACGGGCTCAGTTTCGTGCAATCGCACCCGACCCCGCCCAGCACCCTGCACGTCAGCATTCGTAGTCTTATCGCCAAGCTCTCGGGCAACTTTTCGCCAGAGGGCAGCACCATTGGCCACGTCCAATAGCTCGGGAGCGGATGGCGACATTCCCAGGTGCTCCGCCCAGAGCGACAAACGAAGGTCGCGCGCGAACCTGCGGCTCCCGTCTCCCAGACCACCCGGATCCAGCGGTATCCGATCGTCGAGTTGGGAATCAATAACGGCGCACGACAGCTCCGAGTCGTGAGTCCAGGAGCGGCGATTCAGATTGTCCGACCCAACAGTCGCCCATACATCGTCGATGACGCAAACTTTGGCGTGAACGTAAATCGGAGTACCGGCATCGTTCTCAATGTCGTATATCCCCACGCGATCACCACCAGCACTCTTCACTATGGCAATCGCCCGAGCCTGCGCAAAACGACTCGGGGGACCAGAGAATCTTCCGTCCTTGTCGGGGAACCGAGGAACGACGCCGACCACTTGCAAGTGCGGCTGACGACGTAATGCGTCCGCGAGCAACGTAGCAATTTCGACGGACCAGAAATATTGATCCTCGACGTAGATCAAAGTGCGTGCCCTTTCGAGAGCTTTTGCGAACGCCCGCGCGATGCTTCGCTCCCCCTCGGGCGCGAATGGATATCGTGGCCGTCGTGTGGGATAGGTTCTCAGCACTTGGACAGCGTGACCGCCCGCTCTCGGGGGATCAGCCAACTGGAGCGGCAGGGGCCGCGCGACGCGGTCGCGCGACGTCACTCTTGAGGCAAGCGCCCGAAGTCGACCCGCGTGATTGAGCGCGGTCGGATCATCCCAGCGCTCCCGGAATGTGAAATCGAGGTCACCAACCGCGGGACCTCTCACTTCGAGTTGCACGTCGTGCCAAGGTGGCTGAGGTCCGTATCGCGGGTCCAGCTTGATCACTTGACCATCGCCGCGATGATCGGAGTGATCACGACGTCCGTGACCGAGATCAATTCCTCCGATGAACGAGACGTCGTGTTCAAGGCGCGAAGGATGACGGATGAGGACCATCTTTTGGTGGTGCGATCCGCCTCGGCGAACCCGCTCGTCGAGGAGGGCCTCGCCCCCGGCCTCGGTGATCTCGATCGAAAGGCGCGCATTCTCCTTGGAGTTGAATCCGATTCGATCACTATGCGAACGCCACAACAGCGCTCGAACGTCAACGCCCCGCTCTATCGATCGGACCAAGAGAGTCACAATCGAAGTTCCGTCCTCTGATATACGTTGATCAGCGTCACCGCGCCAATCGGCGAACCGTATTTCGTCGTGGGCCTCGAGGCTCTCAATGACCTCGGCCAGTGTGGTGAAGTAGGAGACCCCATCAACGTGGCAAGTTACACGGTTGCCTTCAGTCCATGACACGGACTCCCCTCCACGCGCGTCGATCGTCGTCGCGGAGTTACCACGCTCCTTTGGCGTGAGGAACCAGTCGTCATTGCGCATCTCGAGCCAACGTACTAGGTACGTCGACCAAGCCAATCATCGTGTTGAGAACCCTACGTTCACCATCGTGGTCGAGGGGGCGGGCCCCAACTTCGCCGCGTACGCACCTGATGCACCCGGATGTATCCGCGTCACCGGCGTCACCATCGACGAGGTAACGGCGACACCCCGAGAGGCGATCGGGCAAGGCTTCGCCGACCAACTCTTTCGGGGGTGGACGCGCGACAATCCTTCGTCGCGTCTCATTCCGGTGAATGCGAATCCGGCGATTCTCGCCATGATCGCGGCCGTTCGACTGGACGAATCACCTCGAGACGAATGAAGTGATTCGCCCGACGGTGGCGCGAAGACTCTCTTATCCGGACAACGCCTAGCCGGCGGTGGCGACCCACTTTCGACGCAGTCGTCCGGCGAATCACTTTCGAGGTGCACGGTCCACCAACGATTCGCTACGCTCGGCATCGTCGTCACTCGTAGTGATCTCGACGCTCTTCGGAATGTTCTGGTTGTCGAGGTCGAGCGAACTGACATCGTTCTCGAGATACGATTCCGTCCGCGCGGAGCTCAAGTGGGTACCTCGTCGCTCTCCCTGAGCGAGTGCGTCAACCAACAACCAAGCGACTGAGGGATCCCTCGATCGGCAGAGCAATCCATCCTTCGCGACGAGCACTGGTGAGTTCCTCGGGTGGGATCTCATCCACGAAGCCCAGGGCAGCCGCGCGCGCCACCAGGGCCGCGACCACGGCATCAAGTGCGTCGTCACTCCCACTACAGAGGTCGACGAAGTCACCGTCAATACTCAGCCAGGGCGCCGAGATGAGGACGCCGCCGACGAGTTCGCGTCGATGATCCGCGTTCTCCTTGTGCTTATATTTTCGTGAGCGAAGTCCCCAACGCGACAACGCTGCGGCGGGGTACACCTCGACCACGACACCTGAACCATCACGGGCGACTGCGTGAGGAACCCGTGACAGCACGGCCGCGGCCCGCATCGCCGGAATCGCTATCCGGTCGGCGGAGACCGATAATGGCGACATCTTTAGTTCGTCACGCACCTTGAGATCCGTACGTCGCAGGCGGTAGCCCTCGTTCGTGGCGTGTCGGTAGTCGGTGGGCCAGGTGTGGTCCATTGAGTGTCGCCCCATGGCCTGGGCGAATGCGATCGGCCACCCCAGGGGAACGTCGATGCCCAGCTTGTCAACCTCGCCAAGGAGTCTCAGTATCAAGTCATCATCCACGCCGGTTGAGAGTTCGACCACCGTCGCCCCTCGGTCCGACCAGTCGATCACGCAGGCGGCCGTCTTCTTATTCTGAGAAGCAAGATCCACGCCCGCAGTACGCATGCGACAATCGTAGGTGAGTGACTATTCATTCACCCCGGTCGCTTCGGCCCCGACACCCATGGGGCCAGTGGGGCTTCATCGCACGAGTTGGTGCGCTCTCGCGCAAGTTGCATCTCTCGGGGGCGACCCGATACGTCCGGCCATGCCGGAAAGCACAGACCTCGGTGACAGAGAGGCGTCGCGCGCCAATCTTCACTGATCACCGCATGACGCCACCTGTATCGCTCTGAGGTCCGCATCACCTGGATCGTTCTTCTTGAGGAGACCCTATGGCCCCTACCATCGACAGCAATGCTTTCGCGCCTAGAAGCGCGTGGCGTAGAGCCGGAAGGTTCGGTTGGCCGGAAGACCAACGCAGGCCGTCGTGGTGGCCGTGCCCTGGAAGACGAGAGTGGAGATGACCTCGTTGTCGAGAGCACTGAAGTAGTGGTACGACGGGCCGGCGGGCAAATACGAACCCTTCAACGTGAACTTCGCGGTGGTGACCTTGTCGGCGAGTCGCGGCGTCGAGGAGACGGCGGCCGACCCGGAGTAGCGAAAATGTCCCTGGACGATGTGGATCCGCGCCACCGGGGGGATGATGAAGACGTTGGCGTAGTGGCTCCCGTGGAGCAGTGGCGCGACGGCGTCGCTGGGGAAACACGTGAGTTCCATGGTCGCAATGGAATTGTTGACGATCGAGAGTGACAGCTGCTCGCCGCTGGGGACGCCGGGGGTGAACACGGTGGCGTAGCGGCCGTTGGCGATGCGGTCCTGTAGCGATGAGGCGTGCGCCCTGACCGCAGGCGCCACCGCGGCCAGCGTGACCAGTGCAGTGACTGCCCCCCAGCGCCAGCGAACGCCGGCGTCAGAAATCCCTCGTCGCACCACTGGTGCCCCTTCCTGACTCGAACGTGTACGCGCGATGCTAATGGTGCGTTCCGTACTCTCGGCGTGGTGCGTGGACGAAGGAGGCGGACATCGACCTCGACGAGCGGGGGGCCCGACGCGAAGCGCCCGCGACGCGAGTCGAGCAACGGTCCATCCGTCGTCACCGTTTGCGACCGCGGGGACTGGGTTACTGTCGGTCAAGGTCGTACGACGAATCGAGGCAGTGAGATGAACGAAGAGAGAGCCCGGGAACTACTGGCCGCGGAACTGGAGCGCGTCAACGAGTTGCTCGCTCACACGAGCGCCGACGCGGCGGCGGAGAGAACGGGCGCCAACGAACCCGGCGACATGAATGACTCCGCCGAACCCTTAATCGCCGAGCAGGAGAGTGCGGCGATCGCGGCGAGCCTCCACGAACGACTCGCCGCCATCGAGCGGGCCCAACAGCGGCTGCGCGCGCACACCTACGGCTTCTCGGTGCGCAGTGGCCAACCCATACCCGACGAACGACTCGAGGCCGACCCCGCCGCCGAGTTGACGGTCGAGGAAATACTCTCGAGCTGACCCGCGCGTCACGCCCTCTCCTCGAGGACGAGTGGGCGTGAGCGGAGCTCCAATGACCTGCGTGATCGTCTAGGTTCGAGTGCTCGTTTCGGCGCACTCACCCGGACCGTTTGGTGAAGACGCGCGCGAGTCGACTCGTAATACGCTCAACGTATGGACACCTACCTCCCAACTCCCTCGCGTTACGAGAACATGACGTATCGACGCTGCGGGCGAAGCGGCTTGCGGCTGCCGGCCATCTCGCTCGGACTCTGGCACAATTTCGGGGACGATCGAGCGATCGATACCCAGCGGGCCATCCTTCGCCGGGCCTTCGACCGAGGAGTGACGCACTTCGACTTGGCCAACAACTACGGCCCACCCTACGGGAGTGCCGAGATCAATTTCGGACGGCTCCTGCGCGAGGATTTCGCCTCGCTGCGCGACGAGTTGGTGATTTCCACCAAGGCCGGCTGGGACATGTGGCCCGGCCCCTACGGCGACCTGGGCTCGCGCAAGTACCTGCTCGCGAGCTTGGACCAGAGCCTGAAGCGCCTGGGCCTCGACTATGTCGACATCTTCTACCACCACCACTTCGATCCGGACACCCCGCTCGAAGAGACGATGGGCGCCCTCGACACCGCGGTGCGCCAAGGCAAGGCCCTCTACGTCGGCATCTCCTCGTACTCCGACGAACGCACCGCCGAGGCGATCGCCATCCTGCGCCAGCTTGGGACCCCCCTCCTCATCCACCAGCCCTCGTACTCGATGTTGAATCGATGGATCGAGCAACACCTCTTGGACGTGCTCGACGCCGAGGGGGTGGGCTGCATCGCCTTCTCCCCCCTCGCCCAGGGCCTCCTCACCGGTCGCTACCTGGAGGGGATCCCCGCGGGTTCGCGCGCCGCCCAGCACACCTCGCTCAGCGAGGACATGTTGAGCGAGGCGAACCTGACTCGGATTCGCAGTTTGAACGAGATCGCCGCGAGCCGGGGTCAGACCTTGTCGCAACTCGCGCTGGCGTGGGCGATGCGCGACCACCGCGTCACCTCGGTTCTGATCGGGGCCAGCAGCGTCGAGCAGTTGGATGAGAACCTGGACGCGCTCACCAATGTGGCCTTCAGCGCCGAGGAGTTGGGCCTCATCGACCGCTACGCCGTCGAGGGCGACATCGACCTGTGGCGGGGGGTATCCACGAGCTGAATCCCGGGCGTCGACGTGTCGACGTGGCGACTCCCCCGGTGCTCGCCTCCCGACACAACTCGATCGATCAGGACTGAGTTGACGATCGCCGAACGTGGCGCCGGTGCGCGAACGACGCGACGTGTTCGAGGTGTTCGAGGTGTTCGAGGGCGATTTTCTCGCGCGCGGCGTTCGGAGGCGACCGTTGGGCGCACCACGGGGCAATGAGACGAGAAGGGGTGATGGCGTCGCGTCGCGCAAATCATGAGGGTTCGCTCTACCAGCGCTCGTCGGACGCTCGCTGGATTGGAGCGGTGCGATTAGGACGCGGCCCCGACGGCCGAGCGGTGCGCAAATACGTGTCGGGCACCTCGCGCAGCGAAGTCGCCAAGAAACTCAAAGTCCTCCAGCGCCAATTCGACGACGGGCAACTCCCCCGCGACTTCCACGTCACACTCTCGACCCTCTTCGAACGGTGGTTCGAGGACGTCATGCGCCACCAAGTCGAGGCCAACACCCTGAACAACTACCGGTCCATCGTGCGACACCACATCGTTCCCGCACTGGGGAACGTGCTGATCGTCAACCTGAACGCCAACGACGTGGACCGACTCCTCTCGCTCAAGCGCGACAGCGGACTCGCGACGTCCACCGTGCGTCGCATTCGAACGGTGCTGGCCCAGTGTCTCCAACAGGGCATTCGTTGGGGACTCCTCTTTCGCAACGTCGCCACCTTGTCGCGCGCCCCCAAGTCGTCTCGAGCGGAGGGGCGCACCCTCACGCCCGACGAGGCCCGTCGCTTCCTCGCCGCCATCGAGGGGCACCGCCACGAAGCCCTCTTCGCGCTCATGCTCTGCACGGGGTTGCGTCGGGGCGAGGCGCTCGGACTGATGTGGAAAGACTTGGACCGCGACGCCGGGGTCATCCGCGTGGCGCGACAGCTCAAGCGCGAGGGCGGACGGCTCATCACGACCGACACCAAGACCTTTCGTAGTCGTCGCGCGATCAATCTGCCCGCGCCGATGTTGTCCACGATGCTCGCGCACGAACGGCGCCAATCACTCGAGCGAGCGCAGAGCGCAGAGCGCTGGAGCGACACGGGCTTCATCTTCACCAACACCCGCGGAACGCCGATCGATCCGCGCAATTTCTATCGAGAGTTCCGCCTCATCTGCGACGCGGCCTCGCTGGGTCACTGGCACCCGCACGAACTGCGACACTCGGCCGCCAGCCTCATGCTGGCCCAGGGGGTCAAGCTCCACGTCGTCAGCCAAGTGCTCGGACACTCCTCGATCCGCATGACCTCCGACGTCTACGGCCACCTCCTCGAGCCCGACCGCGAGGAGGCCGCTAGCGCGATGGGTGCACTGCTCTGGTCGAATGAGCCCGGCGCGTCGAAGTGAACTGTCGATGACTGATGATCAGACCGGTGACTACTCCGCACTCGCCGGAGCGTGCGTCTCGAGGAAATCGTAGATGCCCACGCGGTCGATGCCGGTGAAGGTTCCGGTGGGAATCGCGGCGAGCAAGGAGGAGTTGAGCTGCGCGCTCGGTAGGGCCATGCCGTCCCAGCGGCTCGCGAGCGCGTCCGAGGGTCGACGACAACAGCGCTCGTCGGGGCAGGTCGACTTGAATCGCTTCTTGGTGTCGCGACCGCGGAACCACCGCGCGTCCTCGAACGTGGTTCCCAGGCTGACCGAGAACACCCCCGAGGGGGTGTTCTGGATGCTCGAGGTGCACCAGTACGTGCCGGCCGGCTTGTCGGAGTACTGGTGGTAGGGGGTGAGCTGGTCCTCCATGGAGAAGACCTGGCGCGCCGCCCACCACCGACAGACGATCTGGCCCTCGACCGATCCCAACGCGTCGGTGGGAAAGACGACGTTGTCGTTCTCGTACGCCTTGGAGATGACCCCACTGTCGTGCACCTTCAAGAAGTGCACGGGGATGTCGAGGTGCTGGGTCGCGAGGTTGGTGAACCGGTGCGCCGCCGTCTCGTAGGGCACCGCGAAGGTGTCGCGCAGGTCCTCGACCGATAACTCCCGGGCGTTCTTGGCGACGCTGAGATACTCGACGGCGCTCGCCTCGGGGATCAGGAGTGCGGCGGCCAGGTAGTTGGTCTCCACTCGCTGAAAGAGCAACTCCTCGTAATCCTGGGGCTCCTTCATCTCGAGCACGTGCAGCGCGAGGGCCTGCAGCAGCGCCGAGCGCGGGTCGATCCCGCGCAGATTCACCGGGAGGTAGATCCGGCCGTTTCGATGATCGGTGATGCTGCGCGTCGACTTCGGGAAGTCCCCCACGTAGTGCAGGGAGAATCCCAGGTGCTTGGCGAGATCACTCGCACCTCGTTGCGAGAGCGGTCCACCGTGGTGATCGATCAGCGCCAGGAGATCCTTGGCGATCTCCTCGAGGTGGGCGAAGTAGTTGTTGCGGTTTCTCTGATCCAGGCGAAGGGCGGTGTTGGCGCGCCGAGCGATCTCCGGGGTCGCGGCGCGCTCCTGGTGCAGACGTTGGATCTCGTCGTGCAGCGCCAGAATCGTCGCGATCGCGTCATCGCTCAACGACTTGCGGATCGCCAGACTCGGCACGTGCAATGAGGCGAAGACCGAACCGCGCTGCGCTCGATCGAGCGCGATCTCCAGGGCGGCGCGCCGCGAAGGCGGCTCGGCGTTCATGAGGACCTCGACCGAGGTCGCCAGCGCCGTCGCGATCTGACGCAACTCACTCAATTTGAGTTCCTTACGACCGTTCTCCACGAGCGACACCTGCGAGGGTGCTCGACCGAGTCGCTGCGCGAGGTCGGTCACGGTGAGCCCCTGGGCCACGCGCCGATCTCGAATGCGGCGCCCGATGGCGAAGGCCATCGATGCATCCTCGTCGGACTCGACCTGGTGGACCTGGAGGACCTGCTTAACCTGTGACATAAAGAAAATAATAACGTTATTTCTTACTATGGAAATAATTTCTTAACTTTTATCATTTTCAGTCAGATATTTCTCTGTATTTGCCACTTCCACTGTTAGGTTGACGCGACCAAGACATGCACAAAGGAGTGATCATGGACCAACTGCCCCAGGGATTTCAACCAGGAGATCAGACCCAGACCGAAGACGACCTCGCATTCGAGTGGGTCACCAATCCCCGCTGGGAGGGCGTGCGCCGCGACTACCGCGCCAAGGAAGTGATCGCCCTTCGCGGACCCGTCCGTGAGGAGAAGACGCTGGCCCTGCGAGGTGCGCAGCGACTCTGGCAGCTCATCCAAGAGAGCCGCTCCGACTCGACCAAGTGGGTCGCCGCTCTTGGCGCCCTCACCGGCAACCAGGCCGTGTCCCAGGTGCGCGCCGGACTCGAGGCGATCTACCTCTCGGGTTGGCAAGTGGCCGCCGACGCCAACTTGAGCGGACAGACCTACCCCGACCAGAGCCTGTACCCGGCGAACTCGGTCCCCTCGGTGGTGCGCCGGATCAACAACGCGCTCCTGCGCGCGAGCCAGGTCGAGTTCCTCGAGGGTACGGACGAGCGCGACTGGCTCGTGCCCATCGTCGCCGACGCCGAAGCGGGCTTCGGCGGTCCGCTCAACGCCTTCGAACTCATGCTCTCGATGATCGACGCCGGGGCGGCGGGCGTGCACTGGGAGGACCAACTCGCCAGTGAGAAGAAGTGCGGCCACATGGGCGGCAAGGTCCTCGTTCCCACGGCGCAGCACATCCGCACCCTCAACGCCGCTCGTCTCGCCGCGGACGTCGCGAACGTTCCAACCCTGGTGATCGCTCGTACCGACTCCCTGGGTGCCAATCTGATCACCAGCGACGTCGACGAGCGTGACCGTCAGTTCCTGACGGGGGACCGGACCTCCGAGGGCTTCTACGAGGTCCAGAACGGCCCCGCGGCGGCCATCGCCCGAGGCCTGTCCTACTTGCCCTACGCCGACCTGCTCTGGGTCGAAACGGGCGAGCCCGACCTCGAGGTCGCCCGGCTCTTCGCCGAGAGCTTCAAGGCGCAGTTCCCCGACAAGATGCTGGCCTACAACTGCTCGCCGAGCTTCAACTGGAAGCGCCACCTCGACGACGACCAGATCGCGCGCTTCCAGCGCGAGTTGGCGTCGATGGGCTACGCGTTCCAGTTCATCACCCTGGCGGGATTCCACTCCCTCAACCACTCGATGTTCACCCTCGCCCAGGGCTACAAGGAGCGAGGCATGAGCGCCTACGTGGAACTTCAGGAGGCCGAGTTCGCCTCCGAGGCCAACGGCTACACCGCCACCAAGCACCAGCGTGAAGTGGGAACCGGCTACTTCGACCGCGTGTCGACCGCCCTCAACCCCGAGAGTGCCACTCTCGCCCTCGTGGGTTCCACCGAAGAGGAGCAGTTCTAGAGATGAACGATCAACTGCACATCCTGTCGCGCGTGCTCGTTACGGGTCCCATGGACGAACGATTCGACGAGATTCTCACGGACGAGGCCCTCGAGTTCCTGCGACAACTCCACCTGTGCTTCGAGGCCGAGCGGCGCGACGCCCTCGCGGAACGCGCGATGAGTCGGCACCGGATCAAGAACGGCGCCCGGTTCGACTTCTTGGCCCACACCCGACCGATCCGCGAGGATCTGTCCTGGCGGGTGGCCGGGGCCGGACCGGGCCTCGAGGATCGCCGAGTGGAGATCACGGGGCCCACTGATCGCAAGATGACCATCAACGCGATGAATTCCGGTGCGCGAGTGTGGCTGGCGGATCAAGAGGACGCCACGAGTCCCACGTGGGCCAACGTCATCGGAGGGCAGATCTCGCTCTACGACGCCATCCGCCGCGAGATCGACTTCGTCGCGGCGGATGGTCGGGCCTACACCCTGGGTGAGACGACCCCCACGATCGTCATGCGACCGCGCGGCTGGCACCTGACCGAAGCCCATCTTCGCCTGCACGATGACTCGAGCGAGTCCATCCCGATGTCGGGGTCGCTGGTCGACTTCGGTCTGTACTTCTTCCACAACGCTAAGGAACTCATCGAGCGAGGTCGCGGGCCGTACTTCTACCTCGCCAAGACCGAGAACCACCTCGAGGCGCGACTCTGGGACGAGGTCTTCACCTTCGCGGAGAACTACGTCGGCATCCCCCACGGCTCGGTGCGCGCCACGGTCCTCATCGAGACCATCCCGGCGGCCTTTGAGATGGAGGAGATTCTCTTCGAACTGCGTGAGCACTGCGCTGGCCTCAACGCCGGACGATGGGACTACATCTTCTCGATCATCAAGAACTTCCGCGACCAGGGCGACGAGTTCGTCCTGCCCGACCGTTCCCAGATCACCATGACGGTGCCCTTCATGCGCGCCTACACCGCGTTGCTGGTGCAGACCTGTCACCGTCGAGGAGCACACGCCATCGGCGGGATGAGCGCCTTCATCCCGAACCGACGCGACCCCGAGGTCACCTCGCGAGCCATCGAACAAGTGCGCGCCGACAAGCACCGCGAGTCGACCGAGGGCTTCGACGGAACGTGGGTGGCCCACCCCGACCTCGTGCCCATCGCGATGAGCGAATTCGATGCGGTCCTCGGCGATCGTCCCCACCAGATTGACCGAGTGTCCGACGCACCGGCTCCGTCGGCCAGCGAGTTGATCACCCTGGCCATCGAGGGCTCCTACGTCTCGGAGGCCGGGGTCCGCACCAACGTGTCGGTGGGCATTCGCTACATCGAGAGCTGGCTACGCGGGGTCGGCGCGGCGGCCATCGACAACCTCATGGAGGACGCCGCCACGGCCGAGATCTCGCGATCGCAGATTTGGCAGTGGATTCAGGCGGGCACGACCACGAGGGAGGGCGAGCGCATCACCGAGGAGTACGTCAACTCGGTCATCAAGAGCGTGATGGACCAGATGGAGCGGTTCCCCGGCGACCGCTTCGACGACGCCGTCGATCTCTTCGCTCAGGTGGCGCTCGGCGACGAGTTCCTACCCTTTCTCACCACTGCCGGTTACGAACAGTTTCTCCAGTAGATCGGCGTGAGCCGTGATGGGGCCAGCGTGGCCCCATCACGGCTCAGTTGTCGCCGCCGCCGTTCGAGGAGTCCGAACCGCCACTCGAGCCGTCGCCGTTCTCGACTTCCTTGCCGCCCGACGCCCCGGTCGTGGTGTGCGTGACGGGTCGCGTGGACGTGATCGTCATCACCCCGCTCGGAGCGGCGCTAGGGGTCTCGCTGGGTGAGGTGCGCGTGACGGCGGGCACCGACGGACTCTGTACGCGAACGACGGGCGCCGCACGCGGTGCGCTGTAGTGAATGGTGGCCTCAGCCGAGACTTGCTTCTTGAGGTGCGCCAACTCGGACTGCGCGGAGACGATCTCGGAGTTGAGCTGTTGCGCCTGGTTGGCGAGCGACGCGATCTGGGGAGTCACGAGGTCGGGGGTGGGCCGCGCAGCGGCCGGCGCCTTGGTCGCGGCCGAACTCGACACCGGCACGTACACCATGGCGGCGGCTCCCCCCACGGCCGCGCTCGTCACCACCGCGACGCCGACCCAACGGATAGGTGTTCTCATGAATTCTCCTCACTCAAGATTTTCAACAACGGGCAGGTCGCACGCCGCCGACTCCGCAGCGTCTCGACAACACTGCACGCGCAGCGAGCGACACCGTTACCTCGCTGAGGACCGTCCACTCGCCGTACGTGCATGAATCGAGTATCGCGACCATTTCTTGCCCCCAGATGAGGTTCACATGAGAGAAAACTCATGGTGAATCCCCGCGAAGCCAGCCCGGCGCCACTTCACCGCGGCCACCATCACGAAGGACTCGGCACTGTCGCATCGGGGCGACGACAAGTCCCTCGACATCAGCGCGACGCGCTCAAACTGCGAATACCACTACTGAATCCTTCATCGTTCGACTCACTGCGCCGCAAGTTTCCGCGAACGAGCCACTTCAACACACTCGCAACTCGAGGGGCGCGCCCCGCCCGTCAACTCCTCGTGGGGGGTGACGAACCGTTCTGAGGTGCGAATCCCACGTGGCGACCGCGATAACGCGGTGATCGTGGCTAGGGGAACGTGGCAGTGTTGGTGGCTTGGCTCCACTGCGCGGTTTCCCCCGTCGGCAAGACGTACTTGATCGCCGCGTACTTAAGCGACACGCTCACGAGGGGCCCCGACGTCGAGGCGTCACTGGACGTCGTCAGGGAAGAGACCGCAACGTTGCTCAAATCAATCTCTTCGACCTTCGTCTTCGAGTTCGCCGCGTAGAGAATGACCGTGCCCGTCGCAATCTGACTTCCGCTATCGACACTTTGGGTCAAATCAATAGCCGCCGGACCGAGGGGAATCGTCATCACCATGGGATCGAAAGATGACTTGCCAACGCCGGCTCCGGCACCCGTCCCAACGACGTAGGAGGCGGACGAACTCTGTCCCGCGTCCAACGAGTAGAGGTCGACCGTGACGGATGCTTGCGTCGTGCCGCCGGAGGGCTGGAAACTAAACGTGCCCACCACGGGGCTCGTAGAGATAGTCGTGGTGGCAGCGGGACCGGCGGGACCGGCGGGACCGG
>JARCRU010000013.1 GCA_029850535.1 Actinomycetota bacterium | reverse complement strand
ACACCGGCACGTACACCATGGCGGCGGCTCCCCCCACGGCCGCGCTCGTCACCACCGCGACGCCGACCCAACGGATAGGTGTTCTCATGAATTCTCCTCACTCAAGATTTTCAACAACGGGTACGTCACACGCCGCCGACTCCACAACGTCTCGACAGCACTGCACGCGTCGCGAGCGACAGAGTTACCTCGCTGAGGACCGTCCACTCGCCGCACGTGCATGAATCGAGTATCGCGACCATTTCTTGCCCCCAGATGAGGTTCACATGAGAGAAAACTCATGGTGAACCCACGCGAAGCCAGCCCGGAGCCACTTCACCGCGGCCGCCATCACGAAGGACTCGGCACTGTCGCATCGGGGCGACGACGAGTCCTTCGGTGAGGCCAGAGCGTCACCGAGGGACAGGGCCGCCTTCTAAGTCGGACCTCGATTTGAGAACGACACGCCCGAGCTACGTGAACCACAACCCAAGTGACCTACGTTCGACTTACCCTCGCGACCGAATTCGAGAACGACACGCTTCGACAGCCCTCGCGACAAGCTCGCGCCTCGCGAGCCGCTCCCTGCCCGACGTCCCCTCGTGGGCTCGACGAGCCGTTCTGACGTGTCAGCCCCGCGTGACACCCGTGACGACCGTGACGACGCACGTTGATTACAGCGCGGGGAAGGCGGCGCTGTTGGCGCTTTGGTTCCACTGCGTGTATTCTCCCGTCGGCAAGACGTACTTCACCGCCACGTACTGGATCGCCACGTTCACGAGTGGCCCCGACGTCGAGGCATCACTGGACGTCGCCACGGAAGCAACCCCGATGATACTCAAATCAATCTCTTCGACCGGATTCGTCGAATTCGGTGCGTAGAGAATGACCTTACCCGTCTTGATGAAACTTCCGTTATCGACATCTTGAGTCAGATCAATGGAGGCGGGGCCGAGGGGAATCGTCATCGTCATCGGATCGAAGCTTGACTTGCCCGCGCTGATTCCAGTGGTTCCAGTGGGCTGGCTGCCGATGTTGATAATATTCTTCTGGCTCGCGACCAATGAGTACAGGTTGGTCGTGACGGATGCTTGACTCGAGGTCCCCGCGGGCTCGAAAGTAAACGTACCGATCACGGGATTCGTAGGAGTTGTCGTGGTAGCCGCGGGACCAGCGGGACCAGCGGGACCAGCGGCACCGGTGTGGCCAGTGGGACCAGCGGGACCGGCGGCACCGGTGTGGCCAGTGGGACCTGTCACGTTCCACTGGACGGACGTCTCATTCCGGCGACAATCCTGCGCGCTCTTGACGAGACGAAGTTGACCCTCATGACCCTGGCACGCGATCAGCGTCGACGTCGTCGTCGTGGACGCGAAAGCTAGCGAGCCAATGGTCACGCCTCCCCCGAGCACCGCCAGTGTGAGAACCGATGCGGCCGCGACGCGGCCGCGCCCACGCCACGTCGAAACAATCTTCTTTTTGGAATCCATAGAGCCCCCTCGCTTCCAAAGACAGGAGCCTACGTTCCGATTTACTGACTGTCAAGGGAGACCGGAAAGCTCGACGCGCCCTTGGCTCGTGGTGGGCTCAGTGCGTCAAGAGCTGTGGCCAACCGGCCGCAAGCACCAGCGTGATCGCGGCGGCGACGGTGATCAGCGCCATGGTCCAAAACCACACCACGATCGATCGCACCGTCCCCGTCAGTGAGACGAGCCGATCAGTGACGCTGGAGGATCCGCGCTGCGCGGCGATGATGTTCTGGCGACGCACCCGCCAGGACAGCCCGTGCAACACCGGAGCCTCGTGAGCCAGTTCATACTCGTGGAGCCAGGCCGAATCCGCCAACTCACTCATTCGGTGCGACGCGAGCGAGTGCAGACTGGCGAGAGCGACCAGGAGCGATAGGGTCGCGGCGATGATCCGCCCCGTGCGCGAGGTCTGTGCCCCGAGGGAGATGGTGAAGAGAAACGCCTCACCCGTGAGGACCATCGTGGGCATCTGCCAGAGCAGAGTGTCCCACTGTTGGCGTCGACTGGCCACGATGGCGTACTGCTCGAGTTCGCCCGGCGAGCCTTCGGTCTCGGGAACCTCGTCGCTCACCGCACTCCCTCCACTCGCCGTAGGGCCCGGCGCAGTTTCACCATACCTCTCGTCACGTCCCACTTCGTTGCCCCTCGACCCTTGACGAGCCGGGAGCACCGTTGCTACCTCCGCGTCACTGCGCCACGCGACGCGGAGGTCTCGTGGTGGCTGCTACGTCACTCGCCCGATTCGACCCCGACCAGTCGAGCGATCAGCATCCGCTGCATCTCGCTCGTCCCCTCGCCGATCTCGAGGATCTTGGAGTCACGGTAGTGACGCGCGACGGGACTCTCATTCATGAAGCCCGAACCGCCGAAGATCTGCGTCGCGTCACGCGCGTTGTCCATGGCGGCGTTGCTGGCCACCAGCTTCGCGATGGAGGCCTCCTTCTTGAAACTTCGTCCCGAGAGCATCGCCGCGGCCGCGGCGTAGTAGGCGCAGCGCGCCACGTGGGTGCGCGCCTCCATGTCGGCGATCTTGAAGGCGATCGCTTGATTCCTCCCGATGCTTCGTCCAAAGGCCACGCGCGAATTGGCGTAGGCGACACTCTCGTCGACGCAGCCCTGGGCGGCCCCGACGCCGAGGGCCGCGATCGCGATGCGACCCTCGTCGAGGATCGTGAGGAAATTGCCGTAGCCGTGACCGCGCTCGCCCAACAGGTTCTCCTCGGGCACACGCACGTCCTGGAACGAGAGGGGGTGCGTGTCCGACGCGTGCCAGCCCACCTTGTCGTAGGGCGCCTCCACGACGAATCCGGGCGTGGGAACCTCCACCAGGATCGTGCTGATGCGGTGGCGCGCCGCGTCGGGGTCGGTGACGGCCGTCGCGGTCACCAGTCGGGTGAGCGTGGTGCCCGAATTGGTGATGAAACTCTTGGCGCCGTTGAGGACCCACGCGCCCTCTTCCAAGCGCGCCGTGGTGCGCGTGCCACCCGCGTCGGAGCCCGCGTCGGATTCGGTGAGGCCGAAGGCCCCGAGCGACGTCCCCGCGCAGAGCTCGGGTAGCCAGTAGTCCTTCTGGGCCGCGGTGCCGAAACGAAAGACCGGCATCGCCCCCAACGAGCACGCCGCCTCTAAGGTGATCGCCACGCTCTGGTCGACCCGGGCCAGTTCCTCGATCGCCAAGCAGAGGGTGAAGTAGTCCCCGCCCATCCCGCCGTACTCCTCGGGGAAGGGCAGTCCGAAGAGCCCCATCTCTCCCATCTGACGCACCACCTCGTAGGGGAAGCTGGCGGTGGCGTCGTGGTGCGCCGCGACCGGCGCCACCACGTGACGCGCGAAGTCCGCCACCGTGCGTCGCAACATCTCTTGTTCCGCACTCAGTTCGAAATCGATCATCGCTGCTCCTCTGGTTCGCCCGACGCGGCCGCGTCGAACGGGGTTGACTTCACGGACTCACTCGATCACTCGGCGCGGGCGCCGCTTCGCCCTCGCGGGCGCGAACGCGCGCCACGACCTGGTCGAGCACCACCTGATCGCCCACGCGCACCAGGACCTCGGCCACCTCGCCGGCGAAGGGAGCGCGGAGGGCGTACTCCATCTTCATCGCCTCGACCACGAGCAGCGCGTCGCCCTGGGCCACCTCGTCGCGCGCAACCACGCCGACCTGGATCACCACGCCGGGCATGGGTGAACGGACCTCGCCGTCGTGTCCGACACTGGTCTCGTCGCTGCGCCGAGGAGGTAGCGTGCGCCACCACGAGGTCACACCGCGGTGCGCGATCCACGTGAGCGCGCCGGCACTTGCGACGAGCGCGGTGCTGGTGCGACCGCGCACGTCGAGCACGAGTTCCACCGCGTGCTCGCCGACACGGCGCGACTCCAGGCAGCGCACGCTGCTGGTCTCACCCTCGTCCAGCCCCACCCGCGACTCGCGCCACGTCCCCGTGGCGTGCACCGTGAGCACCCCCGCCTGCGAGGTCTGCACCGAGAAGGAGGTGGGGGCGTGCTCGCCCAGTCTCCAGCCGTCGAGGACGTCGAAGCGCGACGGCCCCGACGAGCGGCGTTGGCGCTCGAGCAGCTGTGCCACGACGAAGGCGCACGCACCCTCGAAGTGACTCTCGGCGTCACCGGTATCGCTCCGCGTCTGTAGGAATCGCGCGATGAGATTCGTGTCGAGGTCGCCCGCGACCACGTCGGGGTCGGCCAGGAGGTCACGCAGGAACGACGCGTTGGTGA
This sequence comes from Actinomycetota bacterium, assembly GCA_029850535.1. Lineage (GTDB taxonomy): Bacteria > Actinomycetota > Acidimicrobiia > Acidimicrobiales > RAAP-2 > RAAP-2. The sequence continues at coordinate 18,363 of JARCRU010000013.1, read as the reverse complement.
CGACGCCGAAGCTGACCAGTTCGCCCAGGGCCCGGTCCAGACGAGAGAGGGCCTGCTCGCGGGTGACACCGTGCGCGACGACCTTGGCGAGCATCGGATCGTAAGTGGTGCCCACCCGCGAGTTCTCGAGCAGGGAGCTGTCGACGCGCACGCCCTCACCGCGTGGCTCGCGCAGGACGAACAACTCTCCCCCGGTGGGCAAGAAGTCGTGCGCCGGGTCCTCGGCGTAGATGCGCGCCTCGAGGGCGTGCCCGCGAAGGCGCACGTCATTCTGGGAGAAGGACAGTCGCTCGCCGGCCGCGACGCGTAGTTGCTGTTCCACCAGGTCGAGCCCGGTGACCATCTCGGTGACCGGGTGTTCCACCTGCAGGCGCGTGTTCATCTCCATGAAGAAGAACTCCTCGGGGCGCCGCGCGGCGACGATGAATTCGACGGTGCCCACCCCGCGGTAGCTCGCCACTTCACCCACCCGCAGCGCCGCGTCGGTGAGGGCGCGGCGCGACTCCTCGCTCAACAGCGCCGAGGGGGCCTCCTCGATCACCTTCTGGTGGCGTCGTTGCAGGGAGCACTCGCGCTCGCCCAGGTGGACCCCGTGGCCGTAGTTGTCGAAGAGGATCTGCACCTCCAGGTGTCGGGGGCTCTCGACGTATCGCTCCACGAAGAGGGTGTCGTCACCGAAAGACGCCGCCGATTCGCGTCGGGCCGAGCGGATCGCCTCGTCGAGCCCCTCGGGCTCGTGCACCAGGCGCATCCCCTTGCCCCCACCGCCCGCCGACGGTTTGACCAGGACGGGGTAGCCAATCTCCTCGGCCGCGCGTCGCAGTTCGAGGTCGTCCATCCCCGGCTGCACGCGTCCGGGAACGACGCCGACCCCGGCCGCGGCCACCGCGGCCTTGGCGCGGATCTTGTCGCCCATCATCTCCACCGAGTGCACGCTCGGCCCGATGAAGACCACCCCCGCACTCTCACAAGCCCGCACGAACTCGGCGTTCTCCGAGAGGAACCCGTAGCCGGGGTGCACCGCCTGGGCCCCCGAGCGCTGGGCCGCCTCGAGGACCCGCTCGATGTTCAAATAACTCTCGCGCGCCGGCGTCGGTCCCAGGTGCAGGGCGAGGTCGGCCTCGCGCACGTGACGCGCGCCCTCGTCCTCGTCGCTGTAGAGGGCCACCGAGCGGATACCCATGGTGCGCAACGTCGAGATGACCCGGACCGCGATCTCGCCGCGATTGGCCACCAGCACCGTATCGAACACGTCGCTCCCCCTACATCCGAAAGACGCCGTAGGCCACGTCGGCCAGGGGTGCGTTCGCGCACGCGCTCAACGCCAGGGCGAGGACGGTGCGCGTGTCGAGGGGATCGATGACTCCGTCGTCCCACAGGCGCGCCGTCGAATAGTAGGCGTTGCCCTGGGACTCGTAGCGCTCGCGGATGGGGGCCCTGAAGGACTCCTCGTCGCTCTCGCTCCACTCCTCGCCGCGGGCCGCGAACTGATCACGACGCACGGTGGCCAGCACCGCGGCCGCCTGGTCGCCACCCATCACCGAGATGCGCGCGCCCGGCCACATCCACAAGAAGCGCGGCGAGTAGGCGCGCCCGCACATCGAATAGTTCCCCGCGCCGAAGGAGCCCCCGATGACGACGGTCAACTTGGGCACGCGCGCGCACGCCACCGCGTTGACCATTTTGGCGCCGTGCTTGGCGATGCCCCCCTCCTCGTAGGCGCGGCCCACCATGAAGCCCGTGATGTTCTGCAAGAAGACCAGGGGGATGCGGCGCTGGTCGCAGAGTTCGATGAAGTGGGCTCCCTTGAGCGCTGATTCCGAGAACAGGACGCCGTTGTTGGCCACGATGCCCACGGGGTGCCCGTGGATGTGCGCGAAGCAGGTCACCAGCGTGGGTCCGTAGAGCGCTTTGAACTCCTGGAAGCGCGACCCGTCCACCAGTCGGGCGATCACCTCGCGCACGTCGCTGGTGGTGCGCGCGTCGCGGGGTATGACGCCGTAGAGTTCGCTCGCGTCCAGAGCCGGTTCCTCGCTCTCGGCGAGGGACCAGGGCGTCGCGGGTCGATCCCCCAGGGTCGAGACGATGCGACGCACGATGCGCAGGGCGTGCGAGTCGTCGTCGGCCAAGTGGTCGACGACCCCGCTCACGCGCGCGTGCAGCAGTCCCCCGCCCAGGTCCTCGGCTTCAACGACCTCGCCCGTGGCCGCCTTCACCAGCGGCGGCCCGCCCAGGAAGATCGTGCCCTGATCCTTGACGATGACCACCTCGTCGCTCATGGCCGGCACGTAGGCCCCGCCGGCCGTGCACGAGCCCATCACCGCGGAGATCTGGGCGATCCCGCGCGCGCTCAGCTGGGCCTGGTTGTAAAAAATGCGCCCGAAGTGGTCGCGGTCCGGGAAGACCTCATCCTGCAGGGGTAAGAACGCGCCACCGGAGTCGACCAGGTAGACGCAGGGCAAGTGATTCTCGAGCGCGACCTCCTGGGCGCGCAGGTGCTTCTTCACCGTGAGGGGGAAGTAGGTACCTCCCTTGACCGTCGCGTCGTTGGCGACGATCACGACCTCGCGTCGCGCCACGCGTCCGACTCCGGTGATCACCCCCGCACCGGGCGCCTCGTCGTCGTAGAGGCCGTTGGCCGCCAGGGGTGAGAGTTCGAGGAAGGCGCTCGAGGGATCGAGCAGCGCGTCCACGCGCTCGCGCGCCAGGAGCTTGCCCCTCGCGCTGTGGCGCTCGCGACTCTGGCGCGGGCCCCCGAGGCCGGTGCGCGCGAGTCGCTCACGTAACTCGGCCACGAGCGACTCCTGGTGGCGAGAATTCTCGAGGAACTCCTCGCCGCGTGGGTCCACCCGCGAACGCCAGGTGACGTCGTCGTCGAAGTCGGCCACCACCTACGAACCCCCCGGAATTGGCGCCACGTGGCTAGGTTAGTGACACTTGGTGGTCCTCGCGAGTGCGAACCCCGACGCGCCGGCGCGACACGCGCAGCGCGACGACCCCGGGCGCGGCATATTCACGCGGTCACGAGCGCGGCGTGGCCGGCGTGTGCCCTGGAGGGGCGAAAGGTTCACGGATCCCCACCGACGACCACCTACTATCGAACGAGACGCAGCGTCGAGCAGTGAGAAGGTGATGATGGCGAGTGACCACGATCGAGTCGTAGAGCAGCGCGGCATGTGGCTCGAGGAGTTCGAAGTCGGTACCCTGTATCGGCACCGACCCGGTCGCACCGTGACCGAGGCCGACAACGTCATCTTCTCGACGCTGACGATGAATCCCCAACCCCTGCACCTCGACGCCGCGTGGTCCGCCCAGCAGTTCTTCGGTCAGCGCCTCGTCAACAGCCTCTTCACCCTCTCCACCATGGTGGGACTCTCGATCAATCAGCTCACCCTGGGCACCCTGGTGGCCAACCTCGGCTTTCAAGAGGTCGCGTTCCCCCACCCCGTCTTCATCGGCGACACCCTCTACTGCGAGAGTCTGGTCCAGAGCGTTCGCCCCTCGCGCAGTCGCCCCGGCGAGGGTGTCGTGCAGGTCGAGCACGTCGCACGAAACCAGGACGGGGAGGTCGTGGCCCGGTGCCAGCGCACCATGCTGGTGCTGTCGCGACCCGCCGCGCAGTGACGACCTGGGGGCCGACGGGGCCGGCCTACCTCTTCTGTCCGGCGGACCGACCCGAGCGTTTCGCCAAGGCCGCCGCGGTGGCCGACGTCGTCATCGTGGACCTCGAGGACGCGGTGGCGCCCGAACGGCGAGAGGAGGCGCGAGCCAACGTCCTTCACGCGGACCTCGATCCCGCCACCACCGTCATCCGGGTCAATCCCGTCACCTCGCCCGAGCACGCCCGCGACGTGTCGATGCTCGAGGACAGCGTCTTCACGACGCTCATGCTGGCTAAGACGGGTGGCGCCGACGACGTCCGCGCCCTCAGCCGATTCAACGTGATCGCGCTCTGCGAGAGCGCCGAGGGGATCGCCGCGCTTGACGAGATCGTCACCTGCGACAACATCGTGGGCGTGATGTGGGGGTCCGAGGACTTGGTCGCCTCCCTCGGGGGCTACTCGAGTCGTCACGAGGACGGATCGCTACGCGACGTCGCGCGCTACGCGCGGGCCCGCACGCTCATCGCGGCGCGCTCGCGTCAACTGCTGGCCCTGGACACCGTACTGTTGAACTTCGAGGACCTCGACGCCCTCGCGCGCGAGGCGGCCGACGCCGCGGCGATGGGTTTCACCGGCACCGTCTGCGTGCACCCGATGCAGGTCGGCGTCGTGCGCGCGGCCTATTCGCCCAGTGCCGCGCAGGTGGACTGGGCGCGGCGCGTGCTCGAGGCCGCGCAGGGGCGCGAGGGGGTCCTGCGGGTGGACGGGCTGATGGTGGACGGCCCCGTGCTCGCCCAGGCGCGACAGATCATGAGCAGGGTCCGCGAACCATAAGTGGTGCGTCGGCGCGTCGGTGCGTCGGTGCGTCGGTGCGGGATCGGCGAGCAGGCGTGGCCACCCTCAGCTCTCGAGTCCGAGGATCAGTTCGGGCTCGGTGCTGTCGCGCACTTCCTCGAGGCTGACCCCCGGGGCCAACTCGCGCAACACCAGTCCGGCGTCCTCGACGTCGATGACCGCGAGGTCGGTGATGATCCGGTGCACGCATCGTCGACCGGTCAGGGGCAGCGTGCACTCATTGACGATCTTGGCGCTCCCGTCGCGCGAGCGTTGCTCCATCATGACAATGACGCGCCGGGCGCCGTGCACCAGGTCCATGGCCCCACCCATGCCCTTGACCATCTTGCCCGGGATCATCCAGTTCGCCAGGTCGCCGTCGCGCGACACCTGCATCGCCCCGAGGACCGCCACGTCGAGGTGGCCGCCGCGGATCATCGCGAAGGACGTCGCCGAATCGAAGAATGACGCGCCCGCGAGCACCGTGACGGTCTCCTTGCCGGCGTTGATCAGGTCGGCGTCCACCGCGTCCTCGCTCGGGTAGGGACCCACCCCGAGAATCCCGTTCTCGGCGTGCAACACCACGTGTCGCCCCTCGGGCACGAAGTTGGGCACGAGGGTGGGCAGGCCGATACCCAGGTTCACGTACTGACCGTCGAGGAGTTCGCGAGCCACGCGCTGGGCTAGCTGTTCGCGAGTGAGGGGACTCATGACGACACCGTCCTCTTCTCGATGCGCTTGTGCACGTGAGTCACGTGCACGACGCGCTGGACGAATATTCCCGGCGTATGCACCTCGCGAGGGTCGAGTTCGCCGGGCTCGACGAGTTCCTCGACCTGGGCGATGGTGATCCGCCCGGCGCTCGCGCACAGGGGGTTGAAGTTCTGGGCGCTCTCCTCGTAGACGAGATTGCCGTGACGGTCGCCGTAGCGTGCGTGCACCAGGGCGAAGTCGGTGCGAATGGCGTGCTCGAGGACGTAGGAGCGACCCTCGAACTCGCGAGTCTCCTTGGGCGACGACGCCACGGCGACCCCGCCGTGACCGTCGTAGCGCAGGGGGAGACCGCCCTCGGCGACCTGGGTGCCCACCCCCGCCGGAGTGTAGAAAGCGGGGATGCCCGCACCCCCGGCTCGTAGGCGCTCGGCCAGGGTGCCCTGGGGCACCAGTTCCACCTCGAGCTCGCCGGCGAGGAACTGACGCTCGAACTCCTTGTTCTCACCGACGTACGAGCCCGTGGTTCGTCGTATCCGGCCCGCGACCAAGAGCAGTCCGAGCCCCCAGTCGTCGACGCCGCAATTGTTGCTCACCGTCACTAGGTCCTTCACCCCCGTTTCAAGCAGGGCGTCGATGAGGGCACTGGGTATGCCGCACAGTCCGAAGCCCCCGACGCTGATCGACGCACCGTCGCCGACGTCGACGACGGCGTCACGCGCACTCGCGATCACCTTGTCCATCACTCCCCCTTCGCTCGCGCCGGGCTCGCGCGATACTGCCGATACTAGGGACTGCTCACCGACGCCGTCGACGGGCCCGGACGCGGCACGAGAACGCCGTCGATCCACCTCTGGCGCGCTCGCTCGAGCGAGTGAGGCGACCGGTTCCTCGACGACGTGGCCGCAGTGACAATGGACCCTGATGTACGCGCGGTGCTCCTCGTAGGATTCTGTTAGTTCCCCCATTCGTCCTCGACCACTGAACGAGTCCTACCCGCCCGCTCACCGCCGGGTCGCGAAGGTGGGAGACGACGTCGACTGGATGCGGCGCATCGCTCGTCACCAGTCGACGCTTCGCGCGCCACAGATCGTGCGCGCGAGCAGTGCAGTACGAGCACGAGAAGGAGAGTTGCCCATGACCAAGAGATTCGAAGAAAAGACCGCCCTAGTGACGGGAGGCGCGTCCGGAATCGGCAAGGCCGTCGCGCTGGCGCTGGCCGCCGAGGGCGCCAACGTCGTGGTCAATGATCTGCACCTCGAGCCCGCCCAAGCAGTCGTCGATGGCATCAATGCCGCCGGTGGGCACGCCGTCGCCGTCGCCGGCAACGTCGCCCACGCCGACGACGTGAAGGCCGCGGTGCAGACGGCGGTGAGCACTTTCGGCGCGCTCCACCTGGCCTTCAACAACGCCGGGATCGGAGGACCGCTGGGCCTCATCACCGACATCACCATCGAGGGCTACCACCAACTCATGGACGTCAACTTGCACTCGGTCTTCTACGGGATGTTCTACGAGATCCCCGAGATGCTCAAGGCCGGCGGCGGAGCCATCGTCAACACCTCGTCGATCCTGGGACTCGTGGGCGAAGCCACCGCGTTGCCCTACGTGACGGCCAAGCACGGGATCGCCGGCATGACCAAGGCGGCGGCCCTGGGCTACGCCAGCCGCGGCATCCGGATCAACTCGGTGCACCCGGGATACATCGACACGCCACTCCTCGCTGGCGCCCCCCAGGAGATGCTCGACGGCCTGGTGGCGCTGCACCCCATCGGTCGCCTCGGCACCGCCGAGGAGGTGGCGAAGTACGTGGTGTTCTTGCTGTCCGACGACGCCTCGTTCATCACCGGTTCCCAGGCGCTGATCGATGGCGGCTACACCGCGAAGTGAGTACTCACGCCGCGTCACGCGACACTCGTGGCGCGGCGTGAACTCTACGGGAGTCACCCACGGGAGTCGCCCACGAGACGACGGGTCCTGCGCGAGCAGAACTCTCCTTCGATGTCCTCGCGTCAGCGCCCGGGCTCCTATGGTGGAGGGCATGGCACTCAACTTGCAGGGACTTCGTACCGTTATCTATCCCTCCCCCGACCTCGAAGCCGCCAAGGCCTGGTGGAGCGAAGTGTTGGGTGAACCGCCCTACTTCGACGAACCGTTCTACGTGGGATTCAACGTCTGCGACTACGAACTCGGACTGTTGCCCGACGGCGACGCCGAGGACGGTCCGCTCGTCTACTGGGGCGTCGAGGACATGCAGGCGGCCTTCGACGAGGCAATCGAGGCCGGCGCGGGCATCTACGAGGCACCGAGCGACGTCGGCGACGGAATCATCACCGGATCGGTCATCTCCCCCCAGGGGACCGTGATTGGCTTCATCTTCAATCCCCACTCGTTGCTCGAGTCGCCGACGACGCAGAGCGACTAGGACGCGACCGGGAGCGACGCCGCCCACCTCTCGGCGCCGTCGCTCGGCACAAAAATCTCGTCGTGGTCAGCGCCTCCAGCAACGAGTGCCGTACTCGAGTCGAGGAAGCCCACGGCGTTCTGGTTCTCGCGTCGCGAACTGCCAACGCCAAGAAACCCTGCGCCGTCCCATTTCGTACTCCGTGACGATCGGTTCTCTCCCCATCCGCTTCTTCTCGCGCATTCCACGGAACTAATCCCGCGGGCGCGGGATTCGCTTCGCACGACAGTCGCCGCGGTGGGCGGACCTTCCTAACGGACTTCGTGCGAACGCTATCGGTTGGCGCTGGGACGCCCAATCATGCGCGACCAAGGAAACGATCATCGTCGGCGACTCGGTCGTACCAACGTCGTTCTCCTCCATCATCCAGCGCGACAGCCAATCACATTCAACCCCTGAGCACACGTCCCCGCCAACTCCTCGGGTCGAAACGACCCGAGGAGTTGGCGGGGACCGCACTGGCGTCAAGCGGAGATTTCGTGACTCTCTCCGTGGCGAATATTGATTCGACGGGGCCGCGCAGTCTCGGCAATTGGCAGGTGCAAGAACAGCACCCCATTGACGTAATCTGCTTGGATATTCGCTACATCGATCTCTTCGCCGAGAGCGATGCTTCGGGTCAGGGTGCCGACGGGGCGCTCGTGCAGGAGTAGCTCCAAGGAGCTTTCGTCCGGACGGGCCGGCTGCGCCGAGATGGTGATGACGTTGCGACGGACGGTCACATCGATGGAGTCCGCCACGACTCCGGGTACGTCAATTTGCGCCAGGTAGGCATCATCCTTTCGATAGATGTCAACTGGCATCGGTGCGGGTCGGGTTGCCGTGCTGAGGAGACCGAACGGGTCTCGAAAGTCACGGAACGGATCAGTACGCAGAATCATTCTTCCTCCTTTGGCTCCGAAACTCAGAATTGAGTTCACAAAGACCATTGTGTCGAGGATGGAGAAAATATCAATAAAACGAAAATAAGATTTTCAAAAATTCACCCCCGCGCCATGAGTGTGGTTGGTCTGGTGGGAGCGGTCGTGTCGCCGCGGCTCACCTAGAGAAGCGACGTCGTTGAACTGACGCCACTCAGATTGTGTTCTGCTCGGTCCGAAGCGAGCATCTGGCGAGATCCATCTCCACCATCGCCATATGAGAACATGCTCGCCTGCGCCCCGACACCGCAAAGCGGAGCCTCGGCAAAGTCCCATTGGCGTACCGATGATTCCCACGGGTCAGTCATTCCTCCGGTGGCGTGGTCCACGACGTCGTCGGCGTCTCGACGCGAACCCTCGGGTGTGACCTTCGTTGGAGGCCGGCCACGACCTCAACGCGGCCATCAACCTGTCCGGCTGCGTCAACCCTGTGAGGCTTCGCCCGAGCGACGTCGACTATCACTTCGTGGGGCACGCAATTCACCGCTCGAAGCAACCGGGATCGGCGCCGCGACCCACGCAGGCACGGCCGATCGTCACGCGCCGTGACCACGGCAACGTGATGATGGCCCTGAGACGGAACGAAGTTCTCAGAGTGAAATCGTTCGGGCAAGTCGAAGGGTAAGTACGAACCCATCGACGACACGGCCCAGTCGGTCACGGCGAACAGGTGCGTTCGACTACGACACCCGCTATTAGAGGTGCACCGTCGCGTTGCGCTCCTCGATGGCCCACGGCGAACCGTGGCTGTTCACCAAATCGAGGAAGGGATCGGCGGCCAGGGCCTCGGGCCCGAGCACGCCCACCCCGGACCAGACACCCGAGTCGATCAGTTCCAGGGCGATGACCGGGTTCATCGCGGTCTGCCACACGACCGCCTGCGAGCCGAACTCCGACATGGACCAGGCGTTGTCGACCACGTGGTAGAGATAGACCTCGCGGGGTGCACCGTTGGTGCCCGTGCCCTTCACCCACGTGCCCGCGCACGTCAGACCCGACATCCGCTCGCCGAGTTGGGCGGGGTCGGGCAGGCACGCGGCGACCACGTCGCGCGGGGCCACCTCCACGCCGCCGACGCGGATTGGCGTGGCCGAATCGAGTCCCAACTTGTGCAGCACCGAGAGCACTTCGATGAACTCATTGCCGAGTCCGTACTTGAAGGTGACGCGTTGCGCGTCGAGCCAACGAGGGATCAGCAACACTTCCTCGTGTTCGACGTTCACGCACTCCACCGGACCGATGCCCGCGGGAAAGCTGAAGACCTCGGGCTCGGAGAAGGGCGCCGTGGTGAACCACTCCCTGCCCTTCTCCCAGATGATGGGCGGATTGAGGCACTCCTCGATGGTCGTCCAGATCGAGAACGAGGGCGCGAAGTCGTAACCCTCGACCACGAGATTCGCACCGTCACGAACCCCGATCTCTTCGATCGAGGAGAAGAGGTGATCGGCGGCGTAGCGCGCGAAGATGTCCGAGAGCCCGGGCTCGACGCCGATGCCGCACAGGGCGAGTAGTCCACGTTCCTTCCACTGATCCGACATCGCGAACTGCTCGTCGCCGAGCTTCACGCCCGTGAGCTCGTAGGGCTTGGTCGGGTGCGGGTGCGAGAGCGACATCGCCATGTCGAGGTAGGTCACGCCCGCCTCGAACGCCGCGCGAAAGACCGGCATGACGAACCGGGGGTCGAGGGCGTTGACGACGGCGTCGATGCGCTCGCTACGCATCAAGTCGACCATGGCGCGCTCGTCGCGACCGTCGACTTGAAAGGCGGCGAAACGCTCTCCCGCACCCTCCACGGCACGCTGGGCCCGTGCGACGTCGTAGTCCGCCATGGCCACGTACTCGAACAAATTCCACTTCGCCGCCGTGCGAGCAATCGCTGTGCCCACGCCGCCTGATCCCATCACCAATACTCGCATCTCAACCCATTCTCGTTCTCGGGCGGATTCGTGGCTCGGCGCCCATCGCGCGAGTCACACCGCCCTTGCCATCCAAGCACATCTGCGCGGACTGCCTACTTCACGCGCGCCATTGCCGAGAGATAGTCCTCGTACGCCACGACCACTCGCTCGAGGTAGCCGGCGATCACGCGTTGATCATCCTCGCTGACGCCCTCGAGCGCGGCGTCGACCGCCATGATCAAGGGCATCACGACCGCCCAGGCGGCCTCGGTGGCCGAGGGCGTGGGCTCGACCACGAGGCGGCGGCGATCTCCCGGGTCGGGGAGGCGCACCACGTGGCCCATCGACTCGAGCCGGTCGACCAGCACCGTGGCCGAGGAGGTGGTGATGTGTAGTCGATGCGCGAGTTCGCTGGGTCCCATGGTCTCGCCGCTCATCAGATGCGACATGGCGTTGAAGTCGCCACGGCTGAGACCCAGGGAGTCGGCCATCTCGAAATCGGCGCGTTCGGTGAGCTGCAGAATGCGTCGCACAAGACTGGTGACCGGTCGCACCTCGGGAACGGGTCGCTCTTTCATCTGATCAAGCATAACGCACAGTACCTAGATAATCTAACTATAATATCTAATAATCAGATAATCGAGGAGTATTCATGACATCAACGCAGCGACACTTCATCCCCACCCCGCGGCGCGCGCGCGGCGCCCTGGGCTTTCTCCTGCTTTTCGTCGTGGTCGTCGGTGCCGTGATGTCCTTCGCGGCACCGTCCACCACTCAGCCCAGCTCCGTCGACGGGCTACCGCACTCGAGTCAGTCCTGGGTGGCCAGCCAACTCCAGTCCTCGCTGCCCCAGTCACTGAGCCAACCGGCCATCATCGTCTTCGTGCGCACAGATCACCGCGCGCTGTCCGCCAGCGACGTCGCCGCCCTCAACGCCCACAGCGCCGCGATGGTGCGCGCCGTGAGCGACACCGCACCGCGTAGCCAGGCGTCCCTGCTCGGCGCGCTGCGGATCAGCCCCTCGCGCGAGGTCGCCCTCTTCGCCCTGGCGGTGCCCACCGCACCCAGCAACAACGCCGTCTCGGACCGGGTCGTGGCGCTGCGCAAGGAACTGCGCCTGGTGCTACCCGCGGGAGTGGTCGCCTACGTCACCGGAGCCCCCGCCTTCACCACGGACCTCTCCAAGGTCTTCAACGGCGCGAACACGACGCTGCTGCTCGCCACCGTGCTGGTGGTGGCGCTGCTCTTGATCATCACCTACCGTTCACCCCTGCTCTGGCTCATCCCGCTGATCGTGGTGGGCGTCGCCGATCAGGCGTCGGGCCAACTCGCCGCTCACCTGGCCCCGCACCTGGGCATCCGCCTCGACGGCTCCTCCACCGGCATCGCCGAGGTACTGGTCTTCGGCGCGGGCACCGACTACGCGCTCTTGTTGATCGCGCGATATCGCGACCAGCTGCGCCACGAGGCGGACCGCTTCGCCGCGATGCGCGTCGCCGTCTCGCGCACCGGCGAGGCGGTACTCGCCTCGGGCACCACGGTCACTATCTCCCTGGGTCTCTTGATGCTCGCCTCGATGGCCTCCACGAGGGCCCTGGGATTCGCGGGCGCGCTGGGAATTTTGATCGCCATGGCCTTCGTCCTGCTGGTGCTGCCCGCGGCCCTGCTGGCGTGCGGGCGCGGCATCTTCTGGCCACTGGTACCACGGGTGGGTGAGACGCGCCACAGCGACGGTCGCCTCTTCGCTCGGGTCGGCGCCTTCGTCGAGCGGCGCAGCAAGGTCGTGGCGATCGGCGCCGTCGTGGTGCTCCTGGCGGCGTCGAGCCTCGGACTCGGGCTCAAGGTGGGACTCTCCACCACCCAACAGTTCACCGCCACCCCCGAGAGCGTGAGCGGTCAGGTGATTCTCGCCTCGGCCTTCCCGGCCGGCAGTTCCGACCCGGCCATCATCATGACCCGCACCGACCAGGTGGGCGCCACCCTAGCGGCGGCCCGCCAGGTCGCGGGAGTCACCAGCGTGGTCCCGGGTCCCCACGACGCGACCTGGAGCGAGCTCGACGCCACCCTGGCGGCCTCGCCTGGTTCGCCGGCCTCCTTCGACACCATCGACGCCCTGCGCTCGAGCCTCGCTCACGTGGTCGGCGCGCACGCCGCGGTGGGCGGCGACGTCGCGGTGTCCCTGGACGCCGCGCGCGCGACCAACAACGACACGTGGCTCCTCGTCCCGCTCATCTTGCTCGTCGTGATGCTGGTGCTGATTGGCCTGTTGCGTTCGATCGTCGCCCCGGTGCTACTGCTCGCCACGGTGGGGTTGTCGTATTTCGCGGCGCTCGGCATCAGTTGGCTGATCTTCCAACACGTGAACCACTTCCCCGCCCTGGGCACCGGCACCGCCTTCTTCGGATTCCTCTTCCTGGTGGCCCTGGGGGTGGACTACAACATCTTCCTCACCTCGCGGGCCAAGGAGGAGACCGTCGCTCGGGGCACCGCCCAGGGGATGCTGGCGGCCCTGCGCTCAACGGGGGGTGTCATCACCTCCGCGGGCATTCTCCTGGCCTCGGTCTTCGCGGTGCTCGGCATCTTGCCGCTCATCCAACTCACCCAGATCGGCATCATCGTCTGCGTCGGGGTGCTGCTCGACACGCTGCTCGTTCGCACCGTGCTGGTGCCCGCCCTGGCCCTCTGGTTGGGTGAGCGCTTCTGGTGGCCCAGTCGACGCGAGTCGTCGGCTCGCGCCGAGCGATCACGATGAACGTGGTGCTCCAGCGACGCGGGTCCCTTCTGCGTCGTCACCGCGCGCTGCGCTCCGTGCTCGCGCGGAGCGCAGCGACGTAGGTGCAGCGACTTAGGCGCTGCGCTTGACGCGCCAGACGCCCGACCACGTCTCGCCCGGCGCCAGGGCGATGCGACCGCGCCCCGAGCGCAGCGCGTCCGCCGGCGCGGTCATGGGCTCGAGCGCGAGCGACGTGCGGCGACGTGGCGGCGCGAGCGTATCGGCACTGAAGGCCTGGAAGTAGGGGTAGGACTCGTCCTGGCTCACCTGGACCTCGTGACCATTGGCGTCGCGCAGGGTGGCGCAGAACATGCCCGACTCGTCGCGCTCGAGGTCGCCGTAGGTAACGTCGAGCACCACCCCGTCCACCAGGCGGGGTTCACGAAAATCCAGTTCGCTGCCCTCGACCGAGACGATCTCACCGGTGGGCAGCATGCGCGAGTCGACCGCCACGTAGGAGCGTGCGGGGATCGTCAACCGCGAGCCCTCGATGTGCGCCGTGGTCACCGCGAAGTACGGGTGGTACCCCAGCGAGAAGGGAACCTCGACGTCGTCGAGGTTCTGCACCCGCGAGGTCACGCTCAGGCCCCACTCGCCCAGTTCGTAGGTGACGGCGAAGCGGGTGAGGAAGGGGTAGTCGGGCAGCGGGTGCAGCACGAGTGACAAGGTGCAGTGGTGCGCGCCCACCTCGTCGATGCTGAAGGGTCGCCAGCGCGCGAGCCCGTGATTGAGCGTGGCTTTGACAACGTTGTCTGCGCCAACCTTGGCCCGACGCTCGCCGTAGCGCCACTCCCCCGAGTCCAGACGGTTCACCCAGGGGAAGCACACCTGGTTGCGACAGGCGTCGGGAAGCTCGTGCACATCGAACCCCTCGACCACCGCCACACCCCCGTCGTCGTACCTGCGCAGGGTCGCACCCACCTCGGTGATCACCGCGGTCTGCTCCTGGAGGGTGATCTCGATCTGTCGTCCCGATGGCTGCATTCGTCATTCCTTTTTGGGCTAGAGCACTAATTTAGGTGAATTTCGTTCGCCGTCGACGCCACGGGCGCCGCGAGGGGCGCATCCGCGTCACTGGCCCCGCGTCGTGGACCGCGGTGGACCTCGAGCGCTCGAGCCCGGGCGTCTCGTCGTCGCGACACGACGCCCGGGGTCACGTGGTGCGCGCGAGGTCCACCCTCGACGCCTCGCGCGCGGCACCCGCACGGCTTGCCCGACCTAGGACGTTCGAGTCGGGGCGATTCTTTCGAGACAACGTGCGCAGCCTTCAGCGCATCACCTCGCTCGACGACCACGCCCGCGCGTCGCGAGCCACGGTCGACGACGTCGCGTCGCGAGCCTCAGGGTCGCTTGAGAGCCTGGAGGGTGTAGGTGAGAGGCACCCGGTCGCGGTCCTCGATCAACTCGTACTCTCCCGCGCCGATATCTCGCATCATCCCCTCGAGTGCTCGCCACGGGACGCTGCGGTGCTCCTCCAGGGCACTCACCGTCAGCCCGGCGTCGGTGAGCGCGGTGAAGATCTCGCCGAGGCCGTGATTGAATTGACGCGTCTCGGGCGAGGTGAGTTCTCCCTCGTGCGTGACGTAGGTCGTCTGATCGAAGAAGGTGAGCGCCTCGCCCTCGAAATAGGGGTACTCCAACACCAGTAGTCCATCCTCGCGCGGATCGCTCAGCGCCGCGAGCAGCGGATGGAACTCGCGCAGGAAGAGTCGTCCGTCGGGCCGCAACAGCGCGGCCACGACCCGGGCCCAGCGCGAGATGTCGGGCAGCCAGTTGAGGGCACCCACTCCGGTGTAGACGAGGTCGAAGCGCTCGGTGCCCACGGCGTCGGGGGCGTCGTAGAGCTCGCTCTCCACGTAAGTGATGTCCGCGCCGCAGTCGCGAGCCAGTCGCGCCGCGGCCTCGAGCGCGCGCGGCGAGAAGTCCAGTCCCGTCACGCTCGCAGCACCGAGTCGCGCCAGCGAGAGGGTGTCGGTGCCGAGGTGGCACTGCAGGTGCACCACGTCGAGGCCGACCACGCTGCCCAGGCGCACCTGATCGAATCGCACGACGTCGGAGATGAAGGTGGGGTCGCTGCGAAACGAGTCGAGGTCGTACCCCGTCAGGTGGTGGGGGACGCGACTGTCCCAATTGGCGCGATTGATCGCGACGTAGTCACTCATCGAAACATCTTGGCAGTGAACGTCGTGACGCTGCCACCGCGGTTCACCACTAGTCCAGGGCGTCGAGGAGGGCCTCGGTGAGTCGGGCGGGCTGGGTGAATTGGGGCCAGTGCCCCGTGGGCAGATCGACGAAGGTCACGGTCTTCACCCGCGCGAGCTCGTCCAACCAGCCCCGTCCCTCGGCGATCCACGTGCGCAATTGTTCGCTCGTGAACTCACAGGTGATGATCGTGACCGGGACGTCGAAGCGGCGCGGATCGTGCAGTTCCTGGAGATCGCTGCCGACGCGACCGGGCACCGGTATCGCGACTCGACGAAAGTCGCGGCGTAACTCCTCACTCATGTCGACCAGGTTTTCAGGGGCAAAGAGCGACCAGTCGGGCAAGGGAATCTCCCCCTCGACCCGAGGCAACTCGGCGTTGACGCACTCACCGTGGCCCAGGGGCATCGAGTCGACGTAGATCACTCGTCGCACCAGCTCGGGTCGCGCGTCCGCGGCGGCGTGGGCCAGCGCTCCGCCGGCGGAGTGTCCCACCAGCACGACCACCTCCTCGTCGCGATCGACTTCGCTCACCACGGCGGCGACGTGATCGGCCAGCGTCACGTCACGGCGAGACTCCTCCAGCGACCCCATCCCCGGCAGGTCCAGCGCGCGCACGTCGTGACCGGCGAGGGCCAACGCTTCGACGATGGGTTCCCACGAGTGCGCGTTCAGCCAGAATCCGGGAATGATCACGACCCTCACGCCCCGACGCTACTGAGAGTCCGAAGCGGCGTCAATGTCAGTGCCACACCTCACCGGGCCGACTCTCACCAGCGTGCACCACTGCGTGGACACCACGTCGCCGGCGCCCTACAGTGAGGACCAGTCGAAACGAAGGGCATCCTCGTGCACCGCACTATGACCCGCGCCAGCGACGCGTTGAGCGTCGGTGTCGCGCGACGCTCTATCGCGCTCGCGTGCTCCCTCTTCGACACCACTGGTCTCGAAGTCCGCAGAGACCACCCATGACTAGACCCGCGGTCGGGTCCGATGAGGCCGAATCGAGTCCGACGTGATATCGGTGGCGCTGTTGCGAGGCGTCAACGTGGGCACGAAGCCCCGCATCCGCATGAGCGATCTCGTGACCTGGCTACGTGAGTCCGGTCTCGAGCACGTGCAGACCTATATCAACAGCGGCAACGTGGTTCTCGAACACCCCCAGAACATCGACGTCGCCGGGCGGGTGCGCGAGGCTCTCTCCGAAAACGCTGGCGTCGAGGTCCCCGTCATCGTGCGCACGGCGTCGGAACTCGCGGTCGTGGTCGCGAATAATCCGTACCCGGGCGCGGGCCCCACGCACCTGCACGTCTCGTTCCTGGAGGCCGTCCCCGACGAGGCGACCCTGCGTTCGGCGACGACGCTCGACTGGCGACCCGAGGAGTTCACCGTATGTGGACGCGACGTCTACCTGCACCTGCCCCACGGTCTGGGTGAGTCACGTCTGGCCCCGAGGCTGAGCGTGATCAAGGGCGCCACGACACGCAACTGGAACACCGTGCTCGCCCTCGACGAGATGGTTCGACGGGTTGAACACTGAACTACAGACTGAACTCGCCGCGGCGCGACGCGGGTACGAGTTCGAGATAGTCCGATGCATGACTCTTGATGTACGCCGCGACGAAGGAGCACGTCGGCAGCACCTGGAGCCCGCGAGAGCGCGCCTCGCCCAGCACGTGAGCCACCAGTTGTGACGAGAGCCCCCGCCGGGCGAAGCCGTCGGCGACCTTGGTGTAGGACAGGGTCATCGTGCTCGAACGCACCTCGTAGACCACGATCACCGCGAGGACGTCGTCCACGAGCAACTCGTAGCGGTGCTCGTCCTCGTCGTCACGAATGTCCACTCTCGTCTGTCCTACGTCCATCGCCACACCCTCACCCGTGTCGTCGCGTGACCTCCGCTACACCACTCTGCTCGAAATCCCTCTCGACGCGCGCCACGCAAAGGAGGCGACCGACACGTCGCCTCGCTAGCCCGGCACCGAGGAGGCATTGATCTGGCGCATGAGACGGCGCGCGCTCGCACTCAACGCGACCGACTTGGACCACACCGCGCGCACTCGTCGCTCGAGGGGCAGGTCGACCACCTGGACCGCGACCAGTCGCCCCTCGCGCACCTCGCTCTCGACGGCCAGCTTGCTCAAGATCCCCGGTCCGGCCCCCGACGCCACCGCCGACTTGATGGCGGTGGTGGAGGCGAGCTCCACCTGAACGTTCACGCTCAGTCCGTGCGCCGCGAGGGCGTCGTCGAGCACCTCACGGGTCCCCGACCCGGGCTCGCGCACGACGAGGGGTGTCGCCGCGAGGTCGCCCGCGGCCACGGTGAGTCGACGCCGCGCCCAGGGGTGCGACGGGGCCACGACGACGACGAGGTCGTCGGACTGCACCACCCGCGAGGTCAACGCCCGCGGAGCGTGCACGCCCTCGACGAATCCGAGGTCCGCGCCACCGCCCTCGATCACCTGGACGACGTGATGCGAATTGCCCATCTCCAGGGACACGATCAGTTCGGGGTCGCTCGCGCGCAGGTGCGAGAGCCATCCCGGCACGAGATACTCCGCCACCGTCAAGGAGGCGGCGATGCGCAGGTGCGTCTGTCCGGCCACCTCCAGCGCCTGCGTGGCCAGCACGAGTTCGCGCATCTGCTCGAGGACGTTGCCGGCCCACTGCACGACGGCGACCCCGGCCGACGTGAGTTGCGCGCGACCGCGCGAGCGGTCGAGCAATTCGACGTTGAGGGTCCCCTCGAGGGCCCGCAAACGCACGCTCGCCGCGGGCTGGCTGATTCCGTGTCGCATTGCGGCCTGCCGGATGGAACCGAGTTCGGCCACGCTGCGCAGCAAATCGAGCGAGCGAATATCGGGCACCGGCTCGGGAAGAGGCATAATCAAATGTTATACCTGAATAATCAAACTCGCACTGGTGGGGGCGCCGTCGACACCCCAGACTGGAGACGTGA
>JARCRU010000012.1 GCA_029850535.1 Actinomycetota bacterium | reverse complement strand
CCAGGTTCTTCCGCCATTGCTCGTTGCGAAGAGATGTTCGGGCGACGCCTGCCCCTGATTGAGGGGCTTAGCGACGAGGATCGTGCCCGGCGAAGGTGACGCGGGGAGACCGGACACCTGGACGAGCCACATGGTCGGACTCCCGACGCCGATCTGGCGGGTAGGGGCGAAGGTGAGCCCTCCATTGTGTGAGGTGAAGATCCAGTTCGTGCTCATCTTCAGGCTTTTCGGAGTGCCGGGAGCGACGTCTCCGCCAAATCCGCCAATCGTGCAGGCGTCGACGAGAGAGGTTGACGAGTACGCAACGGGAACGGCGAAGTTGCCGCCGACACTGGCGCACGGTCCGGACCACTTGACCCACTGACCCGAACTTGTTAGGCGCGCGGCGCCAGTGACGCCGCGGTCATTGCCAACCATCAACCAGCCACTATCGCCTTTGAACACGAGGGCGCCCCCCATCGAGGTTCCTCCGGCTGCCGAGTTCAGCGTGGGCGTGCTGACACGTTGCCAGGAATTGGCCGTGATCGGAGACCGCCAGAGGCCGAAGGTCTGGACCGTGTTCCACCCGATCGCATAGACCTGATCATGGGTTGCGCCCACCGAGAGAACGGCGAATTTCAATCCGAGTGACATCGCCGAGACCCGATGCCACGTGCCTCCCGCATCCTTCGTTGACCACAAAACCGAATTCGTGGTGCCATTGGCGTGCCCGCTCGGCACGGAACCGTAGATCCAGCCGTCATCGGCGTTGGCGAAGTAAATGGTCAGCTGGGCAACCGGGTAGTAGCCGGAAGATGTTGTGCGCATGAGTTTCTGAAGTGGGGTCGGTACGGCGGTGGTGGTCCAGGTGCGGCCGGCATTGGACGTGTGCTCCACGCGGCCACACGTATCGGTTCCGCAGCGGTAGTCGGAGAGCATCCAACCCTCGCCGGAGGGTAGGAACGAAACCGATACTGGGGACGTCGACGTTGGTGTCGTAGACCCGGCTACTTGGGCCCCAGTCAATGGAGCGAGCATCGCGCACGAAGTTGCCACCGCCACCACGATCCGTCGCAACTCGCGCGACCGGTCCGCGCGTACAGGTTCGACGTGCACTGGCGCATACGTCGCAGCACGGGTTGCCACTACTCGCCTCCAGATCGTCCGCGGTGCTGGCACCATTTACTGCCGAGGCGCGCCGGCATGAAGCCGTGGTGGGAAGTGTTGGCTCACGCGGTCAGTATCGCACCGCAAATCACGAGCGGGGGCGTCGTCGTTCGTTGAACAGGGACGCGTGGCGTGGCTCAGCCCTCGGTTCGGCGCGTTAGGAGGAGACTTGAGCCCAGTAACAACGCCGCACCCGCCAGGTAGAGACCACCCTCACGCAGTTGCAACTCCCAGTATTGATTGTCGGCCACATACAGTTCGACTTCGTGGAGGCCGAGCTTGTTCAGGCACGTCGCGTACCGAGTCGGGTAGACGAAATTCGCCGGACACCGGTTGATGGCGTACATCCACGATGTCGCTTGGCCTGAAGTCGGCAGCGTGTTGCCGTAGTCAACTGGCACGTAGCCGTTGAAGAGCACCCATGCGTTGGCGGGTGCCGGATGGCTCGGCTTGCCAACCGTCTTGTCACCCTTCGTAATCGCGGACCACTGGATGGTGACCGACTGAAGAGGAACGAGGTGCGCACGCACCTCGTTCTGCATGGCCCACGCGACGAGCGCTGTCACGATCAGGCCAGTGGCGAGGGTCCAGCTGGGTCGCCGCAGGATCGTGCCAACGATGGTCGTTACGGCGAAGGCGAAGACGCCGACCGCCAGGGGCATCCAGCCGCCGTAGGTGAAGCCATTCGTCGAGATTCGAGGTGTCCACTCCGAAACCCGAAGGAACCACGTTACGGTTACGCCAAGCGGAATTGCGAGTACGACGAGCGATCCCAGCGCTACGGCCACCTTGATCGTGAACCATCGGCCTCTCGTGATCGACTGGGTCCACGCGGCGCGGGCCGTGCGGCGGTCGACCTCGCCGGCTACGACATTGGCCCCGAGCAGCAGTCCGAGGACGGCGCTAGGTAGCACCGCGAACCAGTGGACGTACACGGCGGAACCCAGTGCGTTGAGGTACAGGTTATTCCGTGCTTGACAGAGGGACAGGTACTTCCTTGCGAACCCGTTGCCGCCGTGGCACGGCTGGCCCAACCACTGATGGCGCAGGGCCTCGATGTGGAGTCCGTTCACGACGGCGTAGGCGATGAGGAGCAGGCTCACGGCCACGAAGAAGAGGTAGACACTGCGCTGCAGGCGCCACGCCATCCAGGTCACGAGACTCCTCCACGAGTTGTAGGGGCGTCGTAGTGAGATTGGGAGAGGGTGGAGCCCGTTCCCAGCCGGAGGTAAGCCATGATGATCTCGTCCAACGTCGGTTCGGTGATCCGCCAGGTCTCGTCAACGAGGGGCAGGGTCATCCGGGCGAGGTGCGTCACGTCTCGACTACTGGTTCGGGTGTCGATCACCGTGACGCCCTCGGGAAGCGCCGGCGCGTTCGATGACGTCGCGCTAAGAAAGCGGTGGCTTTCGACGACGAAATCGAGGTCGTCGGCGAGAACGATGGTCGAGTGGGACATGATGACCAGGTAGTCACAGATCGATCCGACGTCACCGAGTGCGTGCGTGGAAAGCACGACGTTGGTGCCGCGCTCGGCGACCTCGCGCATCAAGAGTCGCAAGAGGTCCTCGCGGGCGACGGGGTCGAGTTCCGCCGCGGGCTCGTCGAGAATCAGCAGCTCCGGTTGCTTCGCGAGACACATCGTCAGCGCCACCTGGGCCTGCTGACCACCCGACAGCTTGTCCACACGATCGCGCAGCGAGATGCCCAACTGGTCGACGTAGGCGTGGGCGGTCGTCATGTCCCACGTAGGGTTGGTGCCCGCACCGAACCGGAACATCTCGTCGACCCGGAAACCCTTGTAGAGGGGCCGCTCCTGGTCCAGGTAGCCGACCCGCTTGAGGAGGGACGCGTCACCGGCGCTCGGTACACCACCGAGGATCTTGATCTGCCCCGACGTCGGCCTCGAGAGTCCCGCCGCCATCCGCAGCAGGGTCGACTTCCCCGCGCCGTTGGGACCGACGAGCGCGGCGACCTTGCCCGCTGGAATCGAGAGCGTGCAGTCGCGTAGTCCCCACGTGCGGCCGAATCTCTTGGCGAGAGCGTTGGTCTCAATGACCGGTGTGATCACGAGAGCACCCGCTCGTCATGGTTGAGGATCCGACGAAGCAGTTCAAGCATGTCGCCATCGACGAGGCCAGCGGCGCTCGCGCGCTGCACCCAGAGTTGCAGCTGCCGAGAGAGTTCGGCGTTCCCAACTTCGGTGGTGTGAACGTCGGGGTTCTGCGTGATGAACGTGCCGAGGCCGAGACGACCTTCGGCCAGTCCCAGGTGCTCGAGCTCTCGATACGCGCGGTGCACCGTATTGGGATTGATCGTCACCTGGGTGACGACATCGCGCACCGATGGCAGCTGATCACCACCACGGAGCCGTCCCATCTCGACGGCTTGGCGGACCTGGTCGACCAACTGCCGATAGGGCGCGATACCGCTTCGCGGGTCCAGGCGAAAGAGGATGCTTGGTTGCTTCTCGGTCATGTCCTAGTACACTAGTACACCACCTGCGCTCCGTCAATGCGTGCTCCTGAGCCGCGACTGGAATGGAGTCACCCCTTCCGCACAACGGTGCGAGGTGCTCGACGTGCTTCGGGGCCATTGCGGTGAGCAGTGGAACGTTCGTCGGGTGATGGTCATCATCGCCGTTGAGTGCAAGGACCCGAGGCGCTCCATCCCCGCCACGAGAACCGGGGTGGTCACGGGTAATGGACTGCTACGTTGCACTCACGTGC
>JARCRU010000011.1 GCA_029850535.1 Actinomycetota bacterium | reverse complement strand
CCACGTGTTCGCCGCGGCGAGGCGGCCCGCCGCGGCGAACACGTGGTGATGGTGCCCGGCGCGCATGGACGCGTCACGGTGAGATGAGTGGAACGCCTCCTGGCCCTCTGGGTGCAACCGTTGAGCGAGGAGCGACCCGACGGGTCGACCCTGCGCGACTACCTAGGCCTGCTCGACGTGCTCGGCGTGCTCTGTCCCTTCGTCGAGGCCGTGCGCGTGGGACTGTGCACTCTGCCCCTGCGTGGACCGAGTCGATTCTTCGGCGGTGACGAGGCGGTCTTCGCCGCGGTGCGTCAGAGCGTGCGCGAGGTGCTGGGTCTCGAGGTCTCGCTCGGGGTCGCCGAGGGACTCTTCTGCGCGGAGCTCGCGGCGCGTCAGGGGGTCGTGGTCCCCAGCGGTCAGACGACGACGTTTCGTCGGAGGCAACCCCTGGCGGCGCTCGGCCACAAGGAACTCGCCACCACCGGTCGGCGCCTGGGCCTCTATACCGTGGGGGACTTCGCGGACCTCGACGCCGCGCACGTCGCCGGGCGCTTCAGCGCCGCAGTGCGGGTGCTGCACCGCGTGGCGCGCGGGGAGCTAGCCGAGTTGCCCGGCCAGCGCGACACGCGCTTGGCGCCTCGACTGCGCAGCGCGCGCGGTGAGGACGCGCCGGGCGACGAGCAGGTGAGCTTCTTCGGACAGCGCAGCGCCGGTGACGATCGCGCCCAGGCGGCGGCGCACCGGGTGCGTCATCGCCTGGGCCCCGAGGGGGTACTGGTGGCGCGCCTACACGGTGGCCGCGTCCCCGAGGACCGGGCGAGCCTGACGCCCTGGGGCTCACCCGTGCGCGAACTGCGCGATGACGCCCCCTGGCCCGGACGTCTGGTGGGGCCCTCACCCATCACGTCGCTGCACCAGCCCGTCGCGGTGGGGCTGTGCGACGAGAGGGGCGAGC
The DNA here is from genome assembly GCA_029850535.1 of Actinomycetota bacterium. GTDB lineage: Bacteria > Actinomycetota > Acidimicrobiia > Acidimicrobiales > RAAP-2 > RAAP-2. The sequence goes on along the minus strand of JARCRU010000011.1, from coordinate 9,061 downwards.
CGGTGCGTATGGGTGCGCGGGGGTCTCTGAGCGCCGCACCGGCGTCGCTGGTGCTGGTGCGCGGTTCGCAGCGAACCATTGTCTGGTGCGCGGGTCCCTGGCCGTTGGTGGAGCGCTGGTGGACGTCGCCGCGTCGTCGCGCGCACCTGCAGGTGCTGCTCGACAGCGGTGAGGCGATGCTGCTCTCGAATGAGGCCGGCCGGTGGTGGTTGGTGGGGATCTACGACTGATGACCCGCTACGCCGAACTGCACGCCCACTCGGGCTTTAGTTTCCTCGACGGCGCGAGCGACCCCGAGGAACTCGTCGCCGAGGCGGTGCGTCTCGGGCTCGGCGCCCTCGCCCTGACCGATCACCACGGGCTCTACGGCGTGGTGCGTTTCGCCGAGGCGGCGCGCGCACTCGGTCTGCCCACGGTGTTCGGCACCGAACTCACGATCGACGCGCGCGACGACCGCGTGGGGGTACCCGATCCCCAGGGCGATCATCTCGTGGTGCTGGCGCGTTCGCCCGAGGGGTACCGACGTCTTTCGACGATGCTCGGCGAGGCGCACCTGGAACGCGGCGAGAAGGGGACCCCGCAGTTCAGTCTCGATCACGTGGCGAGTCGCGCGGCGCAGTGGCTGGTCCTGACGGGGTGTCGCAAGGGGCCGCTCTCACGCGCGCTCATCGAGGAGGGGCCGCGCGCCGCGCAGCGTGAACTCCTCGGGCTCATCGATCGTTTCGGCCGCGACAACGTCGCGGTCGAGATCTGGGACCACGGACACTTCGAGGACGTGGCGCGCAACGACGTTCTCGCCGAGTTGGCGGTGCGCCACGACGTGGCCCTGGTAGCGACGGGCAACGTGCACTACGCGCGTCCGGACGACTTCGCGCGAGCCAACGTGTTGGCGGCGATCCGCGCGCGCCGCGACCTCGAGCAGATGCAGGGCTGGCTCTCGGCGTCGCCCCTGGCGCACGTGCGCGGCGACGCCGAGCAGCGTCGGCGCTTCGCGCGCTGGCCCGGGGTGGTGGATCGCGCCGGTGAACTGGGAGCCGAACTGTCCTTCGACCTGCGCCTGGTGGCGCCGAATCTGCCCGCCTTCGCCACTCCCGACGGAATGGACGAGCAGGCCTATCTCACCGTGTTGGTGCACGAGGGAGCGACGGCCAAATACGGTCCGCGCGAGAGCGAGCGCGTGGCGGGCGCGTGGCGTCAGATCGATCACGAACTCGGTGTGATCGCCGGGCTGGGCTTCGCGGGGTACTTCCTCACGGTCTGGGACATCACCGAGTTCTGTCGGCGTTCGAATATCTACTGCCAGGGCCGCGGTTCGGCCGCTAACTCGGCGGTCTGCTTCTCACTGGGCATCACCAACGCCGACGCGGTCAAACTGCACCTGTTCTTCGAGCGGTTCCTCTCCCCGGCGCGCGACGGCCCCCCCGATATCGACGTCGACATCGAGTCGGGGCGACGCGAGGAGGTGATCCAGTACGTGTACCAGCGCTACGGGCGCCACCACGCCGCCCAGGTCGCCGCCGTGATCACGTATCGACCGCGTTCGGCGCTGCGTGACGTGGCGCGGGCCTTCGGCTACTCCGAGGAGGCCGCCAACCAACTCCGCGACCAGGTGGACCGTTCGAGCATGACCGCGATGTCCGATGAGGTGCCCGAGATACTGCTCACCATGGCCACGCAGATGCTCAATCGCCCCCGACATCTCGGCATCCACTCGGCCGGCATGGTGCTGTGCGATCGGCCGGTCCTCGAGGTGTGTCCCGTCGAGTGGGGGCGCACGCCCGGACGCACCGTGCTGCAGTGGGACAAGGACGACTGCGCGGCGATCGGCCTGGTGAAGTTCGACCTACTGGGCCTGGGCATGCTCGACGCGTTGCACCGGGCCGTCGATCAGGTGGCGAGCTACCACGGCGTCACGCTGGACCTGGGCGAACTCGAGCAGGAGGACGCCGTCTACGACCTGTTGTGCGGGGCCGACACGGTCGGGGTCTTCCAGGTGGAGTCGCGTGCGCAGATGGCGACGCTGCCGCGCGTGCGCCCGCGCTGCTTCTACGACCTGGTGATCGAAGTCGCGCTGATCCGTCCGGGTCCCATCCAGGGCAACGCCGTCAATCCCTACATCCGCCGACGTCGCGGCGACGAGCCCGTCACGTACCTGCACCCACGCTTGGAGCCGATCCTCTCGCGCACGCTCGGCGTGCCACTCTTCCAGGAGCAACTGATGGAGATGGCCGTCGCGGTGGCGGGCTTCTCCCCGGCCGAGGCCGACGAGTTGCGCCAGGCCATGGCGGCCAAGCGTTCGGAGTTGCGCATGCTCAAGCTCAAGAGCCGCTTCTACGCCGGGATGGCGGCCAACGGCATCACCGGCAGCGCGGCCGATCAACTCTTCGACGCGTTGGCGGCCTTCGCCAACTTCGGCTTCCCCGAGTCGCACTCGGTCTCCTTCGCGCACCTCGTGTACTGCTCCGCGTGGATCAAGGTGCACTACCCGGCGGCGTTCCTCGTCGCGCTGCTCAACGCGCAACCCCTGGGGTTCTGGTCGCCCCAGAGCCTGGTCGCCGACGCGCAACGTCACGGGGTCACGGTCCAACGCCCCGACGTGAACACCTCGGGCGCGGACGCCACGTTGGAGGGCGACGCGGATCGTCCCGACGTGCGCTTAGGGCTGGCGAGCGTGCGCGGGATCGGTCGAGAGTTGGCCGATCGTATCTCCCAGGGTGCGCCGTGGCGCGACCCCGAGGACCTGGTGCGTCGCGCGGGGGCCCAGCAACAGCACCTCGAGGCACTGGCCGCGGCGGGCGCGATGGACTGCTTCGGGGAGAGTCGTCGCGCTCTCACCTGGGCGGCCGGGGCGGCGGCCCAGAGCACCACGGACCGTCTCGAGGGGGTGGTGACCGGACTGCGCGCGCCGCGCCTGCCCCGGGGCACCGAGATGGAACGCGTCGCGGACGATCTGTGGTCCATGGGTCTCACGCCCGAGGCGACGGCGATCGCCCTGGTGCGCGCCTGGCTCGACGAGCACGGCGTGACGATGGCCGCGCGACTCCAGGGGGCCGAGAGCTCGCGCGTCACGGTAGCGGGTGTCGTGACGCACCGTCAGCATCCCGAGACGGCGAACGGGGCGGTGTTTCTCAACCTCGAGGACGAGAGCGGACACGTCAACGTGATCTTCTCCAAAGGGGCGTGGGCGCGTTGGGGACCGGTGGCGCGACGTTCCCCGGCGCTGATGATCCGCGGGGCGCTCCAACGCGGACAGGGCACGCTGGCGTTGCAGGCGGAGTTCGTCGAACCCCTGTCCCTGGGCGCCACGACGCCGTCGCGCGACTGGCGCTGAGCGCGCGATTCCTCGCCGACGAAAGGGTGAATAATGAGTACCGTGCGGGTGGCGGCGATCCAGATGGTGTCGGGTAGTGACGTGCGGGCCAACGAGTCGGCGATCTTTCGACTGGTCGAGCGCGCGAGCGACGCGGGTGCCACCTATATCCAACTGCCCGAGTACAGCACCTACTGGGGACCGCGCTCGGGCTACGACGCGGCGGCCACGACCCTGCAGGACGGCTTCATCCGCCAGCTCGGTCTCGAGGCGAAGGGGCGCGGCGTCACCGTGCACCTGGGCAGCGTGCTCGAGCCCGCGCCCGACGGCCGGTTCTACAACACCTCCGTCGTCATCGGACCGAGCGGTGACGTCGTCGCCGTCTATCGCAAGATCCACCTCTTCGACGCGCAGCCCCCCGGCGGGGTGACCTATCTCGAGTCCGAGTACTTCACGCCCGGCGAGGAGATGAGGGTGCTCGACGTGGGAGAGATGCGCGTGGGGCTGAGCATCTGTTTCGACGTGCGCTTCGCCGAGCTCTACCGAGCCCTCGCCCTGGCCGGCGCCAACGTACTGGCCGTGCCCGCGGCGTTCTCGGCCCTGACGGGACCCTCGCACTGGGAAGTGTTGCTCCGCGCGCGCGCCATCGAGAACCACGCCTTCGTCATCGCCGCGGCGCAAGCCGGCACGACCTCGGAGGGACTGGCGACGCACGGTCACTCCATGGTCGTCGACCCCTGGGGGGTGGTTCTCGCCGAGGCGGGGGGCCTCGGCGAAGAGGTACTCATAGTGGACCTGGACGTCAACGACGTCAACGAGCGGCGCCGCCAGATCGACGTCCTCGGTCTGCGACGCCCCGAGGTCTACGCACACCACGTCGACGAGTGACGCCAGCGAGAGTCGCGTCACTGGTCACTGGTCACTGGTCGCGGGTGGTCACGAGGCGGGCGAGGTTCGAGAGGTTCTTCCTCCAGATCATCCCCAGCACCGGACGCGCGAGGAGGGCCCCCAGAGCACCGGCGGCCCACCACGGGAAGGTCAAGTCCTCGTGCCAGGTCACGCGCGTCGCGCCCTGGTCGTCGGTGAGGAGGAATTCGCCGCGCCCGGTGAAGAGTCCGTGGTGGGTGACGCCGATCGCCACCTCGTCCTGCCAGCGCGTGACGCTCATGACGTCCTTCGTCCTGAGGGGCCCCACCTTGGTCAAGCAGTCGAAGCTCGTGCCCACCCCTTCTCTCTGGGGGGTGTGAAAGTCAATGCTGAGCGCGTCGGACATCCAGCGCACGTGACGATCGATGTGACGGAGTTCCTCCCACACGACACGACGGGGCCGAGCGATGAGCACGTCGATGGTGATGCTGGTCATTTCCCACTCCTCCTCGTCGCCTCGGCGGCGCGTTCGTGCCCCTGCGTCCACGTTAGGAAGTGTCGAGCGATCCTCACGCGAGGGACGTCGGACGCCCTAGAAAAGGGGCGCGCGGTCAGTGCGACGGGGAGTCAGTGCCGGCCGCGCGGGCCAGCGAGAGTGTTCAGGACCACTTGACGACGGACGACGCCCAGGTCATTCCGGCACCGAAGCCCGTGAGGAGTGCGTAGTCACCGGTCTTGATGCGGCCCTCGGTGCGCGCCACGTCAAAGGCCAGGGGGATCGAGGCGCTCGAGGTGTTGCCGTAGCGATCGAGCGCGATCACCGCGCGGTCCATGCCGATGCCGAGACGATCGGCGACGGCTTGGATAATGCGGATGTTCGCCTGGTGCGGGATGATCAGGGCCAGGTCGTCGGCGGTGATCCCGGCGAGCTCCAGGGCGCGCTGGGAGGAGTCGACCACGACGCGCACCGCGCGGCGAAAGACCTCGCGCCCGTCCATCGTGAAGGTGCCCTCGTGCTCGCAGGTCAACAGGTCCGCGCCGGAGCCGTCGGCCCCCAGGACGAAGGAGAGGACGTCATTGACGTCGGGGTCGTACTCGAGGATCGCGGCGCCCCCGCCGTCGGCGAGCAGGACCGCGATGTTGCGGTCCGTCCAGTCGACCCACTTCGAGAGGTGCTCGGCGCCGATGACCAAGATGCGCTTGTTGCCGGTCTCGAGCAGACCCTGCGCGACGCGCACCGCGTACATGAAGCCGCTGCAGGCCGCGTTGACGTCCATCGCGGGGCACGTGAGCCCGAGGTCGTTGGCGATGAGCACGGCGGTGGCGGGGGCCATGCGGTCGGGCGAGGTGGTGGCCAGCAGACAGAAGTCGATGTCCTCGGGCTCGACGCCGGCGTCGGCCATGGCGTTGCGCCCGGCGATCACGCCGAGCGAGCGAGCGGTGCCGCCGACGTAGCGCTGGCGGATGCCGGTGCGCTCAGAGATCCACTCATCGGAGGTGTCGAGCGTGAGCGAGAGCTCGTCGTTGGTCACGATGCGGTCGGGTAGGCCAATACCCCAGCCCTTGAAGCGAACTCCCATATTGTCAGCCCCTCACTGGCTCGGTACTGGTTGCAGTCTACGTTGTCGCTCTAGGGGACCCGGTTGGTGGCGACGACCTGCAGTGAACATCGCGCCACCGAGATCTCGCGGCCGCGCTGGTCGGTGAGCACGATGGCCCAGACCTGGACCGTGCGGCCCTTGCGTATCGGAGTGGCGGTGGCGGTGACCACGCCCGCGCGAATGGGGCGCAGGTGAGAGATGTTCAACTCCGTGCCCACGACGGCCTGGCCCGCCTCGACACTGACCACGCCGCCTAGGGAGGCGGCACCTTCGGCGAGTAGGGCCGAGACGCCGCCGTGCATGATGCCAAAGGGCTGGTGCACCTGCGCGGTCACGTCGAGCTCGAGCACGACGCGCTCGGGCGTGGCCACCACCGTGCGGATACCGAGGAAGTCGTGGACGTTGGTGGCGTCGCCGGAAGGGGTGGAGTTCTCGTCACTCATGAGGTGAAGTTTAGGAGTCGCTGAGTAGCCTCGTGGGATGACCCGCCACGTGGATTTGCGATCCGACACCGTCACCCAGCCCACCCCCGAAATGCGCGAGGCCATGGCCCGAGCGGTCGTGGGCGACGACGGCTTCGGCGACGACCCGACGGTGCGTGCCCTGGAGGAGCGTTTCGCCGAGGTGGTGGGCAAGGAGTCGGCGCTCTTCGTCCCCTCGGGCGTGATGGGCAACCAGATCGCCGTGCGGATATTGACGCGTCCGGGCGACGTGATCGTCGCGGGTAAGAGTCAGCACGTGGTGAGCTTCGAGATGGGGGCCTCGGCGCGCAACGCGTCGGTGCAGTTCGCCCTGGTGGAGGACTCGTCGGGCGAACTCGGCGTCGACGACGTGATGGAGGTGGTGGAATCCGAGAAGGACCACCAGGTCGCCGTGGCGATGGTGACGGTCGAGAACACCCACATGAGTGCGGGCGGCGCCCCCTGGGACATCGAGCATCTGCGCACCCTGGCGCGCGCCCTGGGCGAGAAGCCCCTGCACATGGACGGCGCACGCCTCTTCAACGCCGCGGTCGCCACGGGCGAGTCGCCGCGCGACATCGCGGCCAGTGCCACGACCGTGATGGCCTGCTTGTCCAAGGGGCTGTGCGCCCCGGTGGGTTCCCTGCTCGCGGGTCCCACCGAGCTGATGCGCGCCGCGCGCGTGGAGCGCAAGCGTCTGGGCGGGGCGATGCGCCAAGTGGGCGTCCTCGCCGCCGCGGGGCTGGTGGCGCTGGACACCATGGTCGAGCGTCTCGCCGAGGACCACGCACGCGCGCGACGACTGGGCGAGCTCTTCGCCAGCGCGTTCCCCGAGTCGGGCTATGACCCCGCGACGTGTCGCACCAATATCGTCGCCGTCAACCATCCCCAGGCCCGCCAGATCGTGCACGAACTGGGCCAGCGCGGTGTGTGGGGTGACACGATCGCCCCGCGTCGGATGCGTTTCGTCACGCACGCCGACGTGAGCGACGACGACATCGACTTCGTCGCGGAGGTCCTGACCCACTTCACCCCGGCGAGCTAGCGCTCGCCACGGTGACCAGGCTCGTTCGCCAGAAGTTCACCGGTCGAAGGTGGTCGTCGCGCCGGGGTTGGGGGTAGCCTGAGGGGGCTACCGAGTGCGCTATGACTGAAATCCTTCACCTCTCCACGTTCCTGCGCCGTCCTATCTTCGATCAGGACGGTGACCGGATCGGTCGCGTCCAGGACCTGGTCGCGCGCCTGGGCGACGACGCGCACCCGCCCATCGTCGGCGCGGTGATCCGTATCGAGGGACGCAACCTCTTCGTGCCGATCCGCAAGATCGGCGGTCTGAGCGAGGGGCGCGTGACCTTCCAGGGCAAGCGCGTCGACCTGCGTCGCTTCGAGCGCCGCCCGGGCGAGTTGCTCCTGGCCGAGGACCTGCTGGCGCGCAACCTCATCAACTTGGTGCGCGGGCGACTAATCATCGCCAACGAGATCGAGATCGCCCAGATTGACGGTCGTTGGGAGGTGGTGGGGGTGGACCCCGGACGTCGGCCGTTCCTGCGCCGCGTGCTGGGTCAGCGCATGGGCCAGCGGCTCAAGGCTGAGGCCATTGTTGACTTCGCCTCCATCGAACCCTTCGTCTCGCACGTGCCCTCGGCGCGACTGCGCATCCCGTATCGCAAATTGGCCAAATTGCACCCGGCCCAGATCGCCGACCTGGTGGAACAGGCCAGCCACGAGGAGGGCGAGGAGATCATCGAAGCGGTGGGGCTCGACCGCGAGTTGGAGGCCGACGTCTTCGAGGAGCTCGACACCGAACACCAGCTCGAGTTCCTGCACTCGCGCAGTGACGTCGAGGCCGCGCGGTTGCTCACCCGCATGGAGCCCGACAACGCGGCGGACCTCATCAACGAGATCGACCAGGAGCGCCGCCTGCCGATCCTCGAGGGCCTGCCCGCCCAACAGCAGGTCAAGGTGCGCCAACTGCTCTCCTACAACGCCGACACCGCGGGCGGTCTGATGAACACCGATTTCGTCTCGGTCCCCGACACCGCGACGGTCGCCGAAGCGATCGAGGCGATACGAACGTCGAACGTGCCCGCCGAGTCCCTGCACGCGGTGTTCGTCACCGACGCCCAGGGCGCCACCGTGGGGGCCGCCGCCCTGGGTCCGCTCGTCAAGGCGCGCGACGGCGAGTTAGCCCTGAGCGTGGCGCGCACGCAGATGATCCACGTGCACCCGCAGTGGGACCTGCACCGCGTGGCGCGCAAGATGAGCGACTTCAACCTGACCGTGGTGCCCGTGCTCGACGAGGAGCACAACGTGATGATCGGCGTGATCACCGTCGACGACCTGCTCGAGGATTTGCTGCCGCAGGGTTGGCGCAAGGAGTTCGGAATGACGGCGGTGGAGGAATGATGTCCCCGTGGTCACGTCGCAGCGTTCTAAGGGGGCTTGTCTGAAACCCCCCAGTACCAGTGTGAGAGCTGTCCACGACACGACTCAACCTCCGATGAGCGACGAGGCGCGCCCCTAGCGCCCTTCGTCCCTCGAGGTTGTTTCGCGAACGACCACGAGAGACGAAAGGAGATGGAGCGTGAGCGAGAAGTCAACCGAGAATCAGATCACCGGGGCCTTCGGCACGATTGGCTCGCACGACCACGGCGCGCGCCGCGGCGCGCGCGCCCGACTCTTCACGCTGCTCGCCATCATCGGTCCGGGTCTGATCGTCATGGTGGGCGACAACGACGCCGGGGGCGTGTCCACGTACGCCCAGGCCGGGCAGAACTACGGCTACACCCTGCTGTGGACTCTGCCACTCCTCATCCCCGTCC
>JARCRU010000010.1 GCA_029850535.1 Actinomycetota bacterium | reverse complement strand
TTGCACGGCGCGAAGAGCGTTTTTGTCACCGTGCTCCCCCCGGCAACCGCTGAACATCGCCAACTCAACGAGTAACGTGCGCGGCGGCGTTCCCCCATCAGCCATTGAAGCAGCCACCGATCGAGCTGTTTGACTTTGTGGTGATGAGGCAGTGCGGTCGGTCCAACGATTTTCCGTCTCAATTTTCGCAGTGCGAGGCGCGGGATTAATTCCCATCATGGGCGCTCACAAAAATCGCCGCCGGACAATTGACCTGGCGATTCATAGGCAAGTGGTCAGGTCGCAATCGGTGGAATCAAGATTGACTTCGCCTCTGATCAACATGTGATCCAGATCGTCCGTGTGAACCCACCACCACAGAGTATTCAAATAAGTCGAGAAGGTAACGGGTGAACGGGGCGCGAGCGACGTGGGCGGGGACTTTTAACAAATAGTTGAGCGTTTGCTCCCTCGCTAGGGGTCGATTCAAGAGCCAATATGCCCTCTAGTCGATTTGAAAAGACCCTTCTCACCAGTCATCGGTCGAAGTATGCCGGCGTGAACTTCCCATCGTGAACACTTCGAAAATCCCTGCCTCGGTCCTGCATCGTCAGGGCGAGTTCACAAGCTTGTTCTTTGGTCAGTTCTCCCATCGAGACCGCATCACGTAAGACATCAATGGTGTCCTTTACGCCACCAAGCCCACTTCGAACTTTCGCGTTCCCCCATTCGTACGCGGTCCCGTCATCTGTGAAAAATATCGCGCCGATCTTCTGTCCGACGAAAATTGAATACGCCTCACCTTTGTGCATCGTAGGTGGCTCTCGCCCATCATTGAGAACAACGTGGTACTTGTAGGCCGCTGCCATGTCCTCAATAGCAATCGACGCTGGAGTACCCAACCAAGTTGCCGAAAGAATTGCTGCATTCTCGCTCGCGAGGCCAATGCCGTTCTTGATTTCTTCTTGCACTTCCTCGCACCAACGAGGTTCCGCGAGGTGTCCATGCCGTTCTTCGAGTACATCAAGTCGATTGGCGATAGCAAAATGTTTTAGGGAAACTGCATCGTGCAGGACTCGCCGCAACATTTCTAAACCGGACTACCAGCAAACAACTCCTCTGGCGCTGTACCCGTCGAGGCCATGGGCGCATTGAATTGAATCAGCGGCTCAATACCACTGCCAGTGCGCCCCAAATCACTTCCTGCTTGGACATCCTGTTTCAAAGTGTCAATCACATGCTCGGGCGACACGTTCAACAATCCAGCAATGGGGCGAGCACTTACCACGCCTTCGAAATAGCCGCGAAGCAAGCGATTCAGCAATAGCTGTGGCGGCCTATTCACATCCATTTCTGTACGCAATCTCAAGAGCTCACCTCGAAGGGCATCGTCACTCAGATCCGACAAGAGACTTCCGAAACCGAGGCTCTTGAAACCGTCTCTTCCGCGAGCATCGATGTATCGAAGATTGTGCAACCGATAGACCAACGTCTCAAAACTTACTTGTAGGCGAACCATAATCGCTGCAAACCCCTCAGCGTTTCTGCCCTTCTCACTGAGAACGCTTTCAATCACATTTCTGGGCATTAGGAGTTCTGAGGCAAAGGCATTAGCAAACCGTTCACGTTCATTGTTTCCGGCCAAATCCCTGTCGATTCGTAGTGCCACTCCATCACGTGAAAGAACGTGACCAAGTTCGTGAGCCAGGGTGAACATCGCGCGTGCCCGAGGTTGCTTTGAATTAATGAAGACTATGGAAAATTCTGGATCAGTAATTGCTGCGCCCATCGCAGACTTTGAGTCTGCAGACTCAACCAATACGTCGATCCCCAATTGCGATTCCATGGCTTCCGCAAGTGCTTCAAACCTGTCAGTCGTTTCTGTCAGCTGTAGATGTCCGGCACTCCACTCAGCCAATGCTTGGGCCGACGTCAACCACCGTCCCAAGTCCACACTTGGCCACTCTCTATTGATCTGGGGATTTTGAATGCCCGCGTCAGCAAGCACCGTGTGAAGTTCCGCTAGGGCTCTCAAGCGGCGGTGCACCGCTTCATCGAGTTCCTCCGACTCTGATCTAGCGGCAACTGGGAGTCGGCCAAGAAGGGAGTCCGGCTCCAAAATGGCAAGTGGTGAAACCCCAAGAGCAAGCGCGATAGATGCGAGCTCATTCGTCTTTACTGATCTCTTTCCGTGCTCAATCTTGGAAATAGCAGTTGCATCGAGATCTAGTTCGGTGGCCAGTTGCTCGCCACTAATTCCCGCTGCCTCGCGAAGCTCTTTGATTCTTGATCCCAAGCTAACCGCATCCACAAAATCTATAGTACTAGGAGTTGCGAAAATCGCAACAATAGTTTATGAGACTCTTCTCAGCCTCACACCGAAATCATCTTCCACGGGTTATAGACACTTCTCAACGCTCGCGCTCGGGCACGGTAGCGATCACGACCTACTCCCTCGGCGTCATGACTACTTACGAACTATGGACGCGACCAACTGGACCTACTATCTGGGCATCCTTGCAGGAGCGCAGTTTCCCCTCTACCGAGATTGGAAATGTCTGTGGCGATGAAACGACTTGGTATTTGCACGGAAGCAAGTCACTTGACCCTTTGCTCGGCGCGGATGAGGTGATCTGACGCACTGGCATTCCGAACACAGCCAATTCTGCAGAGTCAGTTGGTTCGAGCGCGCACCATCCCTCGGCCCAAAAGTCGAACTTCAGCCTGCTTGTCAGCCAGTCTCATGACGACAGGTAGTGGTGGATTTCGACCACTACTGCTCCGGGCGATGATCCAGCCGCAACCAGCACACAAAATTCGCCCTAGAGTGAATACAACTCTTGTGTTATATAATACCAGTGTTGTATACTTGATCCCGTGTGGGAGGTGAATGTTGAATTCGTCGAGTCGTGGCTCAAAGAACTCGACCAAGATTCCTTCGAACTCGTCGTCGCCGCCCTCGAGTTATTGCAGGAACGAGGTCCTCAGTTAGGTCGACCACTCGTTGACACGGTGAAGACCTCGCGCCACAAGAACATGAAGGAATTGCAGCCTGGCTCCAAAGGCCGTTCGGAGTTGAGGGTCCTGTTCGCCTTTGACATCGAACGAAACGCGGTGTTGTTGGTGGCAGGGGACAAGTCGCAGAATTGGAAGAAGTGGTACTCGGTGAATATTCCCATCGCCGATAATCGATTAGATGAGCACACGGCAGCATTGAGAAAGGAGAAGTGATGACGAAGAGACTTAGCGATGTCCTGAAGGACCGACCGATTGATCGAAAGAAAGTCGATACTCACAAGAAGCGCATGGTTGAGGAGGTCCGCTCATATCGATTGCGCGAATTACGCAAGGCCTCTGACCTCTCACAGGTCGAGTTAGCTCAGCGTTTGAACATCAGCCAGAATCGAGTATCACGAATTGAACATGGCGATATCGAAAGGGCCCAACTAGACACGCTTCGCAAGTATGTCGAAGCAGTCGGTGGTGAACTGTCCGTCGAAGTCTCCATCGGTGACGAGCGTTTCCTGATTGCGTAAGACGATTTGAATTCACGCCGTGGCGCCTTGCCCCTTTCTCTTTCGACCCTTTGCCTTGGCGCGCGCAATGCGTCCACCGAGCATGGCCCCCACGACTCAGAATCGATCCCCTTGTCGCGCCCCCTCTTTTTGATGGGTCAGTGTGGGACGATCACGTACGGCATCAACTCCGGCAGCCAATTGTGGGAGTGCAAAAGGTGTGTCACTCGAGCAGCGCGATAGGAACATCGCGAGGGGGCAGTCAATCAATCTTCGAGCCCCGTCAAAGGGTGCAAGTATGTATATCACTGGTATAATGGACTCATGGAGTTCTCCACAGAACTACGCGAACGGCGCGAGATGGCGGGACTGACTCAAGCACAACTCGCCGCACTGGCCGACACGAGCCAATCTCGATTGTCGTCCTACGAATCCGGCACTGCGGTCCCTAACCCACGAACGCGAGCTCGACTACTGGCCGCCGCGCGACCGTTGCCGGGTGACGCGCTCGACCAACATCGCGAAGATATCAAACGTCTGGCTGACAATTGTGGTTTGGACAACGTGCGTGTCTTTGGATCAATCGCACGAAATGAGGACGTCTACGTCAGCGACATCGATCTACTCGTGACGCCTCGCGAGGGTGCCTCACTGTATGACTTGACCGAGTTCGCGATGCTGGTTGAGAAGGTCACTGGCTACCGAGTCGACGTGGTGAGCGATAGAGGCCGCGCCCCGAGCGACGTCATCGTCGCCGAAGCATTGGCCCTGTGAATACGCCGCCGAAGAATGTCGAGGGCCCCGGAGAAGAGCGGTTCGTTCGACGCAGGAAGCCCGAGACCGTGCCCGATCTCTCGTCGAAGGAGAGTCGGAACAATGAGAAGCGTGAACGAAGCCTCACCTTCGTTCTAGCGCAGATGACGGTGCTCTTCAATGACGCCGAGAAGTTGGCCTCATTAGGACTGGAGCACTTCGAGAGCGATTGGGTAGCGCGGCGCGCGGCCAAGAACATCGTGGCCGAAATCGGCGAAGCGGTGGGACGCCTTCCCGAGTCGTACACGAAGAAGTTCCCTGGTATCAACTGGGGTCTTCCGGTCGGGACCCGCAACCGAATCGTTCACGACTACGAGAACGTCGATCCCGTGATCATCTGGACGGTGCTCAGCGACGACGTTCCGGCAATGAGGGCGACGCTTGGTCTCTAGACCAGAGCACGAAAACCTTGACCCCTTGCTCCCGAGAATTCGGCCCAGTGCAGATCGCTGCGCAGGTGCAATGCGTCTTCACTAGCATTTTGGGATGAGCCACGACTTTGAAGAGTCAATGATTGACGCTGTTCTTGAGGAATTGGACGGCAGGTCTTCCACGATCAGCGAACTCGTCGTTGCGTTGCGTAGCCGGGGTGCACTTGGCCCACTCGAGCCCTACGACGACGATCAAGTGTCCGAAGAACTCGACTTGGTGCTCCTTGACACCGATGAGATCTGGACAACCGACGATGGTTTCATTGCGGCGACGAGTTCAATGCTGGACGGCATTTCTTTCAGTCATGAGATCACGGCTGCTGAACTCGAGCGCAGCGCGCTCGAGGTAGTTCCGGACTTCACCGCCTTGGGCTTCGACATGGACGACGGGCTGGCCTACGCCAGTGGTGGTCGACTGCGTAACGAGATGGGGAACGATCTCGAGTCGGACCGTGACGACTTGGTCGGTCCCCCAGGTTGGCTCGAGGACGTCGTAGCGGGTGAGTTGTTGGTCATTTCACGACACGACAGGACAGCCGCCCTTCTTCACCATCCTTCGCTCGGGCCAGGCGACAAAGAAGCACAAGCCCTCCTCTCCTCGTTCGAATTGGTTCACGAAGAGGGCATCATGGACGATATCACGCAAGTGGTCCTGGACTCACTGTGCCGTGACCGCACGCTGTTTCGCTCCCCCGTCCCACCGATTCGCGAACTCCTCGAGCGGGTGGGACTCGAGTGCGACGGTGAGTGGTTGCAGCGTCGTGGAGAAGCGGCGGAGCCACCTGGCGTGATTTATCGCCGCCACCGGATTGCCGAACTCGCCGAAAACTTCGACTTCGACCGATGCTGTTCCGCGGCCTTTGAATCCGTCCTGGACGCCTGGAACAACTTCCTGATGAGTGGCACCGTGAACGATGACGATCGTCGTGTCGCGCAGGCTCTTGCCCACGAGACTCTTGCGCCCGCTTTCGTCGAGTACGTCTTAGGTGGTATCAATACCGGGTCACGACGTCTAGAGGAATTCGCATCCGCGTTGGCCTGTCTCAATGGCAAACTGAGCGCCCCAGGCCACTACCTCCTCGCCCTCAACGCGGAACGTGACCGGAGAACAATCGAGGCTGAACATCTTCTCAAGCTCGCCACCACGACCGACGACGCATTCCTCCCGGCATTGAGCGAACTGTCGTGGTACGAATCGGACCGAGGTCACTTCAATGCGGCAATCTCGCTACTGCGCCGGGTCGGCTTCGAGGATGGCGACCCGCCGATCGACGATCTCCGAGCCCTGCTCGGCATCTCGTCACCCAAGGTGGGACGTAACGATCCCTGCCCCTGCGGCTCGGGCCGGAAATTCAAAGTGTGCTGCCTCATCGAACCCAAACTCACCCCCCAACAATTGAGGGAGGTGTTGCACCACAAGATCATGCAATTCTCGTTTCGACCTCAAAATAGAGGACGAGTGCGTGAAGTCTTCGATATCGCAATGCACCTCGCCGACGAAGAGCGGAGTGAGGGTCTGGCTCCGTTCTTGATAGATCTCGCCGCCTATAACGCCGAGGCGTTGACCCGCTTTAGTGACGCTCGAGGACCTTTTCTCCCCGACACGGAGCAATCGCTCGTGCTCGCGTGGATCGGGGCTCGACGTTCGCTCTGGCAGATTCTCGAGGTGACTCCCGGGACCTCGATGCGCCTACTCGACACATGTACCGGTGACATCGTCGACGTCAGCGAACAGACCGCTTCACAATCGTTACACGTCGGAGACTACGTGTTCGCACGCCTCATGGAAGAGGGGACTTGGTGGGCGATCGAGTCCGAGATCTTGTTGGTGCCAGTGCAGTACCGCGCCTCCCTAATCGAAGTCCTCGACGAGGGAGGCGATCCGCTCGATCTCGCGGCGTGGATGGGCAAGATGTTCGGTCCGATCACCATGGTGAATTACGAAGGTGAGGACATCGTGATGTGTCGCGCGGTATTGGTGCCTACCCAGACGCCCTGGAGCGCACTTCGTTCGACACTGGACGATCTCTTTCGACCAATCGGCGACGATCAGTGGAACGAGACGGTTGAAACGGAGCATTCCCCCGCGGTGCGCTGTTTCCTCAGTCGGGTTGACGACACCCTGGTGGTCATCACCAATTCGGTCGAACGCCTGGAGCGAGTCCTGGCAGTGTTGCACAGGAACGTCGCCGATCTACACGTCGTGGAAGAAGAGCGTACTGACGTGGCGACAGCCAGAGCCCGATTACTGGCCGAAGGGCGCGACCTGGGATTACCCGACGGGGCTCAATCGACCGAAGTTCTGGAGGTCCTCAGTGCGTTCATTCGCGAAAAAGAGGTCGCGTGGATCGATGAGGCTCTCCCGGCACTTTCCGGATTGACACCGCGGCAAGCAGCGAGCGACGCGACGCGACGCGAAGATCTCGTTGCTCTCCTGAATGAGTTCGATCGCCATGGTGCCAGGGAGTCGGGATTCGCCGGCTTTGACGTCGAGAGGCTTCGTCATATCTTGGACATATCCAACTGACTGATAATCGCGCTGCCAACGATCATTAGTCGAGTACACGACTTCGTCGCGAAAATCCTGGAGCAATCAACAACCAAAGTGTGAAATGCCGGTCGGTCGCGACCGAGAATCCAATTCAGGACTCGTTGAAAATGATTCGACGAGTGACTGACGTCATTTCGAGACCGGGGTCACGCGATCACCACGTGACCCCTTGCCCGGCGCGAATGGGACGGTCATCGCGTCCGCCCTCCCCCGCGGCCCGTCGACAACACTCACTGGGCGTTATCGACGCTGGACTGTCGCCACGCAAGGGCGAGTCATCAGCCACTCCGTCAGCCGTTGGTGCAACCCGCCGCCCTAGGGCGCGGGCGCGGTGTGATCAGTCCAACGATTACCGTCCCCTTGACCGGCACCATCGGTGTCGAAGCAAGCAGATCTGCGCCCTTCTTCAAAAACACGCAATATATCTTCGAACCATACGACGACTGCCTGAGCGCCTGGGTCCGGGTGGCCTATGGCACGAGTGCCTAAGTAACTCGATCGACCAAAAGACACTTGGAGTGCAGAGGTTTCTGCGACCCCCGTCCGCGCACTATCAAGTGCGGCCGCAACCGCGAGAACTGCGGCTGCAATCGATAAACGGTCTCGTCATATTTGTCGTCCAAGTCGATGCGACATACCAGGTTTAACTTCATGCCATGACCATCATCACTTCCAAAGAAGTGCGATTTCGTCCCAAAGTTGACAAAGTGGAAGCAGCATCGCTCGGGGAGCCATCAGTCCCACCTCCTCCACGCCACAGACTATGTTGCTGCCTGCCAGCCGGCTGAGACCTGATCGCGCACGCAACACGACATACTCTCAGTCGCGCGTGAGCGCTTTTCCGTCGGCGTCCAGGTAGTCCCTCCAGGACCGCTTCGGCGTCCATTTAAGGATCCGGTGAGCCTTCTCGCTGGAGATACCCGACGCGTCCGGACGCGAGGTGGCTCGCAGTTCGATCTGATCCCCGTAGTACTGGTGCAGAATCTCACTGAAGTTCCTGCCCCCGACGTTGTCCGGCGACGCGATGTAGAAGACCTCGTGTCCGGGGAGATCGGACTCCGTGGCCAACACGATCGCGTCAGCAAGGTCGTAGACATCGATGTAGCTCCACAGGTTGGGGCTGAGCTCCGCGGCATCGCGCACCTGGGGGCCAAGATTCTGCTCGTAATTGTCTTCGTTTTGAACCCAACTCGGGCGCAGTGAGATGCACCGGATGTCCGAGCGTTCGACGGCGGCAGTCATCAACTGTTCACCAAAGTGCTTGGACAAGGCGTACGGATCCTGCGGGTGCACCGGGTGAAGTTCATCGACTGGCGCGTAGTCGGGAAGGAAGGCGCGTTCGGGAAAGAAGAACCCCGGCACGGTCTCGCTCGAAATATTCACGAAACGCTTCACCCCGAAGCGGACGGCCGCCTCGAGAACGTTGAACGTCGCCATCAGGTTGGTGTGAAACACCACCTGCGGCGGGTTACCGCTCGGCTCGGGAATCGCGGCGGCATGTACCACTGCATCGGCGCCACGAATGACGGCAAATGCTTCGCCGGCATCGGTGAGATCGGCCATTTGGTACCGAGCCGTTCCCTCCGGCTCCCGTTCGAAGACTGGCCGGGTCAGATCGGTCGCGAGCACCTCGTGACCCGCGTCAAGCAGTGCTTGAGTCGCGGCGCGACCGACCTTGCCGTGGGCACCCGTAATGACTACCTTCATGATTGCTCCTTATTTACTCGAGACATCGTTAGTGGACGCGCCGTCGGACATCGAACAACAACGTTGGCGTTGATTGCGCCAATTGTTAAGCGCGACTTCGATTGCAGGTAATCCTTCATAACTCTTCCATAGCTCGCACAGTGTCAGGACGTGCCGCGGCGTCCCACCAGGTTCAATGTAGAAACAATTCAATTGCTGTACAACACGTTGATTGACCTATTGCACTGTCGATGAACAGTCGAGTAACGTATCTGAAATAATACCGTTGACCAGTGAATACTCAAGTGGTTATCCAACCGAAGATCAATCCTTCCATGCGAGTCACCTGACACCTAGGACATCACCCTTTCAAGGTGTTGGCAGCAGCGTTCCGACGCGCTTCAGTACTGTACCGTTGACAATCAAGAACTAGGGAGTCTTGATTCTCGAACTGACCCCTTGCCCCGGCGCCGATGCGATCACTGGTTGTGCCTGAGTTCCTTACACTTCATCTGCCCCAGAGTTTGCGAGGTCGGTCCGTTCCCGCGGCGCCAGCCTCGACCCTTACTTCAGCGAGATTGTCAGCCAAATCCGCGTGGAGGCATC
This sequence comes from Actinomycetota bacterium, assembly GCA_029850535.1. Lineage (GTDB taxonomy): Bacteria > Actinomycetota > Acidimicrobiia > Acidimicrobiales > RAAP-2 > RAAP-2. The sequence continues at coordinate 14,765 of JARCRU010000010.1, read as the reverse complement.
GTGGCCGAATTCGATAATTATCTCAGTACCAATCGACGTCGCCTCAACTGACGTTTAGCGCGAACGAAGAAAAATATAGCCTTCGTGTTATATAACCTCAGTATTGTATACTGAGTTTCGTGTGGGAGGTGAATGTTGAGTTCGTCGAGTCATGGCTCAGGGAGCTCGATCAAGATTCGTATGAACTCGTCGTCGCCGCCCTCGAGTTGTTGCAGGAGCGAGGCCCTGGGTTGGGTCGATCACTCGTCGACGCTGTGAAGACCTCGCGGCACAAGAACATGAAGGAATTGCGACCCGGCTCCAAGGGCCGTTCAGAGTTGCGAGTGTTATTCGCCTTTGACATTGAACGAAACGCAGTGTTGTTGGTGGCAGGAGATAAGTCACAGAATTGGAAGAAGTGGTACACGGTGAACATTCCCATCGCAGACGATCGACTCGATGAACACACCGCAGCATTGAGAAAGGAGAAATGATGGCGAAGAAAATTAGCGATGTGCTAAAGGACCGACCGGTCAACCGAAAGAACGTCGATGCTCACAAGAAGCGCATGATCGAGGAAGTCCGCTCGTATCGGTTGCGCGAATTGCGCAAGGCATCTGATTTGTCCCAAGTAGAACTGGCCCAGCGATTGAACATCAGTCAGAACCGGGTGTCACGCATTGAACACGGTGATATTGAGCGGGCCCAACTAGACACCCTTCGCAGGTACGTCGAAGCAGTCGGCGGTGAACTTTCCGTCGAAGTGTCCATTGGTGACGAGCGGTTTTTGATTGCGTAAGACGAGCCGGACCCAAACCTTCTAGCCATTGAAATTTGCGATGTAAACCCCTTGCCCCCTGGCGCGGTGAGGCCATCGCGCTCCAATCGACCGCGCTCAGTGCGAACCATTGGCAATCCCACACTCTTCGGTCCCTCCTTTGAGAGTCGACACCCGTGCTTCAGCATCTTCTTCAGCCGAAGTATGGGGACGTGCGAGAAGCGCAACTCTAAGACGTCGCGCCAACGACCACACGAGGCGGTGAGGATCGTTCCCCAAGCAGACGTCCACGCATATGAAAGAGTGGTATTTGAGCTGGACGGAGGCCGCCCGAGTGGTGGACTACGTCCGAATATCTACAGTTCAATACTTTAAAATCAACAGTAGAATGACTGAAAATCTAGCGTAAGTGCTAGGGTCTGAGCGTGGATACATTTATTACCCGGCATTGCGAGAATGAAATCCGCAGGGCGCTCCTCGATACGCCGGCCGTGATCATTCAAGGCGCCCGCCAGGTGGGCAAGAGCACCCTGGCCAAGAATCTCATGAAACCCGAGGATCGCTACGTCACCCTCGACGATCCCAGCACCCGATTCGCCGCCGATCACGACCCGCAGTCCTTCGTCGACTCCAATCCCAACGGGTGTCTCGTCATTGACGAAATCCAGCGCGCACCATCCCTCATCCTCTCGATCAAGGCAGCGATTGACCGGCAACGACGACCGGGAAAGTTCTTGATCACCGGATCGGCCAACCTGCTCAAAGTCAAGGGGGCGAGCGACAGTCTCGCGGGTCGGGTCGAGACCGTCAACCTCTACGGCCTTTCCCAGGCCGAGATAGAAGGTTCGACTTCTGGCTTCGTTGACCGATTGATGAACGGAGAACCCAGCGGATTCACGCGTTCCGATCTCGACAAGCGTCAGTACGTGGAGCGAGCTTGCGCGGGGGGCTATCCCGAGGCACTAAAGCGAGTGGGGCGGCGGCGCGACAAATGGTTCGACGAATACGTTCGTCTCATTGTGCAACGCGACGCGCTCGATCTCTCGAACTTAAGGAAGTTGGGCGAGCTTCCCAAGCTCTTCGAGTTGCTCGCGGGCCACAGTGCCGAGCCCGTCAACAACACCACTTTGTCGCGCGGCACCAACATCTCGCACTCCTCGGTTCCCGGTTACTTGGAATTGCTCGAGACGATGTTCCTGATCCACCGACTTCAGCCATGGTCGAATTCGCTCGCGAAGAGAGTGGGTCGAACTCCCAAAATCTACGTCGCCGATTCGGGAATCGAAGCACGTCTTCTCAATGCGACCCCGACATCGTTGATGGATCTCTCCACCTACGCCAGGACGGGTCAATTGATCGAAGGATTTGTCGCCGAGGAACTTCGCAAAATGATCCCAGTATCTGAGAGCGCACCCCGCCTCTACTACTACCGCGACCTAGAACGCCGTGAGATTGATTTCCTGCTCGAGACCAGCGACGGTCGAATCGCCGCGATCGAGGTGAAAGCCTCCCAGAGTGCAAGCACCACCGACATTCGTTGGCTCCAGTATTTGCGCGAACTCCTCGGGAGGCGCTTCGTCGGTGGAGTCCTGCTCCACGCCGGACAAGAATCTCATTCGCTGGGTGATCGAATTTCCAGCGCTCCGATTTCTGCGTTGTGGCGTTCTGACCACGGCGCCAAGTGAAAACGCCGGCGACCGCCGCGGATTGAGGCCAAAAGAGCGAACGTAAAGCGTCGTCACTGGCATTTTGCGATGAGCCCAGATTTTGAAGCACAACTGATTGACGCCGCACTTCAAGAATTAGCCGAGGGACCACTGACCATTGACGGACTCGTCGTTACGTCGCCGGCCGACTCGAGCCCTACGACGACGTTCCAGTGTCCGAGGAAACCGCCATGGTGCTCATTGACACCGACGACATTTGGACGACCGACAATGGTTTCGTTGGGGCCACGAGCGCAATGCTCGACGGCACTTCATTCAGTTATGAGGTCACGGTGGCAGAACTCGGCGCGCGCAGTGTGTGTCTTTCAGGCAAGACCACGCGGATTGAACGAAAATTCCTTTACCGTGCTCTTGCATTCAGTTCCACCAGGACTGCGCACGCTCTTACTTCAGCAACTACTTCAGCCAATTACACCGGTGCAGGGTTCGCCGCGGCCGACGATCCAACCCGCAAGTCTGATGTGCGAAGATCAAACGGGCAAAGTCTGTTTTCACACACGAGACCGCTCTTCAATGAGGCGCACCAGGTTCCTCGTGGTGATCGTCCTCAGTCGCATTGACGAAATCTTCTCAACCCATCCCCACATCGTTGCGACGTCGAAATCCTCGGGCAGATCGATCTCGGGAAGCGTCACCGAACCGCTACGCACGCTAAGCACCATGACGGTATCGACAAGTGCCTTTTCGGCGGTGGCCAGGCCTGAACGAATTGCCGTTTGCCCCAAGAAACCAACGAAGCTGTTTTCGTGGATGTGGTGGACGGTGAAGAGACCGGCGGACGTCACAACCTTCATCGGCCGGCCGAGCGACATGAGATCCACGCCGCGTGGAATCTGGTCGATCATCGCGTGTCGAAAGAGAGCGCTGTACATCGAGATGTAATTGGGGTAGGGACGCGTCAGGACCGGAGCCACCTCGTAGACATCAGGCGCGTCGCTTCCCATCGCCCACATCCCTTGGCCCACGCGTTGGATCACGTGGGCCTCGGCGAGTCGAGTCAGCGCCTTCGACGCACTGGGTGCTGCCATGCTCCACACGGCGGATGCTTCTGAAGTAGTGATGACTGGCTTGCGGAGAGTACCGAGTGCGGACAAGGCATCGATTGACCTCACGAGCCTGCCCCCTTTGCGACGTCCTCGAGAGCCACTATCTCGCCGATCACCGTCGTCCGCATGATGGCCCACTGCTCGTCGCTGTCGTACAGCACGGCGATGTCGGGGTCCAAGAAGGGGACTACCTCGGAGCGAAAATTCGCGTAAGTGATTTCACGTGCCTTCTGCGCTGCCAAAGGCACATGGCTGATGTCGATTACTTGAGGTTGGTCGCTCATTCGGCGCAGGCGAAACAAGAGCTCAAGGTCGAAGACGTCGCGAGCCTTCGTCTCACTACGCAGCGCCACAGCCGCAATCTTTTGCTCGAGCGCTGCGACTGGTCCGTAGTGCGACAAAGAGGCCGGTCGGATCGCGTAGGGGTCGACGATCTGGCGAGGGATGGTGTCATAGAGTCGGTCGTCATTCACGACGCCCCGGTTGGAGAACTCGATCTTGGTGCGCACAAGTTCGCCTGCCTCGTCCTCTCGTGCGATGCCCAACTTCCAACGCCGGGTGGTCTCTGTCTGCTTGGGCTTGGTGGTTTCTTCGACTCGCAGGTCGAATTGCCCGAGCAGTACGCTGAGAGCTCGCCCGGAGAGTACGGAGTCGACGTTGCGTTCGACCTGCCCACCCCTCTTGTCCAAGATGTCGAAATCGATGTCGTTGGAGTAACGCACGCTGCCGAAAAAATATCGCAGGTTCGCTCCTCCCTTGAGCACGAACTTGTCACTGCTATGAGCGGTCAGCACCTGTAGGAAGAGCAGATGGAATATTTCAATTACCTGTGCGTCCGTACGACGGTTCATCGATCTAATGGTACAGACTATTGCTTCCAAGAGCAATAGTCTGTACCATTAATTTTCACGTCGTAGGGCAGGTGGTGAAACTAAGCGCCACGATACTCCCGGTCATTGGCGGTACGGTCGTGTTTCATGTGCGCGGATCCTGCCAGCGCGACGAATGGGGGTGACTCGCCTAAAGTTGCGCCATGGCACAACGAGGACGTCACCCCAAGGGCGGACGCGTTACGCCACGAGGGACTCGGCCGGGCGACGGCTCCCCCACCCCACGCTCACGCCCTCACTCCCACGGCGAGCCAGAAATGCTCACCATGATTCGTCGCTCCCTCAGCGATCGTGATCCCTTGGAATTCCTCCTTCTGGCGAGCAGCCTCTTGGCCGCCCTCGACCCCCGTCGTCGTGACCCGCTCGAACGGATTCAGGGCGCCCCAGCGGAGCAACTGAGCGCGAGCGAGTTCTGTGACACCTTCATCCACACGAACCTTCCTGAAGCGTCCGCAATGTTGGTCGCCTTCGCTCAGATGGGTGACGACGAGTTGTTGCGAGCGCGAGCTCAACGAGAATTGGCCCGACGCTCACACGCTCTGCCCGCGTGGCTCAGGCATCTTGACAATGTGAGAGTGAGCCGGGCATCGATCATGTCGCACGTACTCGGCGACGGCGACAACGTCGTGGTGGAGGTGACGTTAACTTCTGGCCAACCCTTCAGTCTGGTCATCTACATCGACCACAATATGGGTACGGTCGTGAAGGACGGGTTTGCGGTCCCTTTGTCGATCGACGAATTGTCCTTCGAGATGACCGCCCGGATGGATGACCCCGACACCGTGATGTCAGACCTCAGTGTCGCCGACGCGCGCCAACACATCGCTGAAGCGATCGACGCGGGAGCGATGATCTACCCACCGCTCGAAACCGATTCGTGGCCCTCGTGTCGACCCTTGACCGAGTGGATCGTTCGATTGTTGCCCCTCGGTGGCACGGGTTACGTGCGGCCGCAGTGGGACGATCGCGCCATCGCATCACTTACCCGGCAATTCTTCGCCAGCCCCTACGGCGCTGATGTCGCCAGTGCCGAACACCGGGACATGCTCGATTCCATCCTCTGGTTCGCCCGCGACTATGGACCTGGAGACCCGTTGCGCTGGAGTTCCGTCGCGGTGGAAATCTTATTGGTTGACTGGATCCCACGCAAGATCATCGCCCCTGTCGACTACCTGGCGTTAGCCCCCCAGGTACTGCGCGCCTTCGTGAGATTCGCTCACGCGCAACGAGGTATCCGCCAGTCACTGACCACCGAGACCCTCGAGGCGATCGATCGCTACGAGCCGATGTTCTCCCGTCTGATCGATCTACCCCGACTCACGGGTCCCGCGGCAGTCTTGGGCGCGAGTGGACTACTGGACGGAGATGACTTCGAAGCCATTCTTTCTCATCCGAGTTACGCACAGTGGGCACTGGGGTGGATGAGTGACGCCGTGGGGGGGACCGACGCGTTGTACTCACTCGATGAAGCTCCACTGGAGGATCGGGAGTTTTCGTGGTTCGACATTCCCGACGACATCCATGACAAGGTTGCCGAAGTGTTGAACCTCTGCGACCAGTTCTGCGACGAACGACTGGACGTTGAGTACCGAAGTGCCTGTCGGTTGCTCCTCGAGCAAGTGGCAGTCGGCGATCCCCAAGTGTTCCGTCGCAAGGCCCGAACAGACACTGCGGCGGCGGCGATCTGTTGGACGGTGGGCAAGGTGAACGATCTCTTCACCAGCAATGGCATGTACGTCAAGGACATGATGCAGTACTTCGGAATCGTGCAGGGCAGCGTGTCGCAGCGAGCCGAGACGATGCTCCGCGCCGCGGGTTATGGCACTAGAAGTGGATTCATGAATTTTGATCTTGGCAATCTTGACCTCCTAGTATCGTCTCGCCGTCGGCGAATCATTGACTTGCGCGATCGAATGTTGGAATTGGATTCGACGCCGTAATGTCAACTGGTAAATAACTCGCGGCCGGTCGGATTCACGCAAACGGATCTGGCCACATCTGCCTCGAAATGACTCGGATGAACTGCCTGACCCCTTGCCTGGCGCGGAGGGGTCTCATCGTGAAGACGGCATTGATAATGGCAAGTTCTGAGTTGTGCGAGGCGCCCGGGCCAATGAAGTACATCCAAGATTTCAGCCATCAGTATTCTTGATTTCTCATCACTAATTCGCCCGTCGAGTTCGCGTGAACCGACCGTTGTATATATGTACATGAAGTGACGCACGCGCGTGGTTCAGGGGGTGCATTTCTCTCTCCCCTGACCTAGAATGGAGTTGTGGCAATGGAGCGAGCAAGGACACTTGTCGAGTGGGCTGACCGAATGAATTCGGCTGCCCCACCGAGCGACGACGACGTCAGCGTACTCATTGACGGGCGGCGCCTAGATTCGCGCGAGTCAGTTGAGTTGTGGCTAGCCGAGGTGGCGACTATTCGAGATCTCGAAGGTCCCACTCACCACAGTGTCGTATAGCGGACCTCCGCTCGACCTCAATCGGTTGCTTCAGGTTCTCGTCAATAACGACGTCGACTTTGTCGTTATTGGAGGATCGGCAGCTGGATTCCTTGGGGCGTCACGAGTCACCGAAGACGCCGATTGCGTGGTGAATCGTGATCGTGCCAATCTCAATCGGCTGGCGTCAGCATTGCGTGAACTGCACGCCCGCCTTCGAGTGGCGCGCATGAGTGACGAGGAAGCCCAGGCACTGCCTATCGTAGTTGACGGTTTGATGCTCGAAACCACCGGTAGTTCGACGTGGACCACCGACGCTGGTCCTTTCGACGTGATGGCCGACTTGAAGGACGTCCGGGGCGCCACAGTTCCCTATCACGAATTACTTTCTCGCTCCCTAGTCGTACAGGGTGATGGGTTCGTTGTTCACGTCGCTTCAGTCGACGACATCATCGCCGCCAAGACTTTCGCAAACCGCGAGAAGGATCGCGAAGCGTTGCCCGAACTCTTGGAAATCCAAGCACGCGAGCGTTCCGCTTCAGGAGAAAGCGAGTCCGCTCCACGCCCTGTTGAGTTGCCCAAACAAGTCGACACACAGCGATCGATCGCTGACGAGCTCAATGGATCAACAGAGGAACGCGAGTTCTAAGGAATGGAAGACTCTGTCGACACCCTATCTGGGGCACGCTAGAAAGTCACGTCTCAATTGCGATAGACGATCACGTCCGCCGAGTGGTGTAACTCCGAAGGAGCACTTCTCGATGCGAAGCCATCTTGTCACTTGATTTTGGCGAGGGCAACCGGCGTGACGAGTTGAGTATCGCTCTTCAATAGATCCATGGACTCTTGACTGAGGTAGCGACGTTCTGAAACGCTCCACTCGTCGTGTTGTTCGACGCAGACCGCGGTGATGAGTCGAAGCGCCGCGGCGTCGTTGGGGAAGATCCCACACTCTTCGATCCCTCTATTGAGAGTCGACACCCGTACTTCAGCATCTTCTTCAGCCGGCGTGTGGGGCGTGCGAAAAGCGACACTCTAGGACCTCGCGCCAACGACCACACGAGGCGATGAGGATCGTTCCCCAAGCAGACATCCCCGCATGTGAAAGAGTGCCACGAGAGCTGGACGGAGGCCCCCCGAGTGGTCGGACTCCGTGGTGCTCCGCACCGTCCAGAGTGTCAATTACGAATTCCGCGGTGGCCACGTCAGGTGCTGAGAAATCAAGGTCAGTTGAGAAACGTCCCGCGCTCCCCGCGCGAAACTTCCGCAACGATGTCCCGCCCTTCAAGACGACTCCAAGGTCGAAGACGCCTTGGTTATTCAAGAAGTCCAGGACGTAGTCTTGGCAGACGTCTAACAGTGCGACGTCGCGCGCGCCACTAGAAGGACGCGCGTGAAGAGCTAAGTAACCAGCGGTGATCATCGTGGGGGTAGCAAGGCGTCATACAGGCGCCACCGATTGATCCAGCGACCCTTCGGATGTCGGGGTCCGAAGAACGTGACCTGTCGCTCGTCAGTCAAGAGTTCATCAATGTGATCAGCAATGTCATTCCTCTCCGCCCACTGCGCCATGTATCCGAGACGGGCCATGGTGGCATTGCCGCGACCAGTCGCTTCGGTCATTACGTTCTCCAAATTGACCGATCGGAAGGTTGGTGAAAGCCAATCGTCTGCGTTCGGCCAGTCGCCTTGTGCGGCGGGTCGATGCGCGGCGGCAACGAGGGCGGTCGCTTCTTGCCACACCGGCAGTCCACGAATGATCACCACCGGGAGTTTCCAGTCATACGAAATTGAACGAGCACCGGCAATCCTTGGGCCACGCCACGTCGGCCGGTGAGCCAGGATGGGAATCGTCGGCTGGTGTGAGGTGTGGCCAAGTTCCCAAATAGACGACTGGAACGCCACTGCCAGTGGAGCATTCGGTTGCTGAAGGAGCAATGCTCTTAATTCAATCCACGTGTCATTCCACCCGTAGGGGCCTGCGTGAGCCGCCGGAGCGAACTCCCAAGAATCGCGAAGTCTGAGAGGCAACAGCCATCGGGCTCGAACGAGGCGTTCAGCCACAAGCTGAGATCGCAGTTCTAAGCCAACTTCACGAGCGATTTCATCAAGAAGTCTCGAAGTTACGACCCTGGGCTGGCGCAATTCGAGACCCGCGACAATACCACCTTGCCCTGGCGCGAAGGTGATCTTCGTCGCGTCGGCAGGACCGTCGCTCCACAAAATCATTCGTCCCGGCACATCGAGGCGGAAACGCCCGATCTAGAGGTAGCGAGTCGTCAGCCACTTCGTCAGCCACAAAATAACCAGTAACAAAAATGAATTTGGCCACAAAACAAGAATGAGGAGGCCCTTTCGGGCCCCCTCATTCTCAACACCTCAACTTTGTCAAGCAGGGATGTAGAACTTCTTCACTACAGACCAGCCAACAGAGCATTCACCGTTGACGTCGGCATTGCCAAGGGGCCACCGAGAACGGTCAAGCCAATGACACTGCCAGGAGCCGCTCTAAGAACAGGCAACGCGGCAGTGGTGTAACTACCGACCGTAGTCGGGTTCTCAACCAGGATGAGGGGCTCGAATCCGAACGATCCATTAGCGCCACCACCGAGTGCAGCTGATCCGAGAGCATCGGCCCAGTAGTCGACGTGGCTGGCCATCACGGTGTGACTGCCGGACAAAGCAAGGCCCGCAGTGGAAGCTGCCAACGCAAAGTTAGCGATCTGCGCAGCTGTGTCGGTCGCGTCGATACCAGCGATGCGCAGAACGGAGATTCCACCGTTGAGTGCAGCAATCTGGGTTTCGACGGAATTCTGGAGTGCAAACTGTCCACCGATCACAATAACCTGCTTGACCGCAAGTGAAGTAAGCGCAGCCTTAGCATCGGCTCCGAGAGTCGTCGACGTCGAAGGTCCAGCCAACACGACCGGGAACTTCTGGTTGAATGCTTCTGGAGCAATCGACATGGCATCCTGCCAGTCTGAACTCGCAACAACAATTGCCGTGCTCAAAGAACCGTTAGCAGCCGATGCGGAAGCGTTACCAGTGGTGTCGTTGTAGAGACCACCCTTCGACGAATACGCACCGGACACGTTCACGCTGCCATAACTATTGAAGTACGTTGCAATCTTGGCAGCCGTTCCTTCAGGAGTTCCGTCGGCACCGTAAATGGGTCCAACGACGGTGACGAGTTTACCCGTGGTAGTCAAACCACCCGGGTTGTAGACCGGCAGCGTCCGAATCTGGGCGAGAACCGCTGGGCTCACGGCCAGAGGTCCACCCACCACATACACGGTGTTGACCCCTTCGAAGCGAATCGCATTTTGCGCGTCTGCACCCAAGATTGTCGGAGACGTGATCAGAAGACCAGTACCCAACTTACCCTCAAGGTACGAGGCCGCCAAAGCATCAGAACCGTTAGTGTGCGGGGCATCCGTGGCTAGAACCACATTGCGGTTGCCACCAGTGCCCACTGAGTTGTACGGGTAAGCAGCTTCAAATTCAGCAGCCACCGTGCCATCAGCGGTGCCGTCGGCACCGGCAATTCGCGTTACTGATCCCAAGATTGTTCCTACCGAAACGGCAGGTGCAATAACAAGACTCTGAGTGACATTATTGATTGCAACGTCCTGTTCACCTAGCGCGGACCCCGAGGAGCCAGAAGTAGTTGCGACCGACAAGTTACTGAGCGTCAAAGAGTTGCCGACGCCTGCAGTAGCAGCAGTACCCGCAACGACGGTCAACACATTCCCGCTAAAAGTTGCGGTCGGAGCTACCGTACCAGTGGGCGATGCAGTGACCGTCGGCGTACCGCTCCACGTATCACCTTGTGGAAGTGTGAACGTGATGCTGTCGCCAGTGGCGATCGAACCAGAGGGCAGGTTACCCGGATCAGTGACCGTAATGTTGCTGATGCTCGTCGTTCCTGACTGTGGAAGCGTGACCGCAGGAGAGTTGGACGAGACACTGAACCATGCGACGTTAGCAACGGTTGGAACGGTGAAGCTAGTTGCGCCACCGAACACTTCATACAGACCAGTGATTGCCAATGCCTGCGAAGGAACGTCTGAAGTCACAAAGCTGGGCGTGAACACGATGGAATCGTTTGTTCCCGTGGTCGCCTCCGTGAAAGTCAACGTACTGCAGGTCGATCCCGACTGATTCGCGGTAACGGCTGCAGTACCGAAGTGGGTGCTCGAGATCGTCGCGTTTGCGAACGAGGCCGTGCCAGCCGTCGGGCAAGCCAGGGTCAGAACAATCTTGTCGCCAGCAGAAATCGCACCGGTTACCGTCAAGGTCAAACTCGCTCCGTTTTGAGCGGCGGTCTTGCTACCGGCAATCGTCTGAGCGGTGGCATTCGTTGTGAGAGCAGCGGACACAGTAGGCGTCGTCGCTGCGGACGCAACTCCTGCCCCCACTATTGAGAGGCCGCCGAACAGGGTGACACCCGTTAGGGCTGCCACTCCCCACCGGCGGATTGGTGGCAATCTATTCATAAGTTCTCCTTGAGCATGAAGGTCCCCTAGCGATTCTGGGACGCTTTGCGTAACCGACGTTCTTTACGTCTCTTTGTCAGCATAGAAGTGGACGACGCAGGGGGAAGTGGCTGACGTCGCTCGCAACACGATACTTAGCAACTTCTAAGGTCAATCTATGGGTACTCACTCCGATCACAGGGTTTTTGTCCACGACATCTCTATTTATGCTTCACACAACGACACTCTGTACGTGTCGCCTGCGCGCGATGCCGGGGCCAGGTGACGATAGATCCTTGATTGCATACGACCAGGTGGCGCTCATGCCATCTCGTCTGGATACTTTGCGCTCTCGACCCCTTGCCAGGCGCGCATGAGGCTCTCGCCCATCGCCCAACACCACCGAGCGCTCGCGCACCTGCCGTTGCGAACCTTCGATGCTCCCCTTGACGGAGGCGAAAGGCGGTCGTCAGTCGATGCGTCAGCCACTGTCGGCGTGAGCGTGTCGAGTGCCAGTCCAATCTCTCCATCAGGCGTTTCGTGAAGAACTGAGCGAGCCCCGAGCCTTGGGAGAACGTGAAGGTGAGCGACGTCATCAGATTGCTGGAGGATGACGGTTGGTCCTTCACTCGCCAGAGGGGAAGTCATCGACAGTTCCATCACCGCAACAAGGGCGGATGCGTGACGGTGCCTGGTCACCTGGGGGACGAAGTCCCTCTGGGAACTCTCGCTAGCATCTTGAAACAGGCAGGTATCAGGAGGCCCGGGCGGTGACCGACTACACGATCGTGATCGAAGATGCGGGAACGAACTACGCCGCGTACGTGATTGGGCTCGACGGCGTCATCACGACGGGGAACACTGTCGAAGAAGTCATCGACAACATGCACGAAGCGATCCCCTTCCACTTGGAGGGCATGCGTCTTCACGGCGATGAGTTGCCACAACGCCTTCCCATTGTCAAGACCATTCACGTGGCGTCGTAAGTACATTCGACTTCTTGCAATGTCTTTCGGACGGGCCTAAGCCAATGACCACTCTCATCTCTCTACACGTCGTGCCCTGTTCTCCAAGGGTCGAGCCAAGCGCTGCGCTTGCCCCGAAGGATGCCTCGCGAGAGTTCGCACTATTCCCCCGACCAACTGATCGATCATTGCCCGCTCACCGAATTAAATGCGATCACCTTTTGAACGTGCCGACCCTTTGCCCTGGCGCACTCGTGGTATTTCGCCACACGAGCCCGACACCTTCCACAATCTCGCGCCGTGGAGTTACCACTTGACGCGCAATTGCAGCACTTATGCCGCCACTTCAACCGCGCTTGGTGTTCTTCGTCCCCAGAGACTCGCGTAGTTGCGGTGGCCGGCGTGATCGACGCAATGACGTCACGTCGTCCCTATTACCCCGCTCTCGACATTGATACCGTCACACTTGAACGTGAACCCCACAGCGGTGTCCTGTATGACGAATCGGTGGTCGATGCCTCACTACGCATCATTTCGAGGATGACCTCGAAGCCGTGACGACAGCGCCCATGCCGGCGCAGCGGACTTCGCACTTCCTCCCCGTCCGTGAAGTTATGGGCCGCAGATATCAAACGATCATTCGTCAGCGACGATTGAACCCACCCGATCACCAATTGCGGGGTCTCGTTGCACGAGAATTAAGGCGTAGATGACGGCGAGAATGACGGCGCCGAGAGCCATGTAGGGATACCAGTTGTACGGCGTGGGTTGTCCAGGCTTGGCGAGGTAGTAGAGCGGCACCAGGATCCACAACGTCCCGAGCACCGGCAGCAACCCGTGTCGGACACCATTGAAGAGTTCGGGGTGATACTTGCGGTAGTAGAAGGGAAGAGCAAGATTGCTCGTGCCATAAACCAGGAGTAACAAGATCGTCCCAAAGGTCGAGGACTCTACGAACATATTGCCCGCCACCATGTAGTGCGGATTACCGTGACCGCCAATGAGGTGACCGAGTCCCCAGATACCGATAATCGCCAGCCCCAAGCCTAAGAAAACCAGGAGCGCGTTGACCGGAGTTCGACGCTTGGCGTCCACTTTGCCGATCATTGACGGCAGCAGGCCTTCGCGACCAGCATTGAAGATCAACCTCGCCTGGGAATTGGTGCCCGCGATCAATGCACCGAGGGTGGACGTCATACCGGCCAGGAAGGCGAAGAAGAGCAACACGGCGAACGCCTCTTTGGCCACGGAAATGAAGGGGATGGCCGCACCACTCAATTTGGCCACGTTGTCCTGGAAGCCCACCACAGTCGAGAACGCGAAGAACGTGTACGCGACGAGCATGATCAAGATGGAGGTGAAGACCGCACGAGGAACGTTCTTACGCGGGTTGTCGGTCTCTTCGGCGAGTGCCGCCGAGTTCTCCCAGCCGATGAAGAGATAGATCGCCAATGGGAATCCGGCCGCCAGACCCTTGAATCCACCAGTGATGTTCTTGGGCTCGAAGGGCCTGAAATTGATGGAACCGTGGAACTTTACCAGCGTGATGATGCTGACGAGGATCATGATTGTCATCTCGAAGGCGAAGAAGAATCCGGCCAACTTGGTGGACACCGAGATACCACGAATCATCATGAACGACGCGAACGCCAAGAAGACCAAGACCCACACAATCCACGGCACGGACTCGAGTCCCTTGACGTTGTAATTCTGGAGAATCGTCTGGAAGAAGCCACCCACGATGGAGATGACCGATGCCATGGCGGCGATGTAACCCGCGCCCGTCAAGATTGCGGTGGTCACCGCGACACGCCCGCCGAAGGTCTTACCGATGAAGGAGATGAATCCGCCCGTGGAGGGCAGCACCTTCGTGAATTCCGAAAGAGTATTGCCGAGGAGCAAGATAGCGACACCTGCGGCGATGATGGTCAGGGGCGATGCCAAGCCGGCGGTGTAGGCCAGGTAGCCGAAGCCGAAGTAGAAACTCATCGCCGGTCCGATGTTGGCCATAGTGGCCGCTGAAATATCTAGCAGTCCGAGAACGCCCTGACGCAGGCGTTGGTGTTGTCCCGGCACTACTTCAAGTTTCGCGCCCAATGATTCCGGAGTAAATCCTTCGCTCATATTTCCCCCCGTTGGCCCACACGTTCCCACTGGAAGCGTGACGCGTACGTGACTTGAATATAACTAAGTTCGCGAATGCGCGCTGGCGTAGCGCAGAATTCTCGAAAAGGGATATCCGTGTCACTGCCACCAAACCCAGCACCTGTCGGAACGTCTTTCGATTGCCATTGGCCATACGTAGACTCTTCTGGTGACGCTGGAACTTCGACCATTCACCATGCAAGACGAAGACGCGGCGCTCCGCGCATGGCGGGACTTTCGGGGGAAAGGCTTTGTGTTTCTGACCTCGTACTACGAGGGGCAGCCATGGCCCGAGTATCTAGAACTGCTCG
>JARCRU010000009.1 GCA_029850535.1 Actinomycetota bacterium | reverse complement strand
CACCATGACCGTAGGCGAAGACGAGCAACGTGATCCAAATTCCAAATTCGGCCCCGCCAAAGAGTGAGTATGCGAATCCGACCCGGCGAAGTACCGGATTCTTGAACGCAGCACGAAAGACCGAGATGACGACACGCGCTCTACTCTGCATCAGAACGCTCCCGAGTCCCCGCCAATGACTGTGGTCTTCAACATGGCGATTCCTCAATTCGGGCAAAGTCAAGGATGCACCGCGAACTCTAGCCGAGCTTCTTACGATTTCCAGGGCAGTGACGTGCCAGTCAACACCCGGGTGCACGCTGGGCCAACGGTGGCGAATCGCCAATCCTCGTATGGCTCGGACCTACATCGTCGGCTCCTCTCATTCGTCTCGCGGTGCATTGTTCGGTGCCTCCCATTCGCCCCGGTGCTTCGTTGGTTATCCCTCAACTGAGGGATCGAGCGCATCGATTCGCCTTCGCTGAGGTTCAAGTGCCTGATTAGTGCCCACCTTTCCACTGTGGTCACCATCCCAACTATTTCGACGTGGCCCACTTTCCAAGTGGCCACATCGAAGTTGGTGTCGTCAGTCATGAATTAAAGAAGCCGAAGCAGGGTGACCGGTTGAAATGAGGTAATAACTGAG
Source organism: Actinomycetota bacterium (assembly GCA_029850535.1). Lineage (GTDB taxonomy): Bacteria > Actinomycetota > Acidimicrobiia > Acidimicrobiales > RAAP-2 > RAAP-2. The sequence continues at coordinate 2,598 of JARCRU010000009.1, read as the reverse complement.
TGTTCCGCTTCGACTCGGATCGTCGAACTACTGACAGTGACCGGGCGGCCAAGGGCCCGGAGGTAGGTAGGACCACCCAAAACCGACCAAAGCTCCCGGGTAGGGATCCGATAATTTATTGACTTTCAGTGACCAGCCGACATGGCCCCCCGCTCCGGATTCCCACGCGCGGACCGTGGGAATATTCGGCAACTGCCCGTCTTCTACAACGGAGTTAAACGACGACGCACTAGTCACCGTCGAGGGAAGACCTTGGCCGGTCCACTCCTGAGAGTCGAGGATGAGGCTCTTCATCACACCTCCGGAACTTTCGACGAGGCCCGTCGGGCCAATCTTGAACCGCGTCGTGGACGTGGCGATGACGACGTTGTAACCGTCGGGCGCCGACCCGATCGAGAAGGTGAGGCCACCGAGGTCGACACCACTCGACGGCCCCTTGGCTGCCAACGTTCCCAGTAAGTACGAGAGCGCGCCAGCGTTCTGCGGGTTCAGTTGGGAGGCGTTCGCGGTGCCCTTGATGGCGTTGAGTTGGACCAGAAATTTCGAGGTGGAGGTGCTCGGTGTAAGGGCTTGCACGTCAAGTTGATTCGTTCCTGACGCGTGGGTGGCGTCTGGGGATAGGGAACCTCTTTCATTGTCCGCCCAGGCGCCGAGCGACCACTTGCCCGGCAGCGTTCCAACGGTAAGAGAGAAGGCGTAGTGACCAGTGGAGTCTGTCTGGATAAACACTGGTTTGCCGCTAAGAGTATTGATGTTGCCGACGGGCCATATTCGACCGGTGGTACCGCACACCGCGACTTTGGGATCGGTGGTCAAAGCCGCCTGGGGGCTGCGAGGGTTGACCGTAAGTTGGACGTTGACGACGGGGTCGGGCCTTCCATACTGGGTCGTAGTGACGGTGCCTTGGACGACACTGAAGCCGCTCGCGGGAACTTTGGTCGCGCTGAACGAAAGGGTCGTTTTGATTCCTGCGTTAATGGTGAAGCCGGCGTTGGCGTCGCCCTGAGGTTTCGCAGTGACCCCGGCGGGAGCCGGATCGGGCCCAAAGGTGGCGGTGCGCGAAAGATTACTGTGGACGACGACCTTGTACGCGCCGGGTTTGACGGTCATGTAGTAGAGACCGCTCGGCCCGCTCACCGCGCTCACCGATATCAGTTGACCCTTTTTGTTTCGAGTTGAAGCAACGATAGTCGCGCCCTGGAACGGGTTGCCGTCCGCGTCAACGATGGTCCCGCTGATGGCACTGATCTGGGGGACTTTGCCGGGGAAGTTGGCCCACGCCTTCTGATATCTACCGAACCGACCCCCGTGGTAAGGGTCCGGCGAACAAGGCGGAGGGTATCCACCACCGGTGATGCCGATGAAGTTCATTCCGGTCCCTAAGAATCGCACATGGGGAATAGGCGCATTCGCCTCAATGGTCTCGCGCCCGCCGTAATAATTGTCGTAATAGACGATGGTGTACGAGGTCGCACCAGCGACCGTGGGGAATTCCACACCCGTCTGCTCCAAACAGCGTTGATGCGTCTCATGAACGTAGTCGGCGAAAGCCACCGGAATCTCGAGCGAGGTCGGTTGGGTGGATGCCACGGCATGGCCCAGGGGTAAACCGACCAGGGTCGTCGTCGAAACGAGGACCAATATGGCCATGGCTCGACGGCCTTGACGAGTAATAGTGGCCGTCATCGACATACTGCCCTCCTTTGGGCTACAGGCATTGCGGGGAATCGTAAGCGCCAGTCGGCGCGCACTAACGAGGCTGGTCGTGAGACTTCGAGGAACGCCAACGTCACCGCGGCGGCGACCCGTAGCCACGTCTGCCACCTCGAAGTCGTCAACGAAGGAGTCCTCGTGGTCACCGCTGGTCTCATACTGGAGATATTTGCAGTGCACCGAGGTCTTCGCAATACGCAATTCCTACGTAGCGGCGGGTAGGTGCCCGGCTTCGTGATGAGGAACGAATCAGCGACTACATGAACATCGACACCAGAAAGGTGTCATTATCACCATCTGCGTCGCCGAGGCAGAGCAAGCATCACGTGCTACGAGTTGTGAAGGGCGTGATATCCCGCGCTCAAACTGAGAAGGGCTTCATCCGCACGGAGTCATGGGGCTGCGCCCCCGCACTCTGGAACATTCATTCACTCCGCTGGGGCATGCAAGAATCTTTCGACTCTTCCAGCCGCGACTCGACGAGAACCACGTGGCGAAGTTCTTCGCACCCGCAACGTGAGCACCACGACAACGTGGAATGCAAATCAGTATCTCAAGATGAAGGTCATTCGGTGAAATGGCCAGCCGAGGCTCCACCCACCTGGGCCGAAGAAGTGCATCGTGAAAGTAATTAACGCCGTCGTTGAGACCTTCAATGAAAGGGATATCCAAGTGACTGCCACCAAACCCAGCACCTGTCGGAACATCTTTCGATTGCCATAAGCCATAAGTAGGCTCATCTGATGACGCTGGAACTTCGACCATTCACCATGCAAGACGAAGACGCGGCGCTCCGCGCATGGCGGGACTTTCGGGGGAAAGGCTTTGTGTTTCTGACCTCGTACTACGAGGGGCAGCCATGGCCCGAGTATCTAGAACTGCTCG
>JARCRU010000008.1 GCA_029850535.1 Actinomycetota bacterium | reverse complement strand
GCGGTAACTCTCGCCGTCGATGTTGAACACCACACTGCGGTGAAGGAGTCGGTCCAACATTGCGGCCGCCACCATTGGATCGTCGAAGATTTTTCCCCACGAGGCAATCCCTAAATTGGTAGTCAAAATCGTTGAGCTCTTCAGATAGCGCTGGGTGATGACCTGAAAGAGGGCGGCCGACGCTTCGTTCTGCAACGGTAGATACCCCACTTCATCAATTATCAACAGCCGTGGTCCGGCGAAGAATCGCATGGTCGTGGCCCACCGTCCCTCCAACGCCGCGCGGTGACACCTCGCCACCAGATCAGCCGCGGTCGTGTAGTAAGTCCGGTATCCCGCGTCGATCGAAGCCCTCGCCAGACCGATCGCCAACATCGTCTTGCCGACTCCGGGCGGTCCGATGAAGAGCACGTTGGTGGCGTCCTCTAAGAAGCCCAGCGTGCCCAGTTCGTTCACCAGACTGCGCTCAACCGAGGGCTGCGCGTCGAAGTCGAAGTCACTCAGTCGCCACGGCGCCGGCAGCGACGCGAAGCGTTCTAAGCTCGCACGTCGACGTTGTTCGGTCGCCTGCACTTCGAGACCAAGGAGTCGCTCGAGCACGGCCGTGTGACCGAGGTTCTCGACCTTGGCCTGCTCCAAGACGCCCGGTAGGGCTTCGGCCGCGGTCGTCAGGCGCAGGGCGCTGAGGTGGCTTCGCAGCAGTTGGTAGGTGGAGTTCTCGCTCACGACGCCACCAGTCGTGCGTAGTCCTCTAGGTCGACGTGGACGTCTCGCCCGGATTCACCGAGCAACGTCGCGGCGTGGCTCAACGCCGCGTCACTGATCCCCACGTGGGCTTTTTCTGTCACAGGGTCGCTTCGTGGTGAACTGAGCGAGCACTACTCGTTCGAGCTCCGCTGAGTGCTGCGGGTCACGCACCACCATGCCCGCGCCGTCGTGGGCGAGGTGGTGCGTGGCCAGTAGTGATCCACTCTGCGACCTGACCTCGAGAGTGCTGGTGCCCAGGCGCTGGTGGATTTCCAGCGTGGAGCCGGCGAGGCCGGGGGGCACGCTGTAGCGATTACCCCGGTAGTGCAGGGTGGCGTTGGCGGTCACGATGCGCTCGACGACAATGGTTGCGGGGTAGGGGGCGGGCAGGGCTCTCAAGACCTCGACGTCGGCCATCTCACCCACCGTGGTGCGCGTCTCGCCGATGCGACGCGACCTCGCGTCACCCACCGTCTCACAGAATCGGTCGAGCGAGCGCTGCGCACTCTCGGGGTCCGTCTCGGTCATCGTGCGCCACCACCTCCCTGACACGAAGCGCACCGATGACTCCACCACTCCCTTGCGGTTGCCGCGTCGTGGTGGACAAGGTTCCACGACGGCCCCGTAGTGCTTGGCGACGGGGACGAAGGAGGGCTGGACGTCGCGAGTGCCGGGGGTAATCACCGTCGCCAAGCGGTCGACGCGCCAGTCACGCGTGGTGCCACCGAGCTTGCGCATCACGGTGTCCATGGCGTCGATGAGGTGGGCCTGGTCCATTGATTCACAGATCACCCCACGCACGCGACTCGAGTGCGCGAGCGTGCCGAGCAGCACGTAGAGAGTGGCGCCCCAGGGACTGCGGCGACGCTCGAACCAGTCCCACTGGATCTCCTCGCCCGCGGGGTGGGCGATCTCGACGGTGTCGCGACCCTTGACGCCCGCACAGGCCTCGCAGTGCGGACGGAGTTTCGCCAGGCGCACCTGACGCGCGAAGCTCGGGTAACTGAGCGAGTAGCCGAGCCGCTTCACCTCGTCGAACAGGGCGCTCGCCCAGACGTGCGGGTCGTCGAGGAGTCGCTGGGTGAGGTAGGGGACGAAGGGTTCGAGCGGGTCCGGAGCCGAGCGAACCCGGACGCCGGGAACCCGTTCTCCCTTGAGGTAGGCCCTGATCGTCTTGCGATCACGGCCCAGGTGGTTGGCGATGGCCGTGATCGACCACCCCCGTTCTTTCAGTGCGTGTACTTCCACGTCTTCTCCTTGTGTGAGCATGGAGATGGGTCCCTTCAGTTGGTTGGCTTGCACCACCAATCTTGAAGGGGCCCACCTCACTTTTGATGGACCTACTGGCCCACCGCTGCTCTCAGGAGGTGGGGAATTTCGATGATCGACTCTGGGGAGTTTCCATGATTCTCGTCATCGGTACGGAACAGGGGTCTCGTCGCGGTCGCCACGAGTTTCTCCGGGCTCACCGGCAAGCCATCGACTCACCCTTGCTCCACCGAAAACGTTGATACGCCCTACGAGGTTTAAACTCGTACCGCTATCTTGAAAGGGTGGATGAGGTCAACTTTGAAGTTCCACATAAGTGCCGCTGCAGACCCCTTCTCTGCCGTGAGCGAAAAGGCCGACATGTCGCGTGGGCTCTCTGCCGGCATCAAGGAAACAATGGGATAGGCAGCCCCCGGGAGCGGAATGGTCACACTATTGGCCGTAAGCCATCCACCAGCAAACTCAGCATGCGAGCCGCTTGATCACGTTGCTCGGAATTTCCAGCGACAGTCAAGATTCCAGCGAGAGTTGCCGCAATCGTCTCGGCGTCTGCGTCAGGTCGGATGTCACCGGCGGCTATCCCGGCGTCGAGGAACATACGCACCACCGCCACCAACTCCGCTCGCATTTGAGCGAACTCGAGACGTCCGGAAGAAATGATGACGCGAAGGGTGTCGATCATGCCGTGTTTCGTGACTGCCCAATCAGCAAATAGGTCCATCCATAAGCGCAGCGCCTCTTTCGGAGGGTGCGTGGCCAGAAGTTCTAGAGCGCCAGTGCGCAGGCGGTCTTCCTGATCGCGATACACCGCTTCCACCAGCGCTTCCCTCGTGGGGAAATGGCGGTAGAGCGTGCCAATCCCCACCCCCGCTTGCCTGGCGATCTCCTCCAACGAGACTCGTTGCGAACTTTGGAAGACTTTCGTGGCGACGGTAATCAAGTTTTGACGGTTCCGCCGAGCTTCCGCAACTCGGGCCCGGGGTTTGGCTGAATCAGTGGGTGACATCGTCACAAGTCCTACTAGTTATGAGCTACGGCGACGGTAATGAGAGAATTCAAAGTGTACACACCGAGGAATCTGATAGCGGTGCTTCGAAAGGTTGGAATGCTCGACGATCCCCAGCGCTACGCGATACGTGTCGCGCAATGTAGTGCCGTCCGACGCAAACTCCGCATCGCGCTGAATAGTTACATGTCGGTTCGCCACATGAACTCCATTGATTGCCTTTGATTGGACGATCACGTCCAGGCGGCGACGCTATTTGAGGTTCCCCAGAAATAGTGGACACGGTTTATGCGGCTAGCGCCACTTGAGACAACCCTAATTCGTAACTAACAGGACTGACGTTGCCAATCGTTGAGTAGCGACGATCGTGATTGTAAAAGTGGATGTAGTCCTCGACGCCAGAGCGTAGTTCTTGCATGTTGGAAAACACGTGACGATAGAAATACTCGTGCTTGAAGATGGACCAGAAACTCTCGATGCTCGCGTGGTCGTAGCAACTTCCGGTGCGACCCATGGAGCGAACGATCTTGAACTTCACGCACAGAGCGACGACGTCGTGGTCGGTGAATTGACCACCGCGGTCGGTGTGAAAAATCGTGCCCACGCAGTTCATATTGCGTGTGCGCACCGCGTCGTTGAGCGCCTCGATCACGAGCTCGGCGCGCATGTGACTCGCCAACGCCCAGCCGAGCACACGACCCGAGCAGGCGTCACGGATCGCGCTCAGGGCCTCACCGGTGCCGATGGTCATGTAGGTGATGTCGCTGGTCCATTGACGATTGAGCTGGGTGGTGAGGAACGCGCGATTCACGAGGTCGGCCGGATAGTGGGCGTCACGGTCCGAGACGGTCGTGACCTTGAAGGTGCGCGGACTGATTCCAGCGATGCCTAGTGCGCGCATGCGCGTCGCGACCGTGTTCTTGCTGACACCGTCGCCAGCGTCGTGCAGGTCACTGGTGACGCGCGGGGACCCGTAGGTGCCCTTGGAGGCCTTGTGCGAGGCCACGATCTGATCGTCGAGGCCGCTGCGACGCTGCTCGCTCTGCAGTGGTTCACGGCCCTGGGCCCCCTTCCAGCGGTAGTAGCCAGACGAAGAGACTTCCAAGAGTCGAGACATGCGTATGACCTCAAAGTTCGCGCACTCCACGGCCATCAACGCAAATCTCTCTGCTTTGGTGGCTTCGAAGCGAAGTACGCTGCGGCTTTTCCCAAAAAGGCCAGGTCCTTGTCCTTTTCGACCACCTCACGGCGCAGCCTCAACAACTCAGCGCGTTCGGCGACACTCAACGGCTCGTTGCTGGAGGCCTCGAGCGCCTCCATCCGCCGACGCTCGTCTCGTACCCACACACCCAACGAGTTCTCAAGAACTGACAATTCCTTCGCCACGTCGTGCACCGTTCTTCCGGTGTCGATGACGCGATGAGCCGCCTCAGTTCTGAACTCGAGAGTGAACTTCCTTCTCGTTGCTCCCATGGTGACATCCTCTCACCCGACCCTCGAGTCGGATTGTTAGGTGTCCACTATTTCTGGGGAACCTCAATTAGCGGCCGCCGACGACCAGAGCAGAAAATTCTGGATCAACTCACCAATGCACTCACGACAAAGTCGGATAGGAGAGCCGTTCGTTCTATGTTGTATGTCTCTTCGAGGAGACCGGTTGATAGGAATGAATAGGAAAGTTCTTTCTCGGGATCTATCCATATTGCGTAATCCGACGAATCCGGCCACCCAATCCGATAGTTTTCGGCCACCCCCAGATGAGGCGGTCGGAGGTCGCTGTGCGACCGACGCGGTGGTGATGTGAAAGACCCCTGAACTCACCTCCTCCGGTGTGCAGTTGTGCT
>JARCRU010000007.1 GCA_029850535.1 Actinomycetota bacterium | reverse complement strand
TTAGAACTCGTGGTCGAACTCGGACCGGCTTCCTTGCCCGCCTGACCCGACATCATCTGGATGACCTGGGTGCGCACGCGCGCCATGTCGGCGCCGAGGTCGTTGAGCACCTGAGCGGCGACACCGTCGCCCTCGCGCACGAGTCCAAGAAGCATGTGCTCGGTGCCAATGTAGGAGTGCCCCAATTGGAGCGCTTCGCGCAGGCTCAACTCGAGCACCTTCTTGGCCCGGGGCGTGAAGGGGGGTGAGCCGGGACTCGGGTTGGAGTTAGGACCAATCGCCTCCTCCACCTTCTCGCGAACCACGTCGAAGGTCACACCTAGTGCGTCCAGCGCCTTGGCCGCTACGCCCTCGCCCTCGCGGATGAGGCCGAGCAGGATGTGTTCAGTCCCGATGAAGGCGTGGTTAAGGTCGCGCGCCTCTTCCTGCGCGAGAACCAAAACTCGCCGGGCCCGGTCTGTGAATCTTTCGAACAATTGAAGTCCTTTTCCGTACTTGTTATAGAAGTGTACCGGGGTGATGCATGACTTCATTCTGCACCTAATAGGGCCATAAGGCGCTCATCTAAGGTGGTGGAGTGAACCCCCACGAGCGACTGCAACTCGAACTGGTCGAAGCCGACCTCTCTCGCCTCGAATCTCTCCTGGCCGAGTCGGTTATTTTTGGCGATGACTACCTCGATCAGGTGACAACACACTTGATCTACGCGGGAGGGAAACGACTTCGACCCATTCTCGCAATCGCGGCGGCCACCATGGGCGAGCGCGAGGCCACCCGTGAGGACCTCCTCGGGGGGGTATCCGTCGAGTTAATGCACTTGGCGTCGCTCTACCACGACGACGTGATGGACGAGGCCGAAATTCGTCGCAACGTGGACTCGGTGAACGCTCGCTACGGCAATCTGATCGCCATCGTGGGGGGCGACTACCTGATGGCGCGCTCAGCGGGAATCGCGGCGGACCTCGGCGTCGAAGTTGCCGGTCTCATGGCCCACACGCTGGCCTGGCTGACGCGCGGTCAGGTCGCCGAGGTGCGCACCATCTGGTCGGTGGAGCGCACGGAATCCGATTACTACGAAGCCATCGAGGGCAAGACCGCCGCGCTCATGGCCGCGAGCTGTCGCATCGGGGCACTCACCGCCGGGCACAGCCCCGAGGTGCGAGACGCGCTCACCGAATTCGGCCGTTGCTTCGGCATGATCTACCAGTTGCGCGACGATGTCCTCGACGTCATCGCGGTCGACAACCAACTGGGCAAGCCCGCCGGGCAGGACCTCGCGGAGGGCATCTACAACTTGCCGACCTTGCTGGCCCTGCGTGACGCGACCGTGGGCGAGGAACTACGCGTCCTGCTGGGGGCGCCGCTCGACGACGAGGACCGCGAACGCGCCCGCAAACTGGTCGTCGCGAGCGAGGGTGTCGGCGCGACCATCGCCGCGGCCCAGGGCTTCTTCGCCGCGGCCGACAACGCCCTGCAGGTCGTGCCGGGGGCGCGACTGCGCAACGGACTCACGTCGTTCCTCGCCTCGATGCTCGAGGGCTTACCCGACTACTAGTCGCGCAGCGGCTTGAGGGTCGGGAACGCGATGACCTCGCGGATGTTGGACTCGTCGGCGATCAGCATCGACAAGCGGTCCACTCCAATGCCGAGACCCGCCGTCGGGGGCAGTCCCCATTCGAGCGCCTTGATGTAGTCCTCGTCGATGCGCATCGCCTCGAGGTCGCCCGCCGCACCCAGGCGCGCCTGCTCTTCGAAGCGCGAACGCTGGTCCACGGGATCGTTGAGTTCCGAAAAACCGTTGGAGAGTTCACGACCCGCCGCGTAGGACTCGAATCGTTCCGTGAGCTCCGGGTCGCCCTGGTGGCGCCGCGCCAGTGGCGAGACCTCCACTGGGAAATCCGTGACGAAAATCGGGTTCCACAGTGACTCCTCACAGGTCACCTCAAAGAGCTCGGCGAGACAGCGTCCCGCCCCCCAAGATGCATGCACCTCGACACCACGGTCGTTGAGCAACTCGACCAGGCGCGCACGCGCGGTATGCACCGAGACCTCCTCGCCCACCGCGTCCGAGGCCAATTCGGCCATCGTGCGCCGCGGCCAGGGTGCCGCAAAAGAAAACGGCCGTCCCTGGTACTCGACCTCAGTGGTTCCCAGCACATCGGTGGCCACGCCGGCGACGAGCTCCTCGGTAAAGGCCATCATGTCCTCGTAGTTCCAGTAGGCCGCGTAGAGCTCGAGCATCGTGAACTCGGGGTTGTGCCGAGGACTCACCCCCTCATTGCGAAAGACCCGTCCGAGCTCGAAGACCCGCTCGAAGCCTCCGACCACCAGACGCTTCAGCCAGAGTTCGGGTGCGATGCGCAAGAAGAACTCGGAGTCGAGGGCATTGTGAAAGGTCGTGAAGGGACGGGCCGCGGCCCCGGTGGCGATCGCGTTGAGCATCGGCGTCTCCACCTCGGTGAAGTGTGCGGCCCAGCAGCGCTCGCGTATCGAACGCACGACGTCGCTACGACGCGCCAGGGACTGACGCGAGGCGGGGTTGGCCCAGAGATCGGCCTCGCGGTGTCGATAGCGCAGGTCGTAGTCGGTGATACCCGCCCACTTGTCGCCGAAGTTGTGCAGGGCCTCGGCCAACTGCACCCAGGACTGCACCTTCACCGAGAGTTCACCACGCTTGGTGCGCACCACTTCGCCCGTCACTCCCACCCAGTCCCCCAGGTGCAACTTGGCGAAATTCTCGAAGTCCTCGCACACCGCCGCCAGTGCGAAGAGCTGAATCTCCCCACTCGAGTCGCGTAACGTCGCGAAGGCCAACTTGCCTTGAGTGCGCATGAGCATCACCCGTCCGGCCACCTTGACCACCACGCCCGACTCCTCACCGTCGGTCAGGTGGGAGTAGGTGCTCTGCAGGGCCGCCGCAAAGGCGTTGTGATCAAAACTGTAAGGGGTGTTCACGTCGTAGCTCCTGAATGATTCCGTTCATGAACGATACGCAATCCGTGAAGGGTCAGCCACGGTTCCACGTGTTCGACCGTCGTCGTATAGGGCGCGATCAGGCCCGCGAGGCCCCCGGTGGCGATCACGGTGGCGTCTCCGAGTTCCTCCTTGATGCGCGACACCAGCCCATCCACCTGACCGGCGAAGCCGTAGAGGACCCCGGACTGGATGGACTCCACCGTCGAACGCCCGATGACCGAGCGTGGTCGCACGAGTTCCACCGAGCGCAGGGCGGAGGCCTGGGTGTAGAGCGCCTCCAGAGAAATCGCGACTCCCGGTGCGATCGCGCCGCCGAGATACTCACCCTTGGCCGACACCACGTCGAACACCGTCGCGGTGCCCATGTCCACGATAATCAGGGCACCGGGATACAGGTCGTAGGCCCCGACCGCGTCAGCGATGCGGTCCGCTCCCACCTCGCGCGGGTTGTCGTAGAGGATGGGCATGCCCGACTTGGTGCCCGGTCCGATCACCGTCACGTCTAAGTCTGAGAACCATCGATTCGCCATACGTCGCAACTGCGTCGTCACTGTCGGGGCCGAGGAGGAAATCGCCATCGCACTGACCGCGCCGCGTAAGTCGAGCCCCTCGAGATCGAGCAGCTGGGTGAGCATCATGGCGTGCTCGTCGGGCGTGCGCTCGCTGAGAGTCGAGATGCGCCAGTGGTAGACGAGCCCGTGCTCACCGGTGGCTCGCGCGAAGCCCATGGCGTCGGGGCGCTCGGGGCGATCGGGACCGAAGAGGCCGATGACCGTCTCGGTGTTTCCCACGTCAATGGCTAGTAGCACGTCAGCTCCTTCACTCGAGTTCGATAGCGTCGTTGTCGATCAGCCGCACGCCCTCGACGACACCCGCCACCAGAGCGCGCGCCGGGCGCGGGTCGGCGTCGGTTCGTGGCGCCAGTGTGTCGGGGTCGACGATGTCGGCGTAGGCCACTTCGACACCCGCGGCGACCATCACCTCCCTCATCAGCGTGCGCCGCGCGCTCGCCGGCGCCGTTGACTCGCGCGCGGCGCGCAGCGCCCGTGACAGCGACGTCGCGCGCTCGCGTCCCGCCGAGCTGAGACGGGCGTTACGACTCGACAGGGCCAGTCCCGTGGCGTCGCGTTGTGTCGCGCACCCCACCACGTCGACGTCGAAGGACAAGTCGTGCGCCATGCGCCGCACGACCACGAGTTGCTGGTAATCCTTCTCGCCGAAGTAGGCCCGGCACGGACCGCTCACCACGAGGAGTTTGGCGACGACACTGGCCACCCCGTCGAAATGGCCCGGGCGACCCACTCCCTCGAGTACGTCACCCAGAGTTCGCACCGAGACCGTGGTGAGGGTGTCAGCGGGATAGTCCGGCCACATCTCCTTGAGCGTCGGGGTGATGAACGCGTCCACGCCGTTCTGGCGCGCCAGGTCGACGTCGGCGTCGGGGGTGTGGGGGTAGCGCGACAGATCCGCAACGTCGGAGAACTGTCGCGGATTGACGAAGGACGTGAGCATCACCACGTCGCCGTTCTGGCGGGCGCGACGCACCAACGACGCGTGGCCCTCGTGAAGGGCGCCCATCGTCGCGACCAACGCCACGCGGCGGTGCGCATCACGCGTGGCCTGGGCGAACTCGCGCCACGACGCCAACGAGTTCAGGCGTTCCACGGCAACTCCGGCTCCCGAGCGAGCCGGGTGGCGCGTTCGCTGAGGGCCAGATAGAGGCCTCGCTCCGCCTCGGGCAGGGCCGCCAGGTGCGCGGCGATCGTCGCGACATCGCCGCGAGCGGCGGCCCCGGTGAGGGCCCGCGACGGTCCTTCGGCGACCACGTCGTCGAGGGCCTGTTGAGCCAGGGGTAGGAAATCGGTGAGTTCGAGTCCGACGCCGCGCGCCAGAGCCTGCACCTGGGCCAGTAGGGCCACCAGATGATTCGCGGCCGACGCGGCGGTGGCGTGGTAGAGCACGCGTTGTTCACTGCGCACCCGCAGCGTGCGACCGCCGAGCGAGGTCACCACGTCATTGAGCAGCGGGTCGCCTTCGACGCAGAAGATGCCCCCTCGCAGTCGCTGGGCGCCGCGCACGGCGTCAGGCATGGTGAGCAGTGGATGTAGTGAGCCCACGCGTCGGTGCGGAGCGAGAACGTCGAGTCCGCGCGATCCCGCCACGTGCGCAACCACGGTGTCGGCGCTGACGCGCAGACCGGCGGCGACGGCGGCGACGACGTCATCGGGCACGCACAGCAAGACGAGGTCCGCCGCAAAATACTCGACGTCACCGTGGTGCACCACGCCGACCTGATGGATCGAGCCCAGTGCCCGCGCGAACGACGTCCCGGCTCGTCCCGCGCCAACAATCACGATGTTCATAGGGGCCATCCGTTCCGGCCCCGCGGGTGCCGTTCGGTTAAAGCAACGACTCGAGTGTACCCAGAACGCTCACCGCACCGTCGGCCGTGGACAGGACCTCGTCGGTCACGAGGTCCTGGCGCAATTCGCGCAACGGGACCAGCACGAAGTTGCGTTCGAACATCCGAGCGTGCGGCACGGTGAGCTCCTCGTCGTCGCAGGCGACGCCGTCGATCCACACGATGTCGACGTCGAGCGTTCGTGGCCCCCACCGGACCTCGCGCGTTCGCTGCGCG
>JARCRU010000006.1 GCA_029850535.1 Actinomycetota bacterium | reverse complement strand
GTGGTGGGGACGCCCCCGGTTGTGGTGCGCGTCACCGTCGTCGCGGAACTCGCCGCACCCGTTGATTGCGACGCCGCGGCCGCGGCGCTGTTGAGGGCCGCCTGCGCCGATGCGGCGAGTGCCGCCGCGGTGGCACTCGTACTCTGGGCCGTGGACCTGAGTCCCGCGACCAGACTCCGGTCCTTGGCCAGTGTGGCGCTCAAAGTGGCGAGTACTTGGGCGTTGTGCGCCGCCTGGCGCGACGCGTACGCCGGCACCGTGGAAGTAGTGGTGGTGGTGACCGCCGGGAGGGTCGAACCCACGAAGGAGTTAGCGAGGCCGGCTCCCACCATCGCCACCGACGTCACGACCACGGTGGGGAGCACGCGCCGGCGAACCTTGGAGCGGTCCAGCGTGCGCGAGGTGCGCGCGCGGTTGGCGGCACGGCGGTGACTCGCGGCCAGGAGTTCGTCGGGGACCAGCGCGTCGTAGTCCTCGTGCGTCGGGGCCGAGTGCGAAGGGTTCCTCTCAGTCCTCACCGCCACCACCTCGACGAAGGAGTCGACGTCGAATCGACGGTCACGAAGGCGATGCGCCGACTCCGCGACACGCCCCGTGGCCCATCGCCGCCCGAGGGCGACACTCGACCTCTAGCGCGGGGCTGATGACGTCTCACGAGAACCAGTATGGGAGTGGTTTCTTGCCCCTAGTTAAGCCCTCAATGAGAGAAATCTCATCTTGGCGCGACGCGGCCTCGCTGGTCGTCCTTGGCGCACTGTCGCGAGCCGCCCGGGTCGCGCCAGAGCCCCGTCCTACACTGCACGTATGGTGAACCGGTGCACGCGCGCGGTCCTGCGCCACCGTGCCCTCGTGGTGGTCGCGTGGCTCACCCTCTCCCTACTCGGACTCGCGTTCAACGCCGCGCTCTCCTCGCGCCTCTCAACGTCGCTCAACGTCCCCGGCACCGAGTCGGCCCGGGCCAACGTCATTCTCGCCACGCACTTCCACGAGAACGTCGAGGGTTCCTTCACCATCGTCGTGCCCCGCGGAACCCTGAGCACCGAATCGATCGAGCACCGCGTCGCCGGCGCCGTCGCCCTCGTGCCCACCGGGCAGATCCTGCAGTCCAAAGAAATCAGTGGCGTGCTCTACCTCGAGGCCGACACCAACTTGGACCTCGTGCACGCGGCGGCGTGGACGCCGCGCCTGCGCCACGCTCTCGTCGCGCGGGGTCTCTCCGGCGCGATGGTCACCGGCCCCGCGGCCCTGCAGAGTGACGTGACCCCGGTCCTGCGGGCCGATTTACGTCGCGGCGAGCTGATCGCGCTGCTGCTGGCGCTGGCGGTGCTCATCGCGGTACTGGGTCTCTGCGGAGCGGTCGCGGTCCCCTTCGTCGTGGCCGGCGTGACCATCTCGACGTCGCTGTTCGTGGTGTACCTGCTCTCGCACGCGCTGATGATGGTGACCTACGTCCCCAACGTCCTCGAGCTCATCGGTCTCGGTCTCGCTATTGACTACTCGCTCTTGATCGTGCACCGATTCCGCACCGAAATGCGACACGCCGACTCCACTTGCGAGGCCGTCATCTCGACCATGGACCGCGCTGGTCGTACGGTGATGATCTCGGGCACCGCCGTGGCCGTCGGACTCGCGACCTTATTACTCGTGCCCGTGCCCTTCCTGCGCTCGCTGGGGGCCGCCGGGATCGTGGTGCCCCTGGTGTCGATCGCCGCGGCGCTGACCCTGCAGCCGGTGTTGCTCTCGGTCCTCGGCCGTGGGGGCCTGCGCAGTGTCGGCGTGGCGGGTCTGATGGGAGAACGCGACCGACTCGCGCGAGGATGGACGAGTACGACGCGCCTGGTGCTGCGCGCTCCGCGCCGGGTCCTCGTCGTCGCGCTGGTGCTCCTCGCGACCATGGCGGCCGGACTGTGGTGGCTGCAGCTGACCCCGGGCTCCTTGAGCGCCGTCCCCCCCTCACTGGCGTCGGCGCAGGCGGACAGTTTCATGCAACGCCACGTCGGCACCGGCGTCATCACCCCGGTACAGGTGGTGGCCATTGCCCCGGCCGGACAAAATTGGCGCAGTGCCGCCCTCCAGCAGTTGCAGAGCCAACTCGCGACGGTGATACTGAGCGACCGCGAAGTGTCCGACGTCGCCATTGGCCTCAGCTCCGCCTACGTCGACGCGTCGGGCCGCTACACCCAGATCTTCGTCGTCGCCCGCCACGATTTCGGCGCGCGCGCGACCCAGCAGCTCGTCGCGCGCATTCGTCAACACGACGTGGCCAGTGCGGCCCTGCCACCGGGCTTTCACGTCGTGGTGGGAGGTGCCGCCGCCCAGGGGCTCGACTACCTGAACCGCACCTACGGGGCATTCGCGTGGGTCGTGGCGCTGGCCATGTGCCTGGCGCTCGCGATCCTGTGGCGGGCCTTTCGCTCGCTCACCCTGGCCGCCCTGGCCATTCTCTTCGATCTGCTCAGCGTCGCGGCGGCCTACGGTGTCATGGTCGCGGTCTTTCACTTCGGCGTCGCGAGCTCCTGGCTCGGCACCTACCGCGTCGCCCAGATCGAGGGGTGGGTGCCCGTCTTCGTCTTCGCGATGCTCTTCGGCCTGTCGATGGACTACGAGGTCTTCATCGTCACGCGCATGCGCGAAGCGCGAGAGTCCGGCCTCAGTAGCGACGACGCCATCGTGGCGGGCCTGGCGAACACCGGTGGCGTCGTGAGCGCCGCCGCGGTGATCATGGTCGGCGCCCTGAGCGGACTGGTCCTCGGCCACATCGCGGGTCTCCAGGAGTTGGGCGTGGGACTGGCGGCGGGGGTCCTCCTCGACGCGACACTGGTGCGCGGTCTCATGTTGCCCGCGACGCTATCCCTGCTGGGTGAGAGGTCCTGGAAATGACGACTGCGCCGCGTCACCAGGTGGGTGGCGCGGCGCAGTGCGTGAACTGGGGTGAGGACTACTTAATCACCCGGATGGAGAAGCGGATCGCCGGCACGTGATACCCCAGGGCGAGGCCCGGGTAGTCACGCGCGTACGACAACACCGGCACCATCCCGTAGGGGGTATTGGCAAAGGACGGCGAGAGCGAGTACATCATCGGGTAGAGATCGATCAGGTGCGTCCCCACTCCCCCGGTGGCGTTCAAGTGAATCACCATGTACCCGTTGGAGTTGAATCCGCAGCCGTAGCCCATGTAGCTGTTGTCGTAGTCCACGCCCAACACGTTGTCGAGTTGGGTCCAGCCCACGCCCTTGATACTGATCGTGAACTCCTGGCCCTCGTGGAAGGTGTTGGTCCCCACGCCGGCTTGACCGGTCGCGAGGCCCGCCACCGTGTCGTGGGCGGTGGCCAGACCGGCGGTGAAGCCCTTCGCGCTGGCGTTGGGCACCTGCACGATGCTCTCCTTGACGTAGAAGGAGACCTGCGCCTCGATGCTGGTGCCGTTGAGGACCTGCACTTCGTGCCATCCGCCGAGCCCGTCGGGCACGTTCAGCGCGGCGTTCAGCGTGCCGTTGGTGGCCGTCGCGGTACCCAGGGGTACCGAGTTGAAGGCCCAGCACGTGCTGTAGCAGTTGACTCGGCTACCCACCACGGTGGCCCAGTCCAGCGTCAAGGTGCCCGACACCGGAAGATTCGTCACGTTCAAGTTCACCTTGGAGTTGACGGGACCCTGGTTGCTCGACAACGTCGCGACCGCCTTGGAGTTGGGGTCGACGTTGGCGCTCGAAAAGGTGGTCACCTGGTGAACGGTCGCGGCGACGTTGGCCGGCCAGTCAATGCGCGCGGCCGTCGGTCCGTTGTCCTTGGTGACGTGAAAGACCGCACCGCCATTGTTGACGTAGGGCACGGGCGACTGGGCGATGTTCATATAGAGATAACTGATGGCGTCACCGACGGCGATGTAGTGAGTACCGACGGGACCCGACGCGCGAATCTGGATGCTCGCGGTGCCGCGAGTCCAGTTGGCCATCATCTCGCCGGTGTAGTGGTTGTCGTAGAGCACCGACGCGCCACCGGTGTAGAGGCTCGCGCCAATGCCGGTGTAGGTAATGGTGATCGGTGTGCCGATCGGACCGCTGGTGGGCGTCACCTTCACGATGCGTAGCAACGTGAACCCGCCCTGGGCCACTTCGACATTATTGACGACCGCGTAGATCGTGTGCAGGCCGCCGAAGTCGGCGGGCGCCTTCATCGAGTAGTGAAAGGCGCCGGTGGCGTCCGTGGTGAGCGTGGTCAAGGTGACGTTCATGTTCGACGCCGAGCGACCGAGGTAGTTGACCGTCCCCGGCTCGACGTCAGCGACCCACGTCACATTCGACGTTGACCACTCGAGGGCGAGCGAGGTGTTGGGGGCGAGACCGGTCCCCGAAATGGTCACCGGCGTACCCTGCACGCCCTCGGCCGGACTGACGCTGAGGGCACCGAGCGAACTCGCCACGGTGAAGGAAGGACTGACCGGTCCGGGTAGCCCGGCCACTCCCGGCAGACCGGTGGGGGCCACGAGATTGATGGGGTTGATGGTGTCGGCTCCGCTCGTGCTCGGACTGATCAGTAACGTCAGCGGCAGGACGGCGGCGGCGATCGCGCCAATGAGACGATGGCCACGACGGCCGTGTGGGGTATGCAACATCAGAGATCTCCTTTCACGCCCGCGGGCGTGGTTCGCGCGACAGAAGACTTTTCCGGCGCGTACGCTGCACCAGCCCGAACCGGGCGTCGAGCTTGGTTCGGGCTGGTGCGGGAACTACGTGTGCTGAGACGCGAATTACGCCGCGGCGTTCAACGTCAACTGCGAGGGTGACGGGAGCGAACCGGTGCCGGCGTACAAACTGCTCTGCGAGTAGGCGTAGCCCTTGGCGGGGATCGCCGGGGTCTTAATAACCCTCTTGGTCTTCATGACGCCCTTGACCATGACCTTGATGGTCTTGTACGTCGCGGGCACCGGCTTCAACGTGACGATGACCTTGAAGGGGACGACGCCCGTCGGGGTCGCCTTGGTGGTGTCCCAGCCGAAGTTGAAGAAGCCGTCACGCGTCGAGTAGCTCATCTGCGGGTTGGGCGACACGCCGGGCAGGTCCTTGATAACCACGCTCTGCACGTTCGAACCCTTCAGCGGAGAGGTCGGTGAGGGGTCGCCAATGAGCGGCTTACCCGTCATGTTGTCGATGCCCCACATGCGAAAGACCACGGTCTGGCCCTGGATGAAGTTGTTGGAGAGGTAGCACCCACCGGTGGCGCCCGGGCTCCCGAATCCCATCACGGTGTCGACGTTGACCGTCAGCCACTTGTTGCCCGTGACGAAGGGGGGCGCCACGGTGGTGGTGGTCGCCGCTTTGGGTGTTGAGGCACCCGAACCGGTGGCCCCGAACAGCGCCACGCTACCGACGATCATCGCACCTGCGGCGATGTGTGTCACTAACTTTCTCATCTTGATTCTCCTGTCTTGGTAATTAGGCTTTGACGCTCAAGGAACCCTTGAGCGTGGCGTTGAACTTCTGGGTTTCGTTGCCGCTGATCGTGCTGACCGTGAAAGTCGCGTGCACGCTGAGCGTGCCCGTGGCCCCCGAGAACTTGCCGGTACCCTTGACGACCTTGACGGTCCCGGCGACGAGTACCGGGTCGGGCGTGCTGGCGGTCGGCGCGGCCGACGACGTGGTCGACGCGTCGACGTTGATCGCCTTGACGGTGAGAGAGCCGCCCGAGCCCTTGATGATCGCCGTGCCGCTCAGGGGGTCAGAAGCGCTCGAAGTGGAGAATGACATCGTGTTCCCCGTGGCCACCACGGTCCCTTGGCCGAGAACTGTCGCCTTGCCGGCACCATTCATGACGCCCGACACCCGGCTGGCACTGAAGAGCATCTTGACGTTGCCGACGTAACTCGCGCTGAAGGCGAGCTTCTTCATCTTCGGCTTCACCGCGTGGCTCTGGAGGGACGTCGCGTGCGGGTGACTCGCGCTGAGGGCTCCAACTCCCGGGACACCCACACCCAAAACACCCACTACAACTGCGAGAGAGAGGACGTTAACTCTTCGGACGGTACGCATTTCTTAACCCTTCGTTCAGCCCCCCTCCCTGTTTCCAGTATCGACCCCGTGGCATCACGCGCCATAGGTCAGGCGTAGGGCATTACGTCATAAGAAAGTCATAAGGAAGTTGTCGAGGCGGGCGCCGTGTCACCAATGACGTGCCGTGGTACCGCCATGGCGCGGGGCGAACTTCGCCGAGCACCGTCGTGCGCCGGTCGCTCAGCTCCTCACTCCTCTCGTGAATGAACGACGAGGGGAAGGTCGCTTCCGGCGAGTTGCCCTCTGTCAGGCTCGGTCGCTCTCGTGCGTGCTCCGACGTTCGAGGTTCGTTCCCCGCAGTCGATGCGAACCTCGTGACGTAACCGAGGTCTCTGGAACAAAAGTGGCCCGACACAATGTACGACTTTGGCCCCTGGTGGCGACGACACCGGGGCGGCACAATGAAGGTGTTGAGTCAGGGTTGACTCAACACGAAATGGGAGGTGGATTATGGCACTGGTACGTCGAGACGTGAATCATGTCGCGGAGTGGCCGATGTTCGCACTACCCGAGCGCTGGCGCCGCTTCTTCGACGTCGACGACATGGAGGGATGGATGCGCGTCGAGGAATTCCACGATGGCGACACCCTGGTGGTACGCGCCGAGCTGCCGGGGATCAACCCCGACAAGGACGTCGAGGTCACCACGAGCGGAGGTTTCGTCAAGATTCGCGCGCACCGCGAGGAGAAGACGAAGCACACCGAAACCGCGGGCTACCGCAGCGAATTTCGCTACGGGGAGTTCGAGCGTGACATCGCGCTACCCGACGGAATCGTTTCCGCCGACGTGACGGCCACCTACAAGGACGGAATCCTCGAGGTGCGGGTTCCCCACCCTGAAGGCGCCGTCGCGTCCGCCCAGTCGATTCCGATCACGCGGGCCTAGTCGTCGAGGGTGCTCGCTCGAAGTGAGAGCGGGCGACCGCTGAGATTGACGCGGGCGCCGCACAAGTGTGGCGCCCGCGTCGAGGCGTGAGCATTGAGAGACATCCCGCTCAACGCACCGCGGCGGCGGCGGAGAAGTCCGCCCTAGGGGTTCACTACCGTGTGGCGCGGCGTCACTCGTTAGGTCATTGAACCGCGGGGCTACGTCGACAGTGGTTTTTTGGCCACGCCCATGGTGAAGTAACTCCAGGGCTTGGGGCCTTGGGCGTAGCCTTGAGAACTGCTCACGATGTCGAATCCCGACGCGCCGATGAGCGCTAGCGGGTCGCGTATGAGTTGACAGCCTCCCGCTAGGCGCTGTTCGAGGCCGTTGAGCCGGTGTTGCCAGTGCGCCGTTCTCGCGTCGGGCGAGAGTCCGTGTTCGAGGAAGTGAAGTGGCGCACCGGGCTTGAGGACGCGCAGGAGTTGACGCAGCACGACGCCGGGGTCGTCGACGCTGCAGAGAGTGAAGGTGAACACTGCGCCGTCGAGAGTATCGGCACCGAGCGTGTCAGGTCGGTCCAGATCGACGAACTCGATCTCGATGCGGTGGCCCTTCAATTTGGCTTCGGCGCTGACGCGGGCCGATCGCGAGGGTTCCACGGCCACCACGCGACGAACGGCGTCGGGGAGAAAAGGCACGTTGGCACCCGACCCGAAACCCAGTTCGATGATGTCTCCCTCGAGCCCCTCGCACACTCGGCGACGCCACGAATCGAAGAATTTGTTTGCGCACACCACTCCCACGAGTCGCGGCATGACGTGATCGTTATAGAGCCCCATCTGGCAAATCTAGGAGGAAACGATGCCGGAGAGACCAGGCGTCACCTCACTGGCCGCGACAATCTCGAGGGACCTGGGCGACGTGCGTCAGTTCGTCCAACGTCGTTCATCACCACGGCCACGAGGTGAACCCGCGACGCTTCGCGTGGATGCCCCGGCACCGAGTCAGCATCGTCAGATGCCGAAATCCTCCGGCATCTGGATGGCGATTACCTCGCCCTGGACCGTCACCGCGCCCTCAACTGACACGGTCGACTCGATGGTCACCTTGCGGCCCTTGATCTCGAGGACCCGCCCATGAATCGTCAATTCTGGACCGAGCGGCGTGGCCCGGAGGAATTTCACCCGCAATGACCCGGTGACGAATCGAAATGGGGGCAGGGTGTCCATTGCTCGCGACTGCGAACGATACATCGCCGCGGCCGCAGTTCCCGTGCTGTGGCAATCGATGAGCGACGCCAGTAGCCCTCCGTAGACGAAACCAGGGACCGCCGTGTGATACTCGAGAGGAGTGAAGCGCGTCAGACTCTCGTCGCCGTCCCACCGCGTCGAAATGCGATAACCGTGATCGTTGAGGCGTCCGCAGCCGTAGCAGTGCGAGAGGTGTTCGGGGTAGTAGTCCTGGAAGGCTGTCATACACCCCACTCATCAAATTGCCGTCACGGGCATATTACGGCGACGAGGGCGGCGACGCCGTCCTCGTCACGCGAGTTGATTCGCCCAGCGGGCGGGGCGCTTCTCGATGAATGCGGCGATCGCTTCCTGCGCGTCGGGAATTTGGCTCGCGGCGGCCATGACGTCGACGGCGTGAGCGTAGGCCTGCGGTTGGTCCAGACCGATCTGGGAATAGAACGCCTCTTTCCCAATCGCCTTCGACGCCACGCTGCCCCGGGTGACTCGACCCAGCAAGTGCGCAGTCGCCTCGTCCAGTTCGGCCATGGGGACCACCCGATTGACCAATCCCCACGCCTCGGCGGTCCGAGCGTCGATGGGGTCGCCACTCATTCCCATTTCCAACGCGCGCTTGCGTCCGATCGAGCGACCCACGGCCACCAGCGGAGTGGTGCAGAAGAGTCCACCCTTACCGCCCGGCGTGCAAAAAGAGGCCTCTTCGGCTGCGACGGCCAGGTCGGCCGTCGCCACCAGCTGACACCCCGCTCCGGTCGCTAACGCGTGGACCCGAGCGACCACTGGCTGAGGAATCGCCTGGATCGTATTCATCAATTGGGTACAGACACCAAACAAGTGTTGGACGTGCTCAAGGTCCTGATCATACATTTCCTCGAAATCGTGTCCGGCGCTGAACAGCCTCCCCTTCGCCGCCAGAATCACGCCCGTCGCGTCACTGTCGCCCGCGTCGCGAAAGGCGCCCTGGAGCTCCTCCATCAGCGCCAGGGACATCACGTTGAGACGTTCAGGGCGATTGAGCCAGATAGTGACGGTGTCACCCGCTCGCTCGACCAGCACGTAGCGATATTCACCGGTCATAACGACACCTCTCCTAGGGCCTTAGGACTGACCCTAATACGTGGGCCCGTGCCCATCAACTGGACCCACCGCCTCATTCGCACCTCACTACACGCTCGCGAAGTTGCCGTTAGAACCGGCGCAGTATTCCGTGCTCACGCATCTTGCTCGTGGTGGAGCACGCCCAGTCGGAGGTGACGAGGTTTGACGACAACCCGTGTGATGGGCGCGGCGCTGGACCCGGCGTCACCCGCGAGGAACCCGTCACCACCCCTTGTCGCGGGACGTTCGCTTTCCCTTGTGACAACAGTGCCCCCTGACGAAAAACAAACCTATCGAGGCGACGCCCAACGTTCAGCAGCCACTCGGTACTCCATCACATCACGTGAGCGCTGGGCAAGGGTGAAGGGACCGGCTCTCGAATCTTCGACCGTTCGCCGTTGAAAAGTGACGCGGACGTCGTAGGGATCGTTGCACGCGCTACACGTGCGAACGCCTTGCACCTGCGCGCGGGAATTCTGGTCAAGTCGGTAGCGAGGGATTGTACGACGTCCGACCCGTCACGCGGCGTTGGGCCATTAGTTCATTGCTGGAGCGCTGAGGTACTCGAGTTGGGCCCGTGGCACGCGTCGCCCTTCGGCACCGGCTGATCAGCGATGCCAGCCGCACGAATCCGCGTCACGGACTCGCCCGACGACGGCGCGTACTCGACACGGCGGGGGGCGACAGATTGACTCCCCGCCTGGCACGACGTTCGCCCGCGGTTCCCTGTGCTGCGATTCGTCGAGAGACTCTACGAACCCAGCGACTGGGTGAAGTGCGCCCGCAGTGCGGGGCCGAGGTGCTCGTCCTCGAGCCCCAGATCGATAATCGTCTTCAAGTACTCGAGCTTGTCTCCCGTGTCGAAGTAGCGAGCATTCTCAATCTCGTACCCGAGGAGGAAGTTACCGTTATCGATCGAGACCTGCATCGCGGCCTGCAACGACAGCTCTTCTCCGGGCTTGAGTTCGGCGGCCCGCTCGCTCAGGCACCCCAGTATCGTCGGGGTGAAGAGATAACTGCTCACGCTCGCCAGGTCCGACGGCGCATTGGACCGGCCGGGCTTCTCGACGATCGACTCGATCTTCACGATGCCTGGCTCGATTTCCTTACCCCCCACGTACCCGTAGCGCGTGTAATCGGCGTCCTCATCCGCACGAATACACGACAGCACGCCGAGGCCCGTGCGCTCGTGCAGGGCGACCATCTGGCTGAACCGCCCGGGAGTGGCACGAATGAAGTCATCGCCGAAGGTGTAGATGAAGGGCTCATTACCGATGAGGTGCGCCGCGTTGAGGAGGGGCGTCCCGTTACCGTCGGGTCCCTTCTGGCGCATGTAGGCAAAATTCGCCAGGTCGGCGATGCGCTCAACCTCCTTCAAGACCTGCTTCTTCGGACCCTTGAGGGCAGCAACAAGCTCCTGGTTCGGCACCGCGAAGTGGTCCTCGATCGAACGCTTGTGGTAGCCGGTGACGATAACAATGTCTTCGATCCCGGCCTCGACGAGCTCCTCGACGATGTACTGAATGATCGGCTTGTCGACGATCGGCAACATTTCCTTCGGCATGGCCTTCGTCTGTGGGAGGAATCGAGTTCCAAGACCAGCCGCTGCAATGACTGCTTTGCGTATCAATTTGATCTCCCGTTCTCGCTACTACGAATTCCTAGTCATGTAATCTATCGGCCCCATTGCGGCGACTTTCGTGTCGCGGCTCTACACTACGGTGCAAACTACCTGGTCTCAACCCGTTGCCGGGGCAATGACCCAGTACGCAATGAGCGGACTGATGGGCGTGCTGTTCCCGCAGGCACCGTCTCGTGCTGATGCAAGTGCGAGGAGAAGTTTTCGACCGATTGGAGTTCGCGAGATCGATGCGGACAACGTTGTGTTCTTCACAACATTCAGTGGAGGTAGCGAGGCTATGTTCGAACGCCCTGCAGCAGGTCCTTGCTCGATCACTGGGCAGTTTCTCGATGGCTGACGGGTTCGGCGACGGCCACGCAGAACCCGGCAATTCGGAGCATGATTGTGAGATGGCAGCAGATTCGATCGACTATGTCACGCGTCCTCTGACCCCCACGACCTGGAATGCCTTCGCGAAGTTAGTCGAGGCGAACAATGGCGTTTGGGGTGGTTGCTGGTGCATTGGCTTTCATCCGGAAGGACTCCCCAATGGATGCACCGTGGAGCGCAATCGATTGCTCAAACAGCAACACGTGGAGAGCGGAACGGTGCACCAGATCCTCGTCTATGACGGAGACGAGTGTGTCGGCTGGTGCCAGTACGGCTCCCCTTCGGAACTTCCCAACATCAAGAACCCGGGGTCCTACGCCAAGGATCTCGCTGGGCTGCCGGACTGGAGGATCGGCTGCATCTTCACTGGAGTCCTTCATCGTGGCAAAGGTGTGGCTCGGGCCGCGGTCGCAGCGGCGTTGGATGCCATCCGCGCCGCAGGTGGCGGAATCGTTGAGGCCTACCCGGAGCAGGTTGAGGACCGCCCGCCGCAGCGCGGCGCGTACTTGCACACGGGACCCGAATCGCTGTTCGCGGATTTCGGCTTCGTCCGGGACCGGAAGGTCGCGAAGTGGCGTTGGGTAATGCGCCTAGACGTACCCGCCGAGTAGCGACACGTCGCAATTTAAAGACGAGAAACCGAAAGGCATTCAGCCCTGGTGATTGTTTCGACCCCCGAATCCCCGACTGATCAGACGGATCGTTGTGATTTCAACCAGAGTGGAGGTAGCGAGGCTATGTTCGAACCCCGTCTCGTTGCATGGCTGGTCGAATCATTGCCACTCTGAGCGGTTGTCGTTCAAGGCACGTGACGGAAGCACCGGAAGGTTCACTCCGGAGCGACAACGCTGACCTGCTCAGCAGTCAGTCATCGCTTTAACCGCTAGGCAAATCTCGTCTCGTCGCAAGCCGAGGTCGCCAGCCTTCTCGGTCAACGCGCTTCGACGAATCCTTTGGAGATTGTCGAACGAAGCGACGCATTCCTCTCGAAGCCCTTCTGGTTCACCGAGAGGGATTTCGGTTGATATTTGGCGGATGGTTCGAGTGACGGGTGCGACGACAATCCCGGAGAGAACTTCGACGGCCTCCGATCGGGTCACGACGAGGACGGGCCGGCGAGCAGTTTCGACCTCAGCCCACCAAATCTCTCCTTGTCGAGGTGTGGTCACCACGGCTCCTCCGCGACGAGCGCCCTGGTCGTCTCGTCGAGGCCGGTCGTCTCCTCAACCGTCTGGGGTGAACGTCGATAGGCGTCGACGATTTCCTTTCCAACCCGTTGCCTTCGGTGGCGGTCGATGAGCTGTTCGAGCCCCATGCGCACTGCTTCGGAGCGACTGGTGACGACACCATCTCTCACGAGATCGTCGACATCGCTCGCGAGTTTTTCGTCAATGCGAGTAACTAATTGTGCCATGCAGTAAGTATAGTATTTTGCATTGCAATAAGTATAGCATTTTGCATTGCATACTTGCATCGATACGGCGGGACGAGACCTGGAGGAGCCTCTTTGTTCACCCCCCCCTCAACCCCAGCCCATTTGGCGAAACATAGCGTCGTCTCGGCGGCGCGGGCCTTCGTAGGTCCTGAAAGGAGCCGGAGTCCCCGTGACTCGAACCCCCAAACGGTGAACGTTGGGCAGAATCGCCGAAGTCAACTCGAAGCTCGACGAGCTTCGTCCTCAACCCGATCGTGGTAGGCCTGCCACCAGGCGCCGT
>JARCRU010000005.1 GCA_029850535.1 Actinomycetota bacterium | reverse complement strand
TCAACCGGGTCGACTTGTAACGTGCGACGCGGTCCTTGATGGCTTGGGTGGTATTCGTCTGGTTTGTTTGTGTGTCGTAGGTCATGGACTGACTGGTGGTCCATGAACAGCGGGTGTCAGTCGAGGCAGTTTAGAGATGTGGCCTTTCCCCCAAATTCCGGACACATTGTTTATGCGGCTTGAAGTTGGCGGCGAGTGAATTGTAGTTCCCACTCGATCGGCGACAGGTGGTTAATCGAGCTGTGCTGACGTAGCGCGTTGTAGTGATTGATCCAGTGGACGATGGCGCGGCGCGCTTCGGCTCTCGTCTCGAAGCGGCAGCGACTCACCATCTCGCGCTTCAACGCAGCCCAGAAGCTTTCTGACACGGCGTTGTCCCAGCATTAACCGGCTAATCGGGGTCGAGGCTTCGCCAGTAACTGTCCAACATTCAGTTGGCTCTGCGCCGTGGACGAGACACGCTGTCGAGTTGACGAAGTTGTTCCTCGTGGCGTCGGACGCGATCGGCAAGAAGTTCGACGGCAGTGCGAAGGTGATCGACCTCTCTCGTGAGTCCGGAGAGGGTGCGGGGATCAACGTGTGCGGCGCGATACTCATCAACGACGGCGCGCAGGGACGGATCTCGATAGAGGCTTGTGCGGCTGACGCCCGCGAGAGTCGCGACGCCGACGAAGGTGATCGGCGTCGCGTCTCGGTGCAACTCTGAGCACACACGCTCGACGCGGGCCAGGATGTCGGGCGAGGTCACTGCGCCGCCTGCTCTGCAATGAACGCATCGAGACGGCTTATGAGACGATGATGGCGATCGGCCTCGCTGCTCCACCCGCGGGCGTCGGCGTCGCTAGCGAGTGCCTCGGTATCGACGCGTTGGGCGCTGAGCGCTGCAACGGTGCTGGCGTCGACGTGAAACGTAGGACAGTATTCGCAGATGTTCGCGTAAGTGCACGATCCTTGCGCCGGTGAGCGAAGGCAGTAACCGCCGGCGAGCTTGGTCTTGATGAGCGGAGCATCACGCCAGTCGCCATCACCAGTGACGGGGACGCGTTGCGCAGGCAGTGGACCGATGTGGGCCTTGGCCAGATCCAGTGCTCGTTCGTACTCGGCGCGCACCGTGGTATCGAAGAGCCGGCCGTAACGAAGACTCATCTCCGCAGAGACGTGCCCGAGCAGGGCCATGAGCGCCTGGAGCGATACTCCGGCGTTCACCATCACGGTGGCAAAGGTATGGCGGAGTTGATGCGGCGTGACGTGAGAGATGCCCGCGACCTGCGCGGCACGATCGAGTTCCAGGCGCAACGCCTGCTGAGCCAGACGCCGGCCGTGGTGGGTGAAGAGGAACTGCGCGGGTCGCCCACTTCGAGGGTGCGGAAGCGCTCGACCCTCGGAGCGGGTCGCGGTGATTCGATCGATCAGGGTGACGGTTTCGCCGTCGAGTGGCACCATCCGCTCGGTGTCCAGCTTGCCCAGAGGAACCTTGAGCCACGCTCCGTTGCCGGGAACTTCGTGCACGCAATCGAGTTCGAGATCGAGGAGTTCACCAATGCGCAGCCCGCAGGCTCGGGCCAGTAGCAGCGCGTCGGCGGCGAGGCGAAACTCGGACCCCTCGAGCGCCTCACCGAGACGCCGGTCAACGTCAAGGGGTAGGTAGCGAGGAAGAGGCTTGGGCAAGCGCGGGAAGTCGGAGCGAAAGACGAGACGCCGTGTTGGCGCGTCGACCCATCCCCACTCGGTGATGTCGTTGAGGAAGCTCGACACCGTCAGTACCCGTCGTGATTGATCGGCGGTCGTGACTGGATCACCGTTCTTGGAGTTGATGGCACTGGCCACCGAATTCAGGTAGGGCTCGATATGGCGCTGTCGATCAAGCTCAGCCAGTGACTTCAGTTCGGGGTCGACGTCAGCGAGGAAGCGACCGAAGTGGACCAAGCGCGTCGCCATGCAGGTCACCGTCGCGGTGCGGCAGGTTCCCGTCTTTCGTTCCAGGTAGGCAATGAACGCCGGCTGAAGCGCGGGATGCACGTCAACGACGCGCTGCGCGAAGGTCTTGGACAGTTGCCAGTGCGGCGGTGGGACCTCAACGATGTCCAGGTGAAACAACACCCGCTGCGCTGCGTTGAGCGCGGACCGGTAATGACCCCACGGTTTTCCCGTGCGCTCCTCGCGCAGCCGGCATTCATTGGTGAGCTCGTCGAAGTCACCCATTGTTAACTGCTCAAGACGCACGTTCGTCTGAATGAGCAGGCGCCCGACGGACTGGGAGGCGATTCGAAGAGATTGGATCGGCGTGTAGCCAATGGCCTCGGCGCCGTGGAGGAACCGGGTCATGTCCGCCTCGAGCGGGCTAGCGGTGATCTCGCGCCAAAAGCTCGTCAGCTTGCGAGACACCAGGTAGTCGTAGCCGGGTTGGAGCCAGCCGTGGACCATCAAGAACATCAGGAACGACGTGGTCTGTGGACCCTCGCCCAGGCGGCGAGCGAGCGACTGGCCGGCCCAGTCCTGCGGGTCGGGCCAGTGTCGTAGGAAGGACCGAGCTGCGCTCGTGTAGGCGCTGTTTCCCCGGCCCGTCAGGGTGAGGTGGGTCGCGTAGTCGGCGAGCAAATCCCTCGCCGGGCGCTCAACGGAGGTCGCGTTGACGTTCGCGAGCGGCATCGAACTCCTTCTTCACGTGCACGGGGGCGAGATGGATGTAGCGAGCGGTGGTGTCGATGTGGGCGTGACCGAGCAGGGCTTGCATCACGGCCAAATCCACACCCGCTTCGGCCAGCGCGGTGCCGAAGGTGTGGCGCAGCGCGTGGGGATGACCGGCGGGAACGTCGGCGACCATCCGGTGGTAACGAAAGATTGTGCGCAGGCCCGCGCTCGTGAGTGGTTGGCCGCGAGTGGGGCCCTTGGCCACCACGAACAGCCGGGGAGTCTGCGTCTCGGGTCGCTCGCAGAGCAAGTACGTCTGGATGACGCCCGCCACGTCGACGTCGAGTGGGACGCGGCGCTCTTTGGATCCTTTGCCCATGACGCGCAACCACCGTCCCCCGATGTCCACGTCGGTGACGTCCAGAGCCAGCACTTCTCCGGCACGAAGGCCGCAGTACACCATCAGTCCCGCGATTCCTCGGTCCCGCCACGTGCGAAGGCTCCCCACCAGCGCCACGACTTCGTCGCGATCTAACGCTCGGGGAAGACGCTGGGGCTCTCGTAGTCGCAACACTGATCGCCGCTTGGGCCGACGCGCCACGTGGGCGAGCAGCCCGTTGCGCTCGCCCGCGGACAGTCGTCTCGCCTCCTTGCCTCTCGGCACCGGGTTGGTGGCGTGGGGATCTCGCATCAGGCGGAACTCGAACAGCCCCGAAATCGCCGCCAGTCGATGGTTGAGCGTCGCTGCGGCGTACCCGTCGGCGCGCCGACCATCCAGGCGCACCACGTTAGGACCGGGGCGCCCGGGCACCGTGGTCTGTCGGCACGCAGCCAGATAGTGAAGAAGCACGTCGGTGCTCACGGTGTCGAGCGCGATGTCCTCGGTCGCCAACCATCGACAGAACGCCAGCAGCGAGAAGCCGTAGACGCGGACCGTCTGGGGCGAGTAGTTCCGGTCCGACAGATAACTCAGATAGTCGTTCACCAACGCGAACTGACTAACGCCAGCACCCGCTAATGCCCAACTACCGGCGCTTTGCTCGAGGTGAAGTTCGGCATTTGTCACTGCAACATCTGTAATCGACAGTGTCCCAGAATGCAAGTATCAAGTGATTAAATCTCCATTGGCTTCTTCATACCTCTCCGGTATGCCTAGATAGATTAGCCGGTAAATAGGCAACATCACGTAAGAGAAACGACAACCTCGATGGAAGAGTGACCGTCCGAACTTCGCTGAACCTTGGGGACTTGGACATCGGAACGCCATCAGAAGAAAGTGCCGGGAAAGCAAAATCGGGGCCTCCGAAGAAGCCCCGACTTCGGGAATAGCCACTTGGTGTGGCTGGGAGATAGTCGCTTTAGGCGGCTACAGGAATGACCTCGCTGTTGTTGAGGTCAAGCAGCAACTCGGCGGCAATGCGGCCCAAAGCCAACATCGCATCACCAAGAGCGACCGGCCCCGAAATGGTGCTGTCGTGCTGAACGACAACACCGCTTCGGTGGGTGCTTGAGGGGGATGATTTATCCATACCTCTAACATGTCCCGCGCAGAAATTCCTGCATTCCCGACCCGTCAATGAAGATACGGGTTGTAGAACATTTGATTGAAGAGTCGGAAGCCCGGCTACGAGTGAAGTGGGGCGGTACCTCGGCTCGACGCTCCGAAATGAATGATCATCCAAGTCGCGACTAAGCCCACTACTAACTCTAGAATCTCGGCTTTTTGCGCAAGAGTACTGTTCGGCCACCTGAATGGAACCCAAGGGACGTCACCTAAGCCGACCCTGCTCGCAGTCCATCGTGCGGGAGGTTCGAGCACCAAAGCAAGGGCGACGGGAAATGCGTAGACCCAATAGCGACGAGTGCGCCAATAGAAGCCGAGCAAGCCCAGCACTGGGCCAACCAGCAGTGCGAATAAGAACCATTGTCCTTGGCTCAAAAGTACGTGAACAAACAAGTTCAAGCTCAATTGGTTCCACGAGCCATGAAGACCCGTTGGCGCCGGCCCCAAGTGTGTGCCTTCCATCGGACTCACAATCATCAACACGTACGCAAGGACAGACAACCAGGTCGCGAACAGACCCGCGAGAACTGCCCGCCGTTGATTCGACATCGAGAAGCCAGCGATGAATGGAACTACTAACCAGAGAGCTGACATTCCATTGCTAACTTGCGTCCAAAACAAGTTGTTGTGAGCACCAATCCATTGATCGAATGCACCGAACAGCAGCGCGGCTGTCGGTACGACCAGAATTGGTGTTGATCGACGCTGGGAGGTCATTCACCATCAACATAGTCGCACGCCAGACTTATAATGTGAGACACCGTTTATGTCATTGATTGCATTCCGCTGCCGGGGTCACTGACATAACTACGACGCAATCACACTCGGTGCTGTGGCCGGAATGGCCAGCAAAGCAACGCGGGAATTTGTTCGTCAGTCAAGTTGAAGAACTGTACGGCGGAGGCTGGTCCGCCGTCACTCCAAAGAGCTCGACCGGGCACAGCCGCGAGAAGTTGGTCGTGGGAGAATGCGCCGACGCCGAGAATC
>JARCRU010000004.1 GCA_029850535.1 Actinomycetota bacterium | reverse complement strand
TGGCACGGGCGCGCGATGCTCGCGCGCCGGGCCGAGATGCTCTCGCTCGAGTGCATCGTGCGCGGGCGTCTCGCCGGACAGGCCTACGACGAGTACGTCGCGACCGGTACCGTGCACCACATGGCCGTGCCCCGCGGTTTGGAACTCACCGATGAGTTCGCCGAGCCGATGTTCACCCCGTCGACCAAGGCCGAGGAGGGTCACGACCTCAACATCGACCTCGACGAAGCCGCCGATCTCGTGGGGCCCGAGATGCTCCAGCGCGCCAGCGAACTCTGTCGCGGGCTGTTCGTTCGCGCCGCCGAGCGCCTGCGCGAACGAGGTCTGATACTGGCGGATACCAAATTCGAGCTCGGCTTCGTCGAGGGCGAGCTGGTGGTCTGCGACGAGGTGTTGACGCCGGACTCGTCGCGTATCTGGCCCGCTGACCAGGTCCGTCGGGGCGAGGTACCTCCCTCGTACGACAAACAACCCTTTCGTGACTGGCTCAACTCGATCAACTGGGACCGTACGCCACCCCCGCCCCCGGTACCCGTTGCGGTCGTGGCCACGACGTCGCTGCGCTACGAGTCGGCGTACGAGAAGATTACGGGGCACCCCTTATCGGACTGGTACGGTGCGTAGTCGTGAACTACTCCGTCATCGTCGAAGTCACTCTGCGCCCCGGCATCGCCGACCCCGAGGGCGCCACGATCGAACGCGCGCTGCCGGCGCTGGGATTTAGCGGCGTGCGCGCGGTGCGCGCGGGCAAGCTGTTCCGCTTCGACATCGAGGCGCTCGACGCCGAGAGTGCGTTGGCGAGCGCGCAGTCGTTGTCCGATCGCCTCCTTTCGAATCCCGTCATCGAGGACGCCGCGGTGCGTCTGGAGGAGTAGAGGATGACCCGTGTCGGCGTGATTGTCTTTCCCGGTTCCAACTGCGAATACGACGCCCTCGGCGCCATGGCGCAGCTCGGCGTCGAGTCCGAGTTGATCTTTCACTCCGCGACGACCTTGGGCGACGTGGACGCCGTCATCTTGCCCGGCGGATTCGCTCACGGTGACTACCTGCGCCCCGGTGCCCTGGCGCGCTTTTCACCGGTGATGGCGGCAGTGTCCGCCTTCGCCGCCGAAGGCGGCGCGGTCTTAGGCATTTGCAACGGCTTCCAGATCCTCACCGAGGCGGGACTACTGCCCGGGGCCCTGCAGAAGAATCGCGGTCTGACCTTTCTCTGCCAATCCACCACGCTGGTCGTCGCCTCCACTCATTCGGTGTTGACGCGCGCGGCCCGGGTGGGCCAGGAGCTCGTCATACCGATCAACCACTTCTCGGGTGCCTACACCTGCGACGACGCGACGTACGACTCTCTGGTGGCCCACGATCAGATCGTGTTGCGGTATAAGGACAATCCCAACGGATCGCGTGACGACATTGCGGGAGTGGCCAGCGAGGCCGGCAACGTGGTGGGACTCATGCCGCACCCTGAACGCGCGATGTCCACCCTCCTCGGCAGCGCCGACGGCCGCGTGCTCCTCGAGGGCTTCGTGGGACTGGGCGCCAGCGCGCGTTGAGCGGGCGCGTCGGGGGCGGGTCGTGGGCGGGTCGTGGGCCCAGTAGTTTTGGAGGGGTGAGTAGCGCCCCCGAGCCCCTGCACCGTGCCCTTGGACTGACCGATTCGGAACTCGACGACATTCGTCGGGTCCTCAGCCGCGAACCCAATCACCTCGAACTGGCGCTCTACGGCGTCATGTGGAGCGAGCACTGTTCGTACAAGTCCTCTCGTCTGCACCTCAAGCGCCTCCCGTCGAAGGCGGTGCACGTGCTGGTCGGCCCGGGAGAGGGCGCGGGCGTCATCGACGCCGGTGACGGCATCGGCGTCGCGATCCGCATCGAGAGCCATAACCACCCCTCGGCCATCGAGCCCTATCAGGGCGCCGCAACGGGGGTGGGTGGGATCTTGCGCGACGTGTTCTCCATGGGTGCGCGCCCCCTGGCGGTGATGGATCCCCTCTTCTTCGGGAACCTCGACGACGCTCGTAATCGCTGGCTCGTCGAGGGGGTCGTCTCGGGTATCTCGGGCTACGGCAATTCGGTGGGTGTACCGACCATCGGCGGCGAACTCACCTTCGACCAGTGCTACGGCGCTAACCCGTTGGTCAACGTGCTGGCGGTGGGTGCGCTACCCACCAGTCGTCTCGCGCTCGCGGTGGCGTCGGGACTGGGCAACTTCGCGGTGCTGCTCGGATCATCCACTGGTCGCGACGGCATCGGCGGCGTGTCGGTGCTGGCGTCGGCGGGCTTCTCGGGAGAGGACGGGGCCGCGTCGCTCGACGACGCCAAGCGTCCCAGCGTGCAGGTCGGCGACCCCTACGAGGAGAAGCGCCTCATCGAGGCCTGCCTCGAACTTCTCGACCTCGGTCTCGTGGTGGGAATTCAAGACCTCGGCGGCGCGGGTCTGATCTGCGCCACGTCCGAGACCGCGGCCAAGGGCGGCGTCGGAATGGACGTCGACGTCACGGCGGTGCCCCTGCGCGAGGCGGGCATGCAACCCTACGAGATCATGACCTCCGAGAGCCAGGAGCGCATGCTGGCCATCATCACGCCCGAGAACCTCGAGGCCGTCACGGCCGTGTGTGACAAGTGGGAGATCCGCGCCAACGTGGTGGGCCACGTGGTCGAACCCGTGACGAGCAGCGACGGCACCACGGTGGGGTTGCTGCGAGTGCGCAATGGTTTCGATGGTGAGATTCTCGCCGAGGTCCCCGCCTCGTCACTGGCCGACGAGGCCCCCCTCTACGATCGCCCCCGCCAGCGCCCCAGTGACCTCGACGCCGTGCACGCGGACGACCCGACCGACGATGAACCCGTGGGCGACGCGAACGCCGATCTGCTCGACCTGTTGGTCGATCCGGCGTGGGTGTATCGCCAGTACGACTCGCAATTGTTCCTCAACACGGTGGTGGGACCGGGGCGTGACGCGGCGCTGTTGCGCCTCGCGGGCCCCGGATTGCCCGCCTCGGAGCGAGGCTTCGCGATTTCGACCGATTCCAATCCGCGCTGGTGCGCGATCGATCCCCGACAGGGCACCGCCTTGACGGTCGCCGAGGGTGTGGCCAACCTCGCGTGCGTGGGGGCGAGCGCCAAGGCGCTCGTGAACTGTTTGAACTTCGGCAATCCCGAGCATCCCGAGGTCATGTGGCAACTCTCGGAGTCGGTGGACGGCATGGCGATGGCCTGCGACGCACTCGCGGTGCCGGTGATCGGTGGCAACGTGTCGCTCTACAACGAGAGTGGCGGACGCGACATCGATCCGACACCGGTGGTGGGTCTGCTCGGCATCGTCGACTCCCTAGTGTCGGCGCCCCCGGGCTGGAACTGGCGCGAGGGTGACGCCGTGGTGTTAGTGGGTCATCGCGAGGCGGCCGGGGCGCGTCCCTTTCCGCTCGCGGGATCGCGTTGGGCGACGCGGCGAGGGCGTCGCGGGGGTCAGTTGGCCTCCTTCGACGCCGCGCGTTTGGTGTCGACCTTCGCCTTCGTGAGTCGCGAAGTGGCGTCGATCTGCGCCGGCGCCAGTGGCGACGTCACCGCGGTGCACGACGTCAGCGGCGGGGGGCTCGCCGCCGCCCTCGCCGAGATGGCCGCCGTCACGGGACTGGGTGTGAGCGTCGCGCGCCTCGAGGGCCACGGAGAACTGTTCGCGGAGTTCCCCGGGCGCTTCGTCGTCGCCACGTCCGACGCCGAGGCCTTCGTCGCCCGGGCCATTGACGCGGGCGTTCCCGTCACCCTCCTGGGCAACGTGGGTGGGAGCCGCGTGCGTCTGGGTGGGCTCATCGACGTCGCGGTGGATCAGGTGGGCGCTCGACGTCGTGACGCCCTCGAAGTGGCGCTGGAGCTCGCCTAGCTAGCGCGCGGCCTTGAGCTCGTCGAGGATCTCGTCGGGTACGCGCAGGTCACCACTGTGACCCACGCCGAGCGAGACGTCCTGCTTGAAGAGTCCGTGGTAGTCCGAGCCCCCCGTGGGGATGAGACCCGCGTCGCGGGTGAGTTTGACCATGAGCGCGCGTGTCGCCGCCGTGGTGCCACCGTAGTAGGCCTCGACCCCGGCGACGCCGCGCTGGCGAAGCGAGTCGAGGATCGCCGGCATCTCGGTCTCGATGCTCGCGGCGCTGTACTCGGGCAGATAATTGAGCAGCGGGTGCGCGAGGGAGAAGACGGTGCGTGAACCCTGCGCGACGGCGACGAACTCCTCGAGGGTCAAGGTGGTC
The DNA here is from genome assembly GCA_029850535.1 of Actinomycetota bacterium. GTDB lineage: Bacteria > Actinomycetota > Acidimicrobiia > Acidimicrobiales > RAAP-2 > RAAP-2. Next base: position 1,391 of record JARCRU010000004.1, on the reverse strand, counting down.
TTGGCCACGTAGGCGCGCCCCGTCGAGCCCAGCCAGTCGACGAAGAGCCGCGACCAGGACTCGCCGGTGCGCTCACCGACGATCTCGGGGTGCAGTTCGAACATCGCCGCCGCGAAGTGGGGACGACCAACGCCCTCGGCGTGAGCGGCGCGCGCGCTCACGTTCTCGAGGGTCAGTCGCTCGAAGCCCAATTCGTTCAGGCGCCGCACCAAGCGGGCGTTGCGCTCGGCGCGTTCTCGGCGCAGTCGCGCCAGGAGTTGCTGGACCGGGTGCTCGGGTTCCAGGGGCAAGAAGTAGGCCAGGACGTGCACGCCACGCGCGAAACTCTCGCCGCCGCCACCGCGTCGCGGGAAAGTGTTGTCGAGGAGGGAAATCTCCACACCCGCAATCAACTCCAGGTCGAGGCGCTCGCAGGCCTCGGCCATCTGGTCGTGACTCGCGGTGGTGTCGTGGTCGGTCAGGGAGATGGCGCGAAGACCCAGGTCGTGGGCGCGGGTGGCCAATTGGGCGGGGGAGTCGGAACCATCGGAGAAGTTCGAGTGGGTGTGCAGATCGATCACGTTGACAGCGTAATGACGCGGCGTGACTACGCTGAAGTACTTGTGAAAGAATGTCCTAGTGCCGCTCGATCCTGATCCCTTCGACGCAGAACGTCTGAAGGAGGCCTGCGGGGTCGTGGGCATCGTGGCTCCCGGCAGCGACGTGGCCTACATGTGTTACGACGCCCTCTACGCGTTGCAGCACCGCGGCCAGGAATCCGCGGGGATGGCGACCTTCAACAACCACCAGATCACCGTGGTGAAGGACAACGGCCTCGTCAGCCACGTCTTCTCCGACGCGTCGCTGCGCGCCTTGGCCGGGGCGCACGTCATCGGACACACGCGCTACTCCACCTCGGGCTCGGCCAACTGGACGGCCGCGCAGCCGGTCTTTCGCTCGGCCGCGGGATCGATCTTCGCCATCGCGCACAATGGGAACCTCACCAACACCACGACGTTGGCCGAGGAGGCGGGAATCGAATTCACCACGATGCTCTCGGACTCCGACCTCGTGGCGGAACTATTGGCGCACGCGGTGGACCGCGGCGCCAGCGTGGCCGAGGCTCTGAAGGAAGTGCTCGCTCGAGCGCAGGGCGCATTCTCGATGGTGATCCTCGAGTCGGGCAAGATCCACGCGGTGCGCGACCCCCACGGCTTTCGACCCCTGTGCCTGGGCCAGCTCGGCACCCCCGAGGATCCCGAGGGGTGGGTGGTCGCCTCCGAGACCCCCGCGCTCGACGTGATCGGGGCGACGTTCTTGCGCGAGATCCAGCCCGGTGAAATGGTGACGCTCACCGATATCGGCGTGACGACGGTGCAGTTGCTCGAACCCGCGAGCGACAAGCAGGACCT
>JARCRU010000003.1 GCA_029850535.1 Actinomycetota bacterium | reverse complement strand
CTCACCGCCTCTCCACGCTGCACACTCCGGCCGACAAGAAGGTCTTCGACAAGATCATCGTCATCACGGACCGTCGCAATCTCGACGACCAGCTTCGCGACAACGTCCGTCAGTTCGAGCGCGTCGTCGGCGTCGTCGAGGCAGTGGAGAGCGAAGGCGGGGTCAAGTCCGAGAAGCTGGCCGCGGCGTTGACGTCGGCGACGTCAAGGATCGTCGTCACCACGCTGCAGACGTTCCCGTACGTGCTGAACCAGATCGACGCCACCGCGCTGGGTGAGAAGAACTGGGCCGTCATCATCGACGAGGCACACTCGTCCCAGACTGGCGACTCAGCCGCGGCGCTGCGCCAGGCCATCGGTGCCGGCGTGGACCTGCCCGACGACCTGGACGTCGAGGACGCCCTCGCCGCTGTGCTTGAGGCTCGTGGGCACCAGCCCAACATCTCCTTCTTCGCCTTCACGGCGACACCGAAGGACAAGACCGTCGAGCTCTTCGGCACCAAGCAGGCTGATGGCAACAAGGGGCCGTTCCACCTCTATTCGATGCGCCAAGCCCTGGAGGAGGGCTTCATCTTGGACGTGCTCGATAACTACACGACCTGGAAGACGTACTACCGCCTCGCCACCGCCACCGACGAGGCCGCGGAGAAGGAGGTTGATGTCTCGAAGGCGGGTAGCGCCCTGCGTCGAATCCTGGTGCACCACCCCGAAGTGATCAGCCAGAAGGCGCAGATCATCGTGGAGCACTACGTCAACCACACCTCGAAGAAGCTGAGCGGGCTGGCCAAGGCGATTGTAGTGACCGACTCGCGAGTGGCGGCCGTCAAGTACAAGGAGGCGATTGACGCCTACGTCATGTCGAAGGGCTACCACATGGCCAGCATCGTGGCCTTCTCGGGCAAGGTGATCGATGACGTCTCGGGCGAGGTGACCGAGACGTCCATGAACGGCTTTCCCGTGTCACAGACCGCGGACCGGTTCAAGGGTGTTGACCCCTATAAACCAGGGGACTACCAGGTGCTCATCGTGGCCGAGAAGTTCCAGACGGGCTTCGACGAACCGAGGCTCCACACCATGTTCGTGGACAAGATCCTCACCGGCCTGGCCGCCGTCCAGACACTCTCGCGCCTGAACCGGACCATGCCCGGCAAGGACGACACCTTCGTCCTCGACTTCCGCAACGACGCCGAAGACATTCGCAAGGCCTTTCAGCGCTACTACGAGGCCACGACCACCATCCCGACCGATGCCAACGTACTCAGCGACACGTACGACCGTGCGTTCGAGTCCGAGGTCCTGGACAAAGAAGAAGTGGAGGCTGTCATCACCAAGCACTTCGGTGCGAGGTATCAAGAGACATCACTGGGCAAGGTGTACGCAGCGTTCAATCCGGCTCTACTGAGGTTCCAAGGCCTTGAGACCGAGGCGCAAGAGGAGTTCCGTTCTGCACTCGGGACCTTCCTCCACCTCTACTCGTTCATGTCCCAGGTGCTCCCGTGGACCGACGCCGACGCCGAGCGTCTCTACATCTTCGGGCGCGCACTCATCCAACTACTCCCCGCCATTCCAGATGGCCGTCTTGATCTTGGCTCTGACGTGGTGTTGACTCACCTGCGCCTCGAAGACCTGGGCGCGGCGACCATCGAGCTCGAGGCTGGGGAGTCGGCGCCCGGCAGCGCGTTCCCGGGGGAGGGCCGCGACCACACCCGCGACATTCGGCTCGACACGCTGGGCAACATCACCGAGGACCTCAACAAGCACTTCGGACTCAACCTCACCGAGCGCGACCGCCTGGTCTTCGAGCAGTTCGAGGTGTCGTGGCTGGCCGACGACGAACTCCGCACGGTGGCCAAGGCGAACGACCTTCCCGCCTTCCGCCTCGAGTTCGAGAAGGCGTTCCAGCGTACGATCCTGGACAATGAGGAGGCGAATCGCGACCTCTACGAGCGCCTTCACGATGATGAGAAGTTCTCGGAACGCGTGCTCGACTGGTACCTGACCCGCATGTACGAGCTCCTGCGCTCCGAGGCGGTGCAGCAGAAGCTCGACTTGGTGGTTGGGCTGGACGAAGCCCAGTCCTCGCACGGTGAGGTCGGTCCTTGACAGATCCTTCGCACGCCAAGCAAGTGCCACCCCCGTCAGCTCGGGGCGATGAGGACGGTTGGTGGATTAGAGAACTTGGAAACGGTGAGCTCGCGTTAGAGGCGGTCATGGCATTCATGAACAGTCGCCAATGGATCCATCGAAGGGTCGAGACCGTTGAGTTCGTAGATGGAGGATCTTTTCGCCGCAGCACGAGCATTGATCTGTGCGTTCCCGAAAGTGCGCCGAGTCTTGATCTTCATGACAGGCTTCCTCACCACCTTCTACCGGTTGCGCTCTTGTTGAAAGAGCCACTGGTTGAGTTTTCTATACGAGATCAGGGTGACCGCTCGCTCTTCAATCTGACCGCTGAGCAGAACGGAGCCATCGCGACATCTGCGATCATCAACTGGGCATTTCAGCGAAACCTAACGTTACCGCCGAGCACAGCTGGTGACATTGCGGCCGTGGTGTTTGGGGCGCCGCCAGCTGCGAAAATCGCTCTCGCGAGACTGGAGAGTCCCAGTGCAGTTCTTCCGGATGCTGCGAGCCGCCGCGCTCTCATGGCTCACGAGGAAACGCGATGGCTACTCAGTCAACTCGTTGACCACTTCTTGTTTGTCCTTGTTGTCCCGGCTGACGCGGGGGCTCGCGTTGTAGTGAAGTTCACCAAGACTGATCCTCTTCGAGTCTCTGGTTCCGCCACTTCAGAAGAGGAACCTACCTTTAGCGAACGGATCTCTCGAGTGGGAAGGAGTATCGGCTGGGTATCCTCCACCTACCTCCTCTCTGAGTCCTCTGCGAGCAGCACCTCGAGTTCGCATCTAGAGGTCGTGCTACCCCAAGGCGTGCTGGAACATGAACTGCGTCTCCTCACCCCTAACCGTCAGCCCCGGGTGAGACACCCGCTGAGAATTTTCATTTCATACGGGCGAGACAAGTGATTCCAAAGACCAATGACAACAATCAATGCCGCCGAGGCGGTTTCGCGTGACCAAGATGGTGGCGTGCAAGACAACACTGACCCCGCGGCTCGACCAACGAGACGAACCTTCAGCACCGAGGAGAAGCTGGCCCTTCTCGCCGCCTACGAGCTGTGCGACCCCGGCAAGAAGGGCGAGTTCGCCCGTCGTGAGGGGATCTACTCGAGCCAGCTGACCGAGTGGCGCCGCGCGCGCGACGCCGGCACGCTGACGCCGCGTGACTCGGTCA
>JARCRU010000002.1 GCA_029850535.1 Actinomycetota bacterium | reverse complement strand
GATGGTGTTGCGTCTGGGCGCAGTGACGGGGGTGGGACACGCTCGCCTCATCCTCGAACGCTTCGGAAAGTTCTGGGGAGCGTTCAGCATCATCGACTTGTTCATCTTGAACGCGTTGACGATCGTGACGGAGTTCATCGGAATCACATTGGCCGTGGGGTACCTCGGTCTGCCCAAGGTGCCGGCGGTGGTTCTCGCCAGCGTCGTCGTCGTGGCCGCCGCCAGTACGGGCAGCTTTCGTCGCTTCGAGAGAATCTGTCTCACCCTCGTCGCGGGATCGCTCATCTTGATTCCGGTGTACCTGATGGTGCACCCTCCCGTGGGACAGATGGCCCACGGCCTCCTCGTCCCGGGCTTTCCTAAGGGTTCGCAACTCTCGACCGTGATGCTGCTCATCATCGCCATCGTCGGCACGAGCGTCGCACCGTGGCAATTGTTCTTTCAACAGTCCTACGTCATCGACAAGAGGATCACGCCGCGATTCATCCGTTACGGCCGAGTCGACATCTGGATCGGTATCGTACTGGTAGTCGTTGGGGGCGCCGCGATGTTCGGTTTCTCGTATTGGGCGTTTAACGGTCACCCAGAGTTCGGGCACTTCACCAGTGCCCAAGGAGTGGCACAGGGTCTGGCGAAGTACTCATCACGGCTCACGGGCGACCTGTTCGCCATTGCCCTGCTCGACGCCAGCATCATCGGCGCGGCGGCCGTCGGTCTCGCTACCGCGTACGCGACGAGCGACGTCTTGAATCTGAACCACTCGCTACACCGGCCCGTGACGAAGGCGAAGGGCTTCTACGCCTGCTACGCCGGTCTGATGGCCGTGGCGGCTGCCCTCGTCTTGACGCCGGGAGTTCCCCTTGGTCTACTCACCGAGGGAGTCCAGACCCTGGCTGGAGTACTGCTTCCGAGCGCCACCGTCTTCTTGTTGTTGCTCTGCAACGACAAAGCAGTCCTCGGTCCGTGGGTCAATGGTAAGTGGCTCAACGCACTCTCTTCGGCCATTGTGTGGATACTCGTCTTGTTATCCGTGATCTTGACGGCGAGTGTCCTTTTTCCCAACATCACTAGCACCCAGATCGTCGCAATTCTCGTTATTGGCTCGATGGCGGGGCTGCTCGTAGGGGGCATCCTTATCGCGCAGCGCCACCGTCGCCGTGAGATTGTCACGGTAGATGACGTGCTTGCCGAGGTGTCGAATCGTGACACCTGGCGAATGGCACCCCTGCACACTCTCACTCGTCCTGTCATGTCAAGCCAGCGCAAGATAGGCATGATGACGCTACGCGGATACCTCGGCGTTGCCTTCGTCATGGTCGTGGTCAAAATTGTCGAAGTGGCGATCAAGTGATGATTGACAACATCGACATACTGTGAGCGTTAGATGAACGGGAAGGCTGGGGGTTCAGTTGAGAAGATTGCAACTGAACCCCCAGCAGTAACGAAGGCACTTTCAGTGAACCTGTAAGATTCACTTAACCCATTGCGAGAGTTCCAATGTTGCAAGGAGTGGAGCAAGAATGGAGCAATGGGTGATGCTCCCGTAGCTCAGTATGGAGAGAGCGGCGGTTTCCTAAACCGAATTATGGCGCGCGCGTTCTTCCTCGGAAACCCAATGATTTCCTTGCAGTTACTGGTGACTGGCCTGGTTCGAAGGCCGTCAGAGAGTTGGGAAATCACCCACTATTCCCAATCATTCCCGGTGATTGTTGTGCTGAGGTTGTGCTGGGAATCATGATCGATCTTGCGAATTGACTTGCTCTCCGCCCTCCACGGTTTTGAAAGTTCCCTGCGCAGAGAATTCGATAGGCCTGAGTGATGCTTCATCACCCCGTCTTCACGGATTAGAACTCCACTAGATATTTGGGCGTAAAGACCAGCGGCGTCACACTGACTCCAGCAATTCGGTCGATGCGATAACCACGCAACTGACCATGATCGTTGATTACGAAAAGCAAGATGTTTCCGTCAGACGTTCGGCGCAGCGAATACGGTTCAACAATGCGCGGCCCGCTCCGGCCTTGCTCCGCGCGGTAGTCAATCTCCACTTTTAAACGGTTTGCGCCGGCGTAGCGAATAAGTTCAATTGGAAACCCAGCACGCCAGGAGGCGATGGCTTTGGGCGGCTTCCACCTCTCATCGAGGTCGTTTCTCGACGCTCGTTGGAGTAGCGGGATCTCGAGATCGCCCGATAACCACGCGAAGAGGTCGTCGAGTCCGCCCCAGAACTGATCGAAGCCAGGCAAGGGCTTGGGAAGTTGGTGACCGAGCATGTTCACCCACTCGAGTTCGATCTCCGAGCGAAATGGAGAAGATTCAACCGACTCGATCGTTGGTGTCTCGATTCCTACGTACTCACACTTCTTGGAAAGTGAAGTGAGCACGTCGCTTGCCCTACCTATCAGGTCGGGATGGCGATACATGTGGATCACGTCGTAGAGGTCGCGGGGACGACATCGCTCGGCGAGTGCGCGCACTTTTTCCGCGAGCAGATCTGACGGCGAGTAGCACAGCACGCCCGAAACGGGCAGGGGCACGTCACTATAGGAATGGCCGATCGTTCGCAACACGGGTGATTCCACGATGAGCTCGTCGCAGGTAACGTCGATCTTGATTTTGGGCAGGACTGGCGGAGGGTTGGGTCCCCGGTAGCCAATTCGGCCCTGGGTGGTGGACTTGCCCCGACGGTTCTGGCGCACTCGGAATGATGATTGATCGATCACAAGTTCCAAGCCTGAGTTAGTGCGCACCCACTCAACAATCTCTTTGAAGATGTGGAGTAGTTCTGACGGATCGTCAGGGCCTCCCGCCGTCACCGTGAAATCGAGGTCTTCGGAGAACCGGTAGGTCTCGTAGTAGCACTTGCGAAGACAAGTTCCACCCTTGAAGATCCACGTCCGCGACAGCGCATCATGTTGGGCAATCCCAGCCAGCAGCCAACCGAGCACGTAGTCCTTCTCGATCACGCCTGATTCCAGGGACCACTCTGCGCGCAACTGTTCAATTTCGCGCTGTTCGATCATGACGGATCCTCTGGTCCCACGTGGACGTTGATTTGCAGCCCCCACTTCATGGCCCGCCGGCCAGTGCTCG
>JARCRU010000001.1 GCA_029850535.1 Actinomycetota bacterium | reverse complement strand
CCTGACCGCGTCGCCGATGACCGCCGCGGTCGCCGACCTTGTCAACTCAGTGACCGGGGGGGCGGGACCCGACCGCTGGCTCTCACCACAGTTGGTCGCAGTGGGCGAATTGGTGCGCAGCGGAGAGATCCTGGCGACGGTGCGCCAGCACCTCGATATTCGTTAGATAAAGGAGTAAAGATGGAAGGTGCCCGTCCCGTGCGTGCCGCTCGTGGCACGACAATGACCGCGCAGGGTTGGCCCCAGGAGGCGGCGCTGCGCATGTTGCAGAACAACCTCGATCCCGGGGTCGCCGAACGCCCCGACGACCTCGTCGTCTACGGCGGCACGGGTCGAGCCGCGCGCGACTGGCGCAGTTTTGACGCGTTGGTGCGAACGCTCACGACGTTGAAGGGGGATGAGACCATGCTGGTGCAGTCGGGTCGACCCGTCGGGGTCTTTGCGACCCACGAGTGGGCGCCGCGCGTGCTGATCGCCAATTCCAACTTGGTGGGCGACTGGGCGACGTGGCCGGAGTTTCGACGACTCGAGGCCCTGGGACTCACCATGTACGGTCAGATGACGGCGGGTTCGTGGATCTACATCGGCACCCAGGGGATCCTGCAGGGGACCTACGAGACGTTCGCCGCCGTCGCGGCCAAGAAATTCGGCGGGAGCCTCGCCGGTACGCTGACCCTCACCGGTGGTGCGGGGGGCATGGGCGGAGCCCAGCCGCTCGCGGTCACCATGAACGACGGCGTGTGCCTGTGCGTCGACGTGGACCCCACGCGACTGCAGCGACGCGTAGATCAGCGCTATATGGACGAGTGGACCGACGAACTCGATGACGCCATTGCGCGCGTGCTGGCGGCCAAGAAGGAGAAGCGGGCCCTCAGCGTCGGGCTGCTCGGCAACGCGGCACGGGTGTTTCCCGAACTGCTGCGCCGCGGCGTGGAGATCGATATCGTCACCGACCAGACCTCCGCGCACGACCCCTTGAGCTACCTGCCCGAGGGTATCGACTTAGCCGACTGGCACGACTACGCCGACAAGAAGCCCGAGGAGTTCACCGACCGTGCGCGCGTCTCGATGGCGCACCAGGTCGAGGCGATGGTCGGGTTTCTGGACGAGGGGGCGGAAGTGTTCGACTACGGCAACTCGATCCGCGGCGAGGCGCAACTGGGGGGATTTGCGCGCGCCTTCGCTTTCCCCGGCTTCGTGCCGGCCTACATCCGACCGCTCTTTTGCGAGGGCAAGGGCCCCTTTCGCTGGGCCGCTCTCTCGGGTGACCCCAAGGACATCTGGCGCAGTGACCAGGCCGTGCTGGAACTCTTCCCCGATAACGAGCCCCTGCACCGCTGGATCACTAAGGCCCAAGAGAAGGTGGCCTTCCAGGGTCTGCCCGCGCGCATCTGCTGGCTCGGCTACGGCGAGCGCGACAAGGCCGGGGTGGCCTTCAACGACCTGGTGGCGTCGGGTGAGATCTCCGCGCCGTTGGCGATCGGTCGTGATCACCTCGACAGTGGCTCGGTGGCCTCGCCCTACCGCGAGACCGAGTCGATGCTCGACGGCTCGGACGCCATCGCCGACTGGCCGCTGCTCAACGCCCTGGTGAACACCGCCTCGGGTGCCTCGTGGGTGTCGATCCACCACGGTGGGGGGGTGGGTATCGGACGTTCGATCCACGCGGGTCAGGTCTGCGTGGCCGACGGCACGGCACTGGCGCGCGAGAAGCTCCAGCGCGTGCTCACCAACGACCCCGGCATGGGCGTGATCCGTCACGTGGACGCGGGCTACGACCTCGCCGAGGAGACCGCCGTGACGCGCGGCGTGCGCATCCCGATGCGCGAGGAGATGACCCTATGAGCTTCGACTCGATGTGGGCGGCTCTCGAGCAGGTGGGCCGCAACGCTGAATCCGGCGGCTACCGACGCTACGCCTGGACCAAGGAGGACGCTACTCTGCGCGAGTGGTTCGCCGGAGAGGCTGCGGCCCGGGGTCTTCACTTGGTGGAGGACCGGGTGGGCAACCAATGGGCCTGGTGGGGCGACCCTGACGCGGCCGCCGCATCTGGCCGACCAGGGGTAGTGGTTGGTTCGCACCTTGACTCGGTACCCGACGGCGGCGCCTTCGATGGCCCGCTCGGGGTCATCTCCGCCTTCGCGGCCCTCGACGCCCTACGAGCCCAGGGTTTCGTGCCCGACCGACCGGTCGCCGTGGTGAACTTCGGCGACGAGGAGGGGGCACGATTCGGAGTAGCGTGTGGCGGGTCTCGATTACTCACTGGAGCCCTCGACGCCAACCGTGCCCTGAGTCTGATCGACGGTGACGGCGTGTCGATGGCTGACGCCCTAGTGGTGGCTGGTCGCCACAAGGACCAGATCGGTCCCGATCCTGAGGCCCTGCGGCGAATCGGGGCTTTCGTGGAACTGCATATCGAACAGGGACGTGGACTGGTGCACACCGGACACGCGGTGGCGGTGGCCTCGTCCATCTGGCCGCACGGCCGGTGGCGCTTGGACCTAGAGGGGGAAGCTAACCACGCCGGGACTACCCGTCTGGACGACCGGAGGGACCCCATGTTGGCCCTGGCTGACGTCGTCACCACGGCGCGCCACTCGGCTCACCACCATGGTTGCGTGGCGACAATCGGCAAGGTGACATTGACGCCTAATGCCGTGAATGCCATCCCCTCACGCGTCACTGCGTGGCTGGACGCACGAGGCCCCGATGAGGACAGCGTCCGGGCCGTGGTGTCCGACGTGTCCGCCGCTGGCGGCGGGGCGCTCGAGGAGTCGTGGACTACGGACACGGCGTTTGACGCGAACCTGCGGGACCGAGTGCAGAGGGTGCTGGGCGGCGTACCGATTCTCACCACCGGAGCTGGACACGACGCCGGTATCCTGGCCGCGGCAGGTGTACCCACCGCTATGCTCTTCGTCCGTAATCCGACCGGTGTATCGCATTCTCCGGCCGAGTACGCCGAACGGGCCGACTGCCTGGCCGGGGTCGACGCCTTGCGCGAAGTGATCGCCGACCTCGCCGGCCCTGATCGCCCGTGACCGCGACAACGTGGCACGCCGCCCACGCGTGGTTGCCCGACGGCTGGGCCGAGGACGTGACGCTGGTGGCAGAGGCCGGGCGCTTCACCTCGATCACCGTCGGTGACCGAGGTGAAGCAGCTACGACGCCCGGCGAGTCGATTGTCGAACTGACCGGGGTGGTGCTACCGGGATTCGCCAACGCGCACAGTCACGCGTTCCATCGCGCTCTGCGGGGACGGACCCACGGTGAGGGCGGGTCATTCTGGACGTGGAGAGAAGCCATGTACGACCTCGCGGCCCGACTTGATCTCGATACCTATCGGGCGATGGCTACCGCGACGTACGCCGAGATGGCCCTGGCGGGGGTGACGGCGGTAGGCGAGTTCCACTACCTTCACCATGGTCCGCACGGACAGTACGACGACCCCAACGCCGTGGCGGCGGTGCTCGTCGAGGCGGCCAGTGCGGCGGGGATCCGCCTCACGCTGCTCGATACGTGCTACTTGGCCGGAGGGCTCGGCCCTAATGGTCACCTCCCGCTCGATCCGGTGCAAAAACGCTTCAGCGACGGCGACGCTGCGGGGTGGCGACGACGCTTCACTCTCTTGGCTGACCGGTTCGACCCGACCCCGAGTAGAACCGGAGCGGTCCGTGTCGGCGCAGCTATTCACTCGGTCAGAGCGGTGGCCGCGACCGATATCCCAACGGTGGTTACCGCTGCCGAGGGTAGACCACTGCACGTCCATCTGTCGGAGCAACCTTCGGAGAATTCTGCCTGCCAATCCTATTACGGCGTAACCCCGACGACACTACTTGGTAGGTCGGGGGTTCTGGGGCCGACTACCACTGCAGTGCACGCGACACACCTGACTGACGACGATATTTCGTTGCTGGGAGCATCTTCGACCTTTGTGTGTTTCTGTCCCACCACTGAACGTGACCTGGCCGACGGCATTGGCCCGGCCCGACGACTGCTAGATAGCGGTAGCCAACCGTGCCTGGGTAGTGACCAGCATGCGGTCACCGACTTACTCGAAGAGGCCCGCGCGCTCGAGATGAACGAACGACTCGCCAGTGGAGAGCGGGGCCGCTTCGAATTGCCCCAACTCGTCAAGGCCCTTACCGTGAATGGCCAACGAAGCATCGGTTGGGACGACGCTGGCGAACTGCGAGTGGGAGCCCGGGCCGATTTGGTGGCCGTCAGAAGGGACTCGCGGCGAACGGCGGGATCCCTCGCTGCGCAGATCGTCATGTCTGCAAGCGCCGCCGACGTCGATACCGTGATCGTTGACGGCCGGACCGTCGTCGAGGGTGGCCGTCATGTGCTCGGCAATGTCGGGGGACTTCTCCAGTCTTCGATTGAACCGTTGTGGCGCTAACCGTGGGACCAGCTGGCGTAGCGGCCTCAGTGTTAGTGACTGGAATTGCTGAGCTGGTTACAAACGACCCGACAATAGGCGACGAGTCGTCGTTGGGGATCTTGCACAAAGCTGCACTGGTAATTGACAGTGACGGCATGCTGGCCTGGCTGGGCTCGGCCGCGGCGGCACCCGCCGCCGACGTGCGTGTCGATGTCGCGGGTCGGGCAGTGATTCCCGGCTTTGTCGACTCGCACACCCATCTGGTTTTCGCGGGTGATCGAGCGAACGAGTTCGTGGCGCGAATGGCCGGGACACCATACGACGGTGGTGGCATCGCTACCACTGTGGCCGCTACCGCCGCGGCCTCCGAAACGACATTGCGTAATCTGCTGGCGCGACGCATCGTGGAGCTCCAATCCCAGGGAACGACCACCGTGGAGATCAAGAGTGGCTATGGACTGGATATTGCTGGCGAGGAGCGTGCCTTACACCTGGCCAGGGAGTTCACACCCGAAAGCACTTTCCTCGGCGCTCACGTTGTTCCCGCCGGAGTGGCGAGGGACGACTACATCCGTCTAGTCACCGGCGCCATGCTTGGTGCCTGCGCCCCCGTCGCTCGATGGATCGACGTGTTTTGTGAGCCGGCCAGCCCTCACGCATTCGACGGCGACGAGGCTCGTGAGGTTTTGACCGCCGGCGCTGCAGTGGGACTCGGGCTGCGAGTCCACGGCAACCAGTTGGCGTACGGCCCCGGAGTTCGATTGGCTGTCGAACTGGGAGCCGCCAGCGTTGACCACTGCACCTGGCTAGATTCTGCTGACATTGACGCCCTTTCTGGCGGGACCACGGTGGCAACTCTGCTGCCCGGCGTCGAGTGGTCGACTCGATCAGTCTTTCCCAACGCCCGCCGTATGATCGACGCGGGAATCACCGTAGCTCTCGCCACCGACTACAACCCGGGAACGTGTGCCTCATCCTCAATGCCGTTCATGATTGCTCTGGCCGTGCGGGAGATGGGGATGACCCCCGCTCAAGCCCTCTGGGCGGCTACTGCTGGAGGGTCCGCTGCGTTGCGTCGAGATGACATCGGGGTCTTGTCCCCCGGCCGACGTGCCGACTTGGCCGTTATCGATGCTCCCAGTTATGTGCATCTGGCCTATCGTCCCGGCGTACCTCTTGTGAGCGCCTTTCAATCTTCACCGGGCCAAGCCGGATTCTGATAGTGATGACTGGCGTCCTCCGCCACAAGAGTCGATTAAGAACGCCGTGGAAGAACGGTGGTGGGACCACCGCCGAAGTAGCTAGTGCGCCGGAAGGCGCCTCGTTGTCTGACTTTGCGTGGCGGGTCAGTATTGCCGAGGTGACACAGGACGGCCCATTTTCCGAATTCGTAGGTGTTGACCGTATCATCGTGGTCATTGAAGGTGCCGGTATGGTGCTTGGTGCCGATGGTGTCGAGCATCGTTTGGAACCGATGCGGCCATTCGACTTTTCCGGTGACGTGGCGACAATGGCACGTCTGATCGATGGGCCAACCCGCGACATCAACGTCATGACTCGTCGACAATTGTCAACCGCCAACGTGGCGGTCGAATTCATCACTTCGGAAAAGTTGCTAGATGTCGACGTCGTCAAGAATGAGGAACTCGTGGTGATCGCCACATCGGGTAACTTATCGATAGCGGAGCGCGGTGCCCCACTCGATGGCCGGAAATCAATAGGTTGCCGGGAGTCATTGACTACTCCCGTACGAACTTCCTTAACTTCCCTCGACGCGTTGCACCAACATGGTCCATCATCCTTCGAACTGAGCGGCGACGGGGTCGCAGTAATAGTTCGGCTTCGAAACCTCCTTGTCCCAACTTCGACTTTGTGAGTCCGACGCTGAGTTTCAATCGAGGGTTTGGTGTATTCGAGGACGATGGGACTCGCATCTTCCCCTTGGAGACATTGATTGACGTTCGGGTCGTAGAGACGGTTTTCTATTGGTGGACTATCCATTCAAACATTACATGTTGTCCGTAAATTCATGGCCTCTGCCTCGCAGTTCCGCGATGCACTACTGGCCTGGCCCCCGTGGTCTGACATATGGGGACCAGGCCACTCAGTAGTGCGAGTCCCGATGCTCCAATATGGTGCTAACAACGCTAATCTTCTATTATGTCTATGGTTGCGCGTGGAACGTTCGATGTCAACGTGGCGCCGGGCGAAGCTGAACTTAGCGGTGCGGTCAAAAGGTTCGAGTTGACGAAGAGTTTCTATGGCGACCTTGTCGGGACCGGCAAAGGCGTAATGCTCTCGGGCGGCGACCCCCAGATGGGCACGGCGGGGTACGTGGCAATCGAAGTCGTGCGTGGCTCGCTCACCAGCCATGAGGGGAGCTTCGCGCTCCAACAGTTCGCGACGATGCACGCGGGTGTTCAGAATCTGCACTACGAAGTGGTGCCAGGATCTGGCGAGGGCGAACTGACAGGGATCTCCGGCACACTTCAACTCACGATTGATGAGCAGGGCATCCATCACTATGAATTGGACTACGACCTCTAGTTGATTCTGGCTACGCGGAATCTTCCCCACTCTTCCACCGGGGATTTAGAGCGTGCGCAAATAGGGGGTGACTCGGAGGGGATTTGACGCGGAACGACAGTGTTTCGGACGTCAAAATTGAACAGTGGCGTGGGCGACGATCTGCGCACTGAGATTGAGCGTCTTCACCTCAACTGAATGTGATGAAGCGACGAGCGAGGTTATCGAGTCAGCTGTTCCATCGATCGGCGTAGGCGAAGAGCTTGATCGTGAGAAGGGCGCTACCATACTCGAAGGGACGTCAAGACTTCGCATCCTCCTGAGTTGACAGTTGGTCGGCCATGGAACGAGGAGGTGCCAGGTGGATTGTCTCAATCGAGCAATGAGCGACGTGGCGGAATTTGCTGGTAGGCGTAGCGTGCGTCGAGGGGGCCCCTCGAGTGACTAATTACGCGAATCATTTGAAAGAATGGACAGGTCGCCTGATGTCAATGGGATCGACGCCGAAAAAGAACAAGCGCGTGAGGACACGTGTCTTCGAGCCAACCAGTGGCGAAGGACATGATCATCGAAGCGGTGCCGAAGACAACGCATGTCACGTTAATGGTGAGCCTGAGCAACCCAATGACAAGAACGATCGTCGCCGACACGGTGCCGAAGGCAACGCATTTCAAGTTAACGGCGACTCCTCGGAGACTGGCGAAAATACTGGTGAGAATCCCTAAGGGCACACGGTCATCTCGTTGTCGAGACGAGGAGCAACCACGTGGGGCATCGCTAGCTGCGCATCACCAGAGTCAGAGGGAATAGTTGAACACCGATGAGATTCATCCGCGAAGCCGTATGCACGACATGAGGTTGGACGACGCAACATTCGAGAACGGACTACAGGAGTAGTCACCGCAAGCTAGGAAGGGTTGATTATGAAGGATTTCTTGACCGATGTTGAGACTTTGCGCGCGAAGGCTCGCGAGAATATGGATATGGGTCCGGTGACAGACGCCTACGGTGCCGACGTGAAGAGGGTAATTCATGTCCTCATCCAAGCGCTCGCCACTGAACTAGTTTGCGTCCTTCGATACAAGCGGCCCTTCTTTACCGCCCAGGTCCTCAATGCCCAGTCCGCCGCTGCAGAGTTTCTCGAACACGCTGGAGAAGAGGAGGGGCACGCCGATCGTATTGCGGCCCGGATCACGCAACTTGGAGGGCAACCCGATTTCAGCCCTGATTCGCTCTCGACGAGGAGCCATTCGGAATATGACTCCTCAATGGAACTCCAAGAGATGATCAAAGAAGACCTGGTGGCGGAGCGTATCGCAATCGCGTCGTACTCCGAGATCATCGCTTGGCTCGACGATGGTGATCCAACGACGCGTCGGATGTTAGAAGAGATTCTCGCAGTCGAGGAGGAACACGCGGACGACATGCTCGACCTATTGAGTAAGGCCACGTAGGAGCGGTGGACCAGTTTGGCCAGCAATAATCATGGACTTTCCGGGCGCAATTGGGCCGCTCGATGTACTGACGGGTGGTGCCCGAACCTCGGAATTTGCCGCCTCACCGTGACCGCAATTTGCGAGACTGCGTATGCGGGGTAGCGAACGAAGTTGGAAAGCCGTGTGCCAAGGAACGGCATTCACGATTTGATAGGGGGTCACTGGGGAGGTTGACGTACGTTGCGGGGACTGCTGGACGTGGACTGGTGGCTGGACGTGCCCCACTATGGCCTGGTCGAGACCTGAACTGCAACAGTGGATTGCTGAACCAGTGGAGAGGTACTGCGCACCTCCAGCGATATTGATGGTTCCGCCGAAGAGTCCTTCGCCCGGACGACGTGAGGTGACACCGTGCGGTCGAAACGGTGGCCTTTGGAAGGTTCAGTCTCGGTAGATCGCGTAGATCTTGCTCCAGCGCTAGTCGCGTCCAATCTGGAGTTCGTCGACAGCGATACAGTGAGGCGACGTCTGACCTAGATCGGCGAGTAAGCCTCGGACCTCCCCGGGCCTGAAGTACAGGGCGGAATGTTCGGCCTTGAGTTGGCGGTGACTGGCGGGTTCTTGGAGCGGGGACGCGTTCGTCCACGGCGACGGATTCTTGTAATTCGATCTGCCGGCTGCGGGCGGGTGACTCACGCGGGTGGCCGGTGTGTTGCTCAGGTGACTACGGGCTCGTGCCAGCGAGCAACACGTCGAGAGTGCGCCACGCATCACCGAAGAGTCCGTGATGGTCTTCGCGAGACGTGTGGACCTCGAACCGTCCGGCGTGGTTCGTGACCCGAGCAGCAACGCACACGAGTTCTCGTCGTAGTCGCTTGCCGTGAGCGCGTCCGTCTGTCTCGTCGTGACCGGTCAGCACCTGAAGCCACGACGAGATGTTGAGCCCCAGTAGTGCTGCCCACATCCACATCACGTTCACACTCTCGTAGCCCGAGGGCATGTGGCGCATCGCGAGACCGAGCTTGGAATCCTTGATCTTCTCCTCGACGAGCGCTCGCATGCGAAACCACGCCTCGATGTCGACGACGTCGCCGGCGAGGTTGGTGATGATGAACGAGTAGGCGTAGGCGGTGGCGGCTTCGCCCGATTCGAGCAGCGTGAGCTGTGCCGGATCGATGGTGCGTCGCCGGCGCGAGCGCGGGTCACGCGACAGCGTCAAAGCGTTTACCCTCACTCGCCGACAGAGGGTGCGCGACCCCTCGGGCCAGTTCGTGGGTACGTAGTCGCACTCGGCCACCTCGGCGTCCATGCCCTTCGCTCTTTGCCAGTCCCCAGTAGGGATCTTGCGCTCCGCGCGCCACACCGCGTCGCTGCGCTTGACCGCGACGGCGTAGTCACAGTTCAGCGACAGGGCCGCAGTGGCGAGCTTGGCATCAAAGAAGCCCGAGTCGGCTCGCACGATGGGACGAAGTAGTCCTGCAGGCAGCGCGGCGAGAGCGCGGGCGAGCAGAGCGGGGGCTTGGGGGCGCGGGTCGCTCTTGCCCGAACCGAAGTCCGCGGCGAGCACCCATCCCGCCTCGGCCCACACCGCGGGGTGCGGGCGATAGACCCTCTGTCCTTGGTAGTTGAAGTCCGAGCCCTCCTTCATGCGCCCGTACACTTCGGTGTCGGTCGGGTCGAGGTCGATGCTCGGACGTTGTGCGATAAGTGATGCGCGACGCTTCTCGGGTAGCAGGGAGAAGGTACCCTTGACGAGCTTCGCGTTGGCCCGCTCCACGTGGACGCGTGCTTTCTCGTCAAAGCGCTGGCCTAAGCCGATCACCGTGGTGGACGCGGGCACGTCGGGCACCGCGCGAAGTCGAAGTCCGGCGACGTCCTCGCGCTGGTGGTCGAGGTCGCACAAGAAGTCCCCACCGGCGAGCATCGTTTCGGCGAGCGACACCATCACGCTTCCGAGCATGAGGCCGCGCTTGCGCTGCTTGAACGCCAGGTCGCCGTTGTCGATAGTGGCCGTGATGCCGAGTAATTTGTCGAGCTTGGCGACTAGATGCAGACCCCCTCGGGGAGTGATTCGACCGTCGGGTGCACCCAGCACCACCTTGGCCCTTTTCTTCGCTATTGTCTTCACCTGACGGGTGCCTTCCACTTGGGATGATTACGTTGTTGCTAACCACCATTATCCCAGGTGAAAGGCACTTTGTCGCGGATGGAACCTAAGTTCG